>NZ_JACLIC010000028.1:0-123194 GCF_019748695.1 Paenibacillus cucumis (ex Kampfer et al. 2016) | reverse complement strand
GTGCCAGCACCGCTCGCCGGGCTTGCCGCAGGCGGGGTCGCCGCCCATGCGCTTGCGGGCGGCTGCCCTTGCGGAGCCGTGCCCGCTCCGGCGCTGGCGCCGCGCAGGGCTGGCTCCGCCGGTGGCACGGCCTGCGCATCGCGGGCCGTGCCATTGCCCGCTGCCTCGCCGGAGGCGGCAGCGCGGGCTTCTTGTGCGCCGAGCGACCATGGCTCGGCTTCGGTGCGTAGCCGCTCATGGGGCCTGAGCGGCTGTTCCGCGGAGTTCAGCGTATATTTCCGCTGATATCCGCGCGGGGTGACCATGAGTCCTTCGTACATCATGGTCGAGGAATTGCCGATAATCACGGTCGTTAACATACCGATATCGTAATTCAGCATATCTTCCAGCGTGGTCATGACCACGTCCTGGCGTTCCCGGTACGCACTCTTGACCAGGCCAACCGGTGTCTTCGGATCACGGTAACGCAGCAACATCTCCTGCGTCTCTACAATCTGGCGTGTACGCCGTCCACTGCGTGGATTATACAAAGCAATGACAAAATCAGCCGCCGCTGCCGCTTCAACCCGGCGAATGATCGTTTCCCAAGGTGTCAGATGGTCGCTGAGGCTGATCGTACACGCGTCATGCATAACCGGCGCACCAAGCAAGGACGCACACGATTGAATAGCGGACACGCCAGGAATAACCTCGACAGCTACGCCTGTATCCGGCTTCCAGCCTTGCTCGATCAGCACCTCATATACAAGCCCCGCCATACCGTATACCCCGGCATCCCCACTGGAGATTACGGCAACAATGTGGCCTGCTTCCGCTTGTCTTACCGCTTCCTGTGCCCGACTGACTTCCTCCGTCATGCCTGTACGCACAATGGCTTGTCCATTCAACAAAGGCCGGATCAGATCCACATAGGTGTTATATCCAATGATGACCTCGCTTTCCTGCAATGCATCCAGCGCCCGTTTCGTTATGTGCTCCATCGCACCTGGACCGAAACCGATGATCAGCAACTTGCCTTGCTTTTGCATCCCGTTTTCCCCCTCACTCCACTTGTCATACGATTAATGCCCCAACCTTGTTTATCCCAAAAGTTCCCCGATACAGATGTGTCTCTCTCGTTTATAGCCCTGTAAAACATCATTTCTTCTGCTCAACTCGGCAACTTCGTTCCTGTCCGAAAAAACAAAAAAATCCCATCCTAATCACGGATGAGATACGCATGTACTTACACTCAGGAAACCTGGCCTGTAATATTCCATAATAAGGAATTACAAGCAGCCAGAACAGCCCAAATAGAGCCGCACAGTACAAACCACGGTTTGTCCCTTTCCCGAACTTATCGTACACCACTCCTTTCCGCGAAGGGTTTGGTGACACATGCAAGGTAGGTCTCCTGGCTCTGGATCATTAGCGTTCTTTCCTGTCTTCCCCGGTATACCGAGTGACTTTCATGGAAAACGCTTTACCATTACAGTGGCGGGACCGCTCGGGACTTGCACCCGATTCCCTGTTACCTCTTGCTTTATGCAAGAGCACCTTGCTGCTTTCATATTGTCTTCATCATACCATCGGTCAGGAAATAATGTCCACGCTTCTCAAGATTGTCCTAAACATTAATTTTGGATAAAAATGAAAAAAAGGTCCCGATCCGATAACGGATCAGAACCTTTATATATCCATCCATATAACTGATGTGATTCCTTCTAAACTTAATACTCCTCTGGGTACGAATTGCGTCTGCTATTCTTTACACAGCTACTCTTGCCCTGTGATTGCTCTCTTATTAATCTTCCCGGACACCCACCGGATTCGCGGCAAAATAACGTCCCAGTTCAACGATGAGCGCTCCCATCTTCTCCTCTTCCGGCACAACCAGCGCTTCGATACCTTCCTCACGCATGGCATTCGCCGTAACTTTACCAACCGAGGCTGGGACTACACCTTCTTTGAAAGCCGTCAGCATCTGCTGCAGCTTGCCTTGGGAAGTTGCATATTCCGTCAAGAATCGAACCTGCGGCCCGCTTGTAAAAGCTACAGCCTCCAGCTTATGCTGAATGATTTCATTTAGCAGTTGCTCCAGTTCTGCCTCCTCAGGCGGCACGTGACGATACGGCAATACCTGCCGCACAACAGCTCCTTGTTCTTCGAACCAGCGAACCAGTTTGGGAGCCGTTTCCCCATGCAACTGTAACATCACTTTTTTGCCTGCCAGATCATGCGAGCCAAATTCCCGAATCAAACCGTCCGTACTACCATCATCATCTCGTACCAGAGTTGTTAGCTTCAGCTTTTTTAACGCATTTACCGTTTTGTACCCTCGGGCTGCAATACACGATTCAGCCAAGACATTCCGAAGTTGTCCGGCTACATCCATGTCCTCAGCCATGTCGAACAAAGCATCCAGTCCCATGCCCGTCGTAAACACTGCCCAATCCGGCGGATCAGAAATCCAGGAAACCAGTCCATCCCGAATGTTACGGTCATCCAAAAATACCGTGCCTTGTGCAGGACGCACAAGCGGGATTCCTCCCATTTTCTCTACCAAAAGAGACATCTCTTTGGACTTTCTCGGTCCGGTTAATGCCACACGTACCCCTGCCAAATGTTGAGCCATCCATGTTCCCCCCCGTTTAAGAAGCCGAAAGTTCATCAATCTGACTACAGTATACAGGGTACTTCTGCGGAGGGAAACCATGTCTGCTTGCTTTCCGGCCTCTTTAGCTATAACGATTTTTTATGGTTTGCATCAGGAAGGCTGCAAATTTCCGCCGCCAGGTGATGTTTTACCTTTCTTCTCTATGGACTTTTCCGCTGACTTATCACCAGACTTCTCTTCGGACTTCCCTTCAGTTTGATCTGATTCACCAGATGCCTGCTCCTGCTTCTGTTCACCTTCCTGCTGTTTGCCTCTCGAGGCCCTATCTCCCGATTCAGAGTTCGGTGCATGCCCAGCCTCCTTTTTGCGCGGACGAAGAAATAGAAAGAATACGATTGGAAACAGCACCTCAAATACAATGGCAACCCATGTCCATTCCCGTGTAAATCGATTCAGCTGAATTGCATTGCGGAAAAACCAGAACGCACATACAAAACCCAGCAACGCAATGGGTCCGGTCAGTACTTTACCAGACACTTTGGGAATCATGCGTTTCAACCCCCAGCACACTAAATACAGGTCAAACGCAATCTTGGTAATAATACAAGGCAAAGTTGCTGCCGCAAGCGCCAGATCGAATCGGTCTAGAAAGTCACTAATCTGCAGCTGTCTTGCCAGCTCATACGATGGATATACAAGTCTTGAAGCAATGGGTACACCGATGGAGGTGATCGTTTCCACGACAATAAGCATCATCAATAGAGCCGTGACGATGTTGCCTGTGACAATGGACTTTACTCGAAAGTCACTCCCCCTTACGATAAAGGGCAGAAAAATCATCTCTCCATAAAACGAAAAGAGATACCAGCTCCCCCTGCCCACACCCGCCAGGTCAACATCGAAATAGGGCTTCAGGTTATCCAGATTGATCTGCTGAATTAGCATAAACGGCACAATCATGGAGTTTAACAGAAAAAGCGCTACATATAACTCCACCATGCCAATCAGGGAACCTAGCCCTCCTCGCACGATAAATATAGCCATGACAAGCAGAGAGAGCACGATAATCGATATTGGTGTTGTTTCCAACAATGTGATACTTACATAATCCCCTGTTAGCCGAATATCTCTCGCGAATACAAAGAAGAAAAACGCAATGTACATCAATCCGGCCAATCTTCCCAGAAAGGGAAATCGTGTCACTAATGATTCAAACAGATCCTTGTCCGGAAAACGCCGCTGGACACGGCTGAGCAGCCACATCGATGTAAACATAATCAGAACAACGGGTATGTAACAAAGATAGGCATGCTGTTCTGCATAATAAATGGCTTGTGCATGAGGTTGTAGCAGTGTACCCGTAATACTAAGCAGCATGAGCATCAAGATCATTTGCCTGTGCGTTACCTTCTGAATCATCCTGCCCCTCCTTCCGTACCTGTTTCTTGCATATCAAGATTACATATGCCACATCCTCAAGGCATTGGCAGCAGACGTTGAATAATATGACTCATCCATACCGATAGGAATACGGTTTTGTTCAGCGTCGTAACGTAGAGCCAGAGGCCTGTTCCAAGCGCAATGATTCCATAAGACAGCCAGCGATTAATGGAGGCCGCTTGTTTCAGATGCCTGAAATCCATAATCAGCACCCCGATTACCATTGCCAGATAGGTAAACAGTAGCGGTTTAATCATGTATGATGTCCTCCTCTACGACTCCAATCGGTTTATTGACAATACCGACATTCTCAATAATGACATGCGGGTCCACAGTTACTTGAACCTCCGGATAGAGAACCTCCCAGCGATCTTTAATCTTGTCCCATTCCTTGGGTAACTGCCTATGGATGGAACGGCCGATGCCGATAATGTCTGCTTTGAATTTCTTCTGAACCAGCCTTACACCTTCCTCAATATCCTCTTTGATCTTCCGGTGCACGGCTTCATTCAGATTTAAAATTTCCTTCTCGCGCCTGTCACCATAATCCGATTCATTGTCCACAAGCACTCCCTTGGCATACATCTGAATGGTCACACTCACTTTGCCATTCACAATCTTGGGATGAAGGGAGGAATTGTTCTCGTTTAACTTGATAAACATATCTCCTTTGCCGCGCGGAGCTTTAATCATGACTTCGGGTTCATTGGCTTCACCCATGGCAAGAATTAATGCATCGGCCGGAGCCTTGTCCATCATGCCCACCAACTTGTCTTTTTTGAAAATAGCCAAGCCGTCCAGTTTGATATTGGTCACAGCACCTTTCCAACCCTCAGGTACACTGTCCGAAACGGATGCGATCGGCAGAAAAGGATCAACCCCTTCGTCTAGAATGGAGTCTATAAACGTTTTAAGGGATCTTGGATTCCTCATATTAAGAAAACATAGTTCTCGTACCATCTCCGAAGGGAACTTCTCAATCGGCGCATCCGTGTCCATGACCTTGTGTGCCTCACCTCTGGTGACAACAGGAAGTGCCGATAACCGATTTAGGGGATATCGGGTGAACAGATCTAGCATCGGGGCAACACCGTCACGTGCCAGTTCTTCCCCAATAAGGATGGTACGGCGATGTGCATAATAAATACGGCGAGAGAGTGACTTCTGACCCTTAAGCGTAGTCCCGCGTAAAGTTCGATCCGTGTTGGAGAGGATAAACCATGGCTTGTCACCATTTGTACCGCCCCCGCCCCCTTCACTTCCCGAGGCTCCAGACTGTCCAGGAAGGGCAATCTGCAGACTGGATCGGTATTCATCACCTTCTTTATCAGCAGCAATACCGATGACAAAGGCGACATCATTAATCTCTTCGCGATCCCAGCAACCTGTAAGCAGAGATGTACACAAAATCAACGAAATGACAGCTCTATATTTAATCAAAAACTTCATGGAATCACCATCCTTCCTCTGCTTCCGGCGAACCATTGATATCTCTGGTCATACGTTTGCGATCCCGGTGCACGGTCGAAGGACGATTGATCATTTTCCACCAAGGCACCCGGACCAAAATATCTTTGGTATCCTTCTTATGGTATGGACTCACCCCTGACAGATAAGGTACACCAAAAGAAGTCATCTGTGTCAGATGTACAGAAATCAGCACTAGACCAATCACGATGCCGTATAATCCCAGCATGCCTGCCAGAAGCATGATCGGAAACCGTAACAGCCTTACGGTAATGGCAAAGTTAAAGCGCGGAATCGTGAAGGATGCAATCCCCGTCATCGATACGATAATAACCATTGGGGCAGAGACGATACCTGCCTGCACGGCAGCTTGACCAATCACAAGGGCACCGAGGATACTGACCGCTTGCCCCACCGTTTTGGGTAACCTGACCCCTGCCTCCCGCAGCGCTTCAAAGGATAATTCCATAATGAGCGCTTCAATGAGTGCCGGGAAAGGGATGGCTTCGCGGGCACCGGCAATACTGAGAATCAATGTAGTTGGAAGCATGTCCTGATGAAAGGTCGTAATGGCGATATACAATGCTGGCAGGAA
Organism: Paenibacillus cucumis (ex Kampfer et al. 2016); assembly: GCF_019748695.1. Classification (NCBI taxonomy): domain Bacteria; kingdom Bacillati; phylum Bacillota; class Bacilli; order Caryophanales; family Paenibacillaceae; genus Paenibacillus; species Paenibacillus cucumis (ex Kampfer et al. 2016). The sequence continues at coordinate 117,096 of NZ_JACLIC010000028.1, read as the reverse complement.
CAAAGCAATAAACACAAACAAAAAACGTATCCAACGAATCAAATTGGTAATGAAGAACCGCTCATAATAATCCTCACTAGCCTGTAACATCTGCCACATCGTCACGGGAGCAATCAATGCAAACGGCGTTCCGTCCACCATGATAGAAAATCGACCTTCCAGCAAATTTGCGGCAACTGTATCCGGGCGCTCCGAATAGTGCATCTGTGGAAACGGGGAGTTCGGGTTATCCTCAATGAGCTCCTCGATATAACCGCTCTCCAGAATACCGTCGATTTCAATCTTCTCCAGACGTTCTTTGACATCCTGAATTAATTGGGGATCAGCAATCCCTTCCAGATAGGCCAAAACCACATCCGTTTTGGTGTCGGAGCCCAGCGTCATACTTACCATTTTGAGTGCAGGTGTCTTCAGCTTGAAACGAAGTAAAGCTGTATTCATGCGTAGCGTCTCGGTAAATCCTTCACGCGGCCCCCGAATGACCGACTCCGTCTGCGGCTCCTCTACGCCTCTCCGCACCCCACCTTTCACGTTGAATAGCCATGCTTCGGCTTCTCCGTCCATAACCAGTAACGCCGATGAGGCGAGCACGCCCTCGGTCGCAGCAGCCCAGGTCTGAACTCGCTTGACCTGCGTTAATTCAATTCGTGTATCATCAATCGGCACATCCGGCTCGTCAGTACGTTGCTGGATCAGCCCTCGAATAAGCGGGCGTAGCATATGCTCCTGAATATCCGCCGAATTCACTATCCCCTCAACATACACGAGAAGCCCCTGAACCTCCGGTGTGATCATCACGTTGCGGAACACGACATCCGAAGAGTTCGAGAAGATTTCTTTTAACGCCTGAATTTGAGTTGTATGTATGGCACTGATCGGTTGTTTCAGAATAGGTGGGGACGGCAGTCCCAAGGGTACATATTTGCTACTGTCAGTCGTTGATGCTGAAGTCTTGGTCTTTTCGCTACCTTTTGATGATTTATCTGCCATATGCCGCCCCTCCATTCTTGGTTTTTATACAAGGTAGCTTGTGCCAGAAGGCAGGGAATTATGTGGTCTTTTTTTACAAAAAAAAAGCCTCCCTCAAGGGAAGACTTAACAATCGAAACGATCAACTTGAAAACTGAACCATACGTGTTAAATCAATAACTTACACCATGAACAGAATAACAAGCTTAGATCATACACTTATCTCTGTTCGGTTAGTCAGCAAAATAATCATCAGGTATATATTGAATTTCCGACTTGGCATAGATGGTGAGTGTATGCCGCTCGCTGTCATATTTTACGCGGTCGCCGTCAACATAATACCAGTGCTTTGTCAGAGGACGGTCTTTGCGCTGTACGAAACGGAATACGTTTAATTCCTGTCTCAGCTCAATAATCTTCAAGGCAGTCTGCTCATCAAGTCCCGATACAGTGAACAGGTAACCTGTTCCTTCCTGCTGAAAGCGATAAGACAAGGCTGCATCCGTCTTGCTATTCGCCAGCCCACGCCCGGTGACCCCATGTTTTACCATAAACCATTCCTGCTGTGCCATACGTATCGTTCCTCCTTTGATCTTGGAGTGGGAGTTCTTATTTTTATTAAGGCAAATCAATCAACATATAAAACGTATCCTCATGCCCTTCCAGCTTCATGGAAGAAGTCTGCTCCACGCGTGCGGTATCTCCTGTATGGAGCACATGTTCATTCTGCAGGCCAAGCTTGCCCTCAATGGAGAAAATGTACATGCGGCGACCTTCGTTCTGTTCAAAATCAAGCGTCTTGCCCTTGGATAACCGCCCAAGGTAAATCGTCATGTCTTGATGAACCGTGGCAACCCGCGGCCCACCATCGGATGATACTACAGGCACAAGAGCGCCTTCCAGAGCAGTTATATCATACGAAGTCGTTTCGTAGGATGGCTGTAACCCTTTCGTATGTGGCATAAACCACAGCTGGAGAAGCCTTACTTCCTCGGTATCTGAGGCATTATGCTCTGTATGAATGACGCCGCTTCCTGCTGACATGCGCTGAATGCTACCAAAGCCTGTTACGGCAACATTGCCCAGACTATCTTCATGTCTCAGCTTGCCATTCAGCACGATGGATACAATCTCCATATCACTGTGTGGATGTGCCCCAAAGCCGCGACCTGGTGCGATGACATCATCATTGGCTACCCGCATGGGTCCAAAAGCAGTGTTGTACGGGTCCTGGTACTCCCCAAAGGAAAAGCTGTGACTGCCCCGCAACCAGCCACGGTCAAAGCTGGAACGTGCTTCGGATGGAATAACCTTAATCATATCGCGTAACCTCCTCAAATCTGTTATGGTTCGTGTAGATCCCTCTTATTTTTTCTTAGTAGCATACTTATTCTCATTATATCAAATGTTAAGGTAATACGTCCAAGCCAAAAAGTGACGCTCCTTCCTTCAAACCAAAAAGCTCTTTACCTGTCAGCTCGATCCGGCAATCACCGTTACCTCGTCGGACTGGCAAGCAAAGAGCTTGGCCGCAGGCGTATTCCTGCGCTTTAACACTTTCCGTTACACTTTTCTATGAATCGTTATATTATGCTTTGATTATACTCATCCTGTTATGTCGCTTTCCTCCCTGATGCAGATCAGGCACTCACATTTTGGCTGTTCTGACGTGTAGCTCCTTGCCGGTTAAACAGATAATCCAGCGCCAAAAAGCGGCTGCCAGTCAGGAGAAGAGTCAATGATCCTGCCATCAGCATGTAATCGAACTCTGTTCCCATCAAAAACGGTTGCCCTGCCTTGGCTGTGAACAGTGCGCCGACCATAACCGCGATGAACAGCAAGGCAAATACACGTGTACCCAGACCCAGGATCATGGCCGCACCACCTGCCAGTTCAATGACAGCAACAACAGACGCCATAAAACCGGGAATCCCTATACTTTCAAAAAAACCAACCGTACCGCTAATTCCACCCTCGAATTTACTCCAGCCATGTAATAGAAAAATGAGACCAATCATAATCCTTGAGAAAAAAAGTCCAATTTCAATGGTTTTGTTATTCATCATACATCTCCCCATTTCATTCATAATTTTAGTCCGGATGCATTGCTTGGTTCATGGTCGTTTTCTATCCGATCGACCATACAAACAGAACAGACAGCAGCAGAAACACCGTTACAGAGATTAGAATGGCATATCGCGGTAAGCGTAGTGTAACATCACGTTCAGGGTCGAGCAGACGGGAAATACGCACATTTACCGACGTATCGGCAAATGAGGACTGAATTGTCATCGCTCTTCCCTCCCCAGATGGTGTGCATGTCCGAAGCAGTTTCAAGAGTGCACTGCCAATACCTGCGGCATTCCCCGTACGTTCAATCGCTTCGTTATCTGCTAAAATCTCTCTGACGATGCGATATTGCTGTGACGTATGCTTCAGCACAGGAATATACGGCATCATCGTAGCAAATACCGAGAGCAGCGTTGTTTTCAGTGGATCTCGGTGCCACAAATGGTGAACCTCATGATACACGACAGCCTTCTCTTCATCCGAATCCAGCATACGGAGCAGGCCAGTGGAAAGCACAATACAAGGTCGCCACAGCCCAATGGTAAACGCAACCGGAGAAGGTTTGCCCACAACAAGAAATCGGGGTTTCTTAAGATGTCTGTATCTTGCAGTCAATTCTTCCGACCAAGCGCGAATCTCCATGGAGCGGAGCTTGGTTACTGCGGCACGCGTCTGGACAATTCGTCTAATCATCATCCAGCTTGTACCAGCAAAAGTCAGCAAAACCAGAAGCAACAGGAACTGACCTACAGACATCCACCCCATACGACTCATCCAGTGATTGCATAGCCATAGCAGATTCAACCGGATGTCCCATCCAAATATTTTATACATCGCATACATGAACATCTGCATGAGCACGAGTACCGGAATACCCAACCCGACGGTGAACAAAATCTTGGAACGGGTCTTCCACATCTTAATCGTTATCCTTTTTCCATTGCTTAATCTTCATTTCGAGCCGTTCAATCAAGCCTTCATCGGCTTCATCTAACGCATCCAGCATGTGATTCACTGCTAGTGTCCCGAATTCGTCCACCAATTCCTGGGACAGTTCCTTGGATTGATCGTTCATAAAGTCCTCCCTGCTTTGTACCGGCCGGTACAGCGATGTGCGGCCCTTCTGTGTTTTGCCGAGTAATCCCTTATCCACCAACCGATTCATCACAGTCATAACCGTATTGAAATTTACGTCTTTGTCTTGTTCCAGTGCCGTCTGTACTTCACGGATGCTGCTGCCGGGACGAGCCCACAATACTTCCATAATCTTGGCCTCAAGTGGTCCAAAAAAACGATTCAGTCCTCGCTCGCCCACTTTAAAATTGAGTATTCTCATATTCTGACACCCCTCACACTACCCATTGTAGTGTCCAGAAATGAGAAGTCAACCTCTATGTCAGGTATTTTATGTAAATGATTTGTAAAAATGTTTTTCATTTGTGTATAAAAGTACATAAGAAAACCGGGCAATTCTGCAAAATTGCAGTCATACCCGGTTCGTATCATGACCTTTCCAAGCTGGCATAAAAGACCAGCTATTCGCTTGTGCGAGATGCGGGAAGTTCCCGCGTCGACAGATAATCTCACTTTATTTTGGCATATGCCCAGAGATATCTACACCCAAGCCATGAGCCAGTCGTCCACCCAGCTGTCCGTCAGCCCGGAAGAAGTGGCATAATGCTCGCATCTGGATATCTACCGGTACGGCTTTGAGATCATTCGTCAGATTATCCAGCAGATGATGCTGCTCTTCTGGTGTGAAGGAACGGAACAGCTCTCCTGCCTGCGTGTAATCATCCGTTTTCTCAATCTTTTCCCGTGTGACATGCCCCTGTAATGGAACCTGGGTTTCCCGATAAGCCGGATCTTCCTGTGGACTGTTACCTGAGCTGTTAGGCTCATAGTTTACTGGAGATGGGTCCTGGTTCACGTTCATGAGCCCATCACGCTGATGATTGCGCACAGGTGCATACGGGCAATTCACTGGAATTTGGAGATAGTTAGGTCCAAGACGGTGCCGCTGTGTATCCGGGTAAGAAAACAGACGACCCTGCAACAATTTATCCTCAGACGGTTCAATGCCTGGCACAACAGCACTTGGTGAAAATGCGACCTGCTCCACTTCTGCGAAGAAATTCTGAGGATTACGATTCAATGTCATCGTCCCTACTGTCTGGAACGGTAGTACATCCTCAGGCCATGTTTTCGTTGGGTCCAGCGGATCGAAGGAGAAATCATCCATCTGTTCCGGCTTCAGCAGCTGCACTTGCAGCTTCCACTGCGGATATTCTCCGTTTTTGATATGTTCATGCAAGTCTCGCGTTGCGTGGTTAAAATCCTGTCCCTGAACTTCGGAAGCTTCCTTACGAGAAAGGCCACGAGCACCCTGCGCTGATTCCCATTTGTATTTCACATAGTGTACTTCACCTTGGTCATTGATCCATTTGAATGCGTGTACTCCGAATCCATCCATCTCCCGATAGTTGGCCGGAATGCCCAGATTCGAGAACAGCCAAGTCATCATATGAGTTGATTCCGGGGAGAGGGTCATGAAATCCCAATATCGCGCCGGATCTTGAATGTTGGTATCTGGAGCCGGTTTGAGAGAATGCACCATATCCGGAAATTTAATGGCATCCCGAATGAAGAAAACAGGCAGATGGTTACCCACAATGTCGTAGTTGCCTTCACGTGTATAGAATTTAACAGCAAACCCGCGAGGGTCACGTGCGGTCTCAGGAGAACCCGTACCATGAATTACAGTTGAAAATCGTACGAACACATCCGTTTCTGTGCCCGGCTCTTGCAGGAAATCGGCTGACGTATATGCCTTCATGCTCTGCTCCAGCTTGAACACCCCATGTGCTCCTGCGCCTCTTGCATGCACAACCCGTTCAGGAATGCGCTCACGGTCAAAATGAGCGATTTTCTCGATCAGGTGGTAATCCTCCAACAAGGTTGGCCCTCTTCTACCTGCTGTGCGTGAATTCTGGTTATCTCCTACCGGTGCTCCCTGGTTAGTTGTCAAACGATCTGTCATCCTGTCGTCCTCCTTATAATGGGTCTCATGTCTGCTGTATCTATCTACTAATTCCATTCATATTCGTTGTTCGCTCAAATATACATTTAGACTTGATCTAACTGTTAAAATCATTCTAACATGTCCCATCTATCTACTGCATGAGGTTCGTATGAGGTTCAGATGAGGTTGTTACGCTAAAGATGAATGAAACATGAAGCATACGAAAGAGGTTGCATATGACACCGGAAAATAAGATAAGGCATAGATCATTTAATAAACGATCTACGCCTTATCTGAATCGCTAACAAGATAATCCTGAGCACATATTCCCAAAATCGCAATACACTACGTGAGGCCATTCTTGTATCTATATAAGTTGGTGTAAAATCTTTAGTTCAACTTAATAGGATACTATTAATCCGCCAATCGATAGCCCACGCCTCTTACCGTAACGATATATTGCGGCGAAGAGGCATTATCGCCCAATTTTTTGCGCAAGCTTTTGATATGCACATCCACCACATTGCTTCCACCTGTAAAATCAGTCTCCCAAATATCACTAAGCATCTCTTCACGCGAGATGACTGCACCTTTGGCATCAATCAGCTTGAGTAGCAGATCATACTCCGTCTTGGTCAAGTGAATGCGATCCTGATCACGTTGCACGCTCATGCGCTCCCGATCCAGCACCAAGTCTTTGAATCCGATTCGCTGTCCCTCTTCAGGTAAAAAAGCTCGCTTAGGCATTACAGGACTACTTCCAATCATGCGCTGTACACGGTAAAGTGCCTCCTGCGGACGTGCAGGCCATACAAGCAACTCCTCCTGAAGCATCGGTCCGCTTGCACTGCCAATCATCTTCTCCCCCACCAGGTAGAGACATGGTGTCGTTTTTTCCGCCTCGCGGTTCAACCGGCTGTGGATTCCCGTAAATGCATCAATCGTTCCGGCAACCGAGAGGTCATAGATCAGTAGATCAAAAACAAGGCGTTCATGGAGATCCGGTTCCCAACGATGGAACACAAGTACGTCAAAGCAACTATCTGTCAGAGCCTTCACCAGCTCATGCACCTGACCCGGCATCGGGCTGATCAGAATGACACGTCTGGTAATCGGGCAGTTGTCCACGAGAGGTGCCGTTCCTGAATCTGCCAGCGCAGGTTTGACCCGAAGTGGCAAACGGCGGCCTGACCATTTCACTTTTACTTGACCCGTTTGGTTTTGCATTCCCCGCAGACACCTCCAAATACCACATGTGCATGATCTATTGAATAACCGGTCTCTGCCGCTACCTGCTTCATCCATTGGGGAGGAACTTCTGTCATCACCTCGTCCACTTTACCGCATACTTCACACATAATATGCTGGTGATCATCCATCCGGGCGTCATATCGGCTTGCTGTTTCGCCAAGTTTAAGCTCCCTGATCAACTCTTTGTCTGTTAAATAGCGAAGAGAATTGTATACAGTGCCATAAGCCAGATTGTACCCCTGTTCCACCAAGCGATTCATTACATCCGCAGCCGTTGGATGGTCTTCTGATTTACGTACGACATCATACACGGCTTGCCGTTGTATTGTCAGATTTAACGTTTTCACAACCAAGTCCCCTTTTTTCTATTTTTCAAATGTATATACCTCTCGAACATATTTGTTCGCTTTAGCTTTTACATATCAAAAGAATTTTGATTTAGATTAAGTATAAATCTTAATGCATAGGGAAGTCAATATTGTCCCGTACGGCTACGTTTTAGAATTTTATAGCGCATTAAAACCAAACCCTTCAAACATTTGGGATTATATGGTTCGCCCCCACACTGATTTTCAGATAAAATAGAGGGATGTGCGTAAAAGGGGGGGATGCTGGTTGTTAAGCACGTTTTTTGTCAATCTCTGTGTGATCATTTCCTTTCTGTACCTGTCAGGAATCATCACCAAATACTACAGCATTCGTTTGCCTTTTCCCTCGCTTCGCGTTCAGCTAATCGGTGGCTTTTTATTCGGTCTATACGGTACAGTGCTTATGAATTATTCTTTCCATATCAATGACACTACCATTGTGGATCTGCGGCATTTGGCTATCGTAACTGCAGCCGTATATCTTGGTGGGCTCGCTTCGGTCATCACCGGAATCATCATTGCGATCCTTCGAATCGTTATGTTTGGTATTACCTCAGCAGCCATTGATGCAGCATTTATTATGATCCTACTCGGGCTGGCTGGTGTGTATTTTGCCTACGCTTCGTGGTCCAGATTAACCAAGATTATTACCATGAATCTCTTAGGCATGACTATGATATTTATCGTACTGCTAATGAACACGCCCAGCATGAATACATTGATGAAAGTATATCCCATACAGATGACTATAGCCTTTGCTGGCGGTCTTTTCATATATTTCATCGCGGAATTTATTAATAGATCCAACGAGATGTTATTTCTGCTAGAACGACGAGCCTCCACAGACCATCTGACGGATCTGAGCAATCGGCGGCAATTCGAACAGTCTCTCCAGTCTGAGCTTCAACATGCCAGGCAGTATCATCAGAAGCTTTCCTTGCTGGTAATTGATATTGATCGATTCAAAAAGGTAAATGATACGTTTGGTCACTCTGCCGGAGATTCGGTATTGAAGCAACTTGGGCAATTGCTTGTAGAACATGCCCGTTCTACGGATCTTGTTTCCCGTAACGGTGGAGAAGAATTTGCAATTCTATTGCTCGATTGTGGATATCATCAATCTATGGCTATTGCAGAATCCGTGCGGAAAGCTGTGGCCCGATCTCTTTTCATCCTGCCAGACGGGCAGACCGTAAAGCTCACGATCTCCATTGGTGTAGCCGTTTATCCCGATCACTGTGATGACCATGATGACAACGACCTGTTTGATCAAGCTGACCGTGCGCTATATGAAGCTAAAAATACGGGACGCAACAGGGTATGCTCACTGCCACCCCGCAATATCACGGTTGTAGATAATGATTCATTTTGAGATGATGATTAGTCTTAACGACGAAACGAAAGGGATGTCTCACCTGCCTCAACCAAGGCAAGCGGGACATCCCTTTCCCATACATTAAACCAATGATGTTCTTACAGTTTTTATAGAAAACCAGTTGGAGTCAGACCAGAATTTGTTCAATCTCTGCAATAACATCAGCATCCAGCTTAACTCCAGAAGCTGCAGCATTTTCTTTAACCTGTTCCGGACGGCTCGCTCCGACCAGAGCGCTGGAAACATTATTTTGCCGCAAAATCCAGGCCAGTGCCAGTTGCCCCACCTTCAGGTCCAGCTTGTCTGCAACTTCGACTAATTGACGTACTTTTCCGATGCGATCTGCGTTAATTTTCCCTTCATCCCAGCCAAGCTTGGCTGCCCGGCTATTCTCCGGGATATCGGAGACAGATGTATATTTCCCTGTCAGCAAACCTTGTGCAAGTGGTGAATAAACAACCTGTCCGATGCCTTTACGTTCACCCAAAGGAATGATCTCGCTCTCAATATACCGATCAAACATATTATATACCGGTTGATTCACGACAATACGATCCAGCAACAAGCGATCTGCTGTACCGAGCGCAGCTTCCATCTGAGCCGCTGTCCACTGGCTCACACCTACATATAACACTTTACCATGACGCACCAGATCATCCAGTGCACGAAGGGTCTCCTCTATCGGTGTCTCCTGATGATAACGATGGCAATAGTAGATATCGACATAATCGGTGCCAAGGCGTCTCAAGCTGGCCTCGCACTGCTCCATAATATGTTTGCGGGACAAGCCATGATCGTTAGGGCCATCACCCATTTTGTTAAACACCTTGGTTGCGAGAACATAAGAACTCCGTGAGTACGCTTTCAATGTTTGACCCAGCAATACTTCTGCGGCTCCCCGCTCATAGGCGTTGGCTGTATCGAAAAAGTTGATCCCTTCATCAAATGCCGTTTCAATTGATTTCACCGCATTTTCACGTTCCACATATCCTCCGTACGTCAACCAGCTACCTAAGCTGATTTCGCTTACTTTCAGTCCGCTTCCACCTAACCTGCGATAATCCATGAATGCATGTCCTCCTCAGAATGTAGAAATGATGAAGTTAAGTTCCATATCCTATTGTAACCCAACCTGAACAAATGGAAAAACATATAAGTAGAAGCTCAGGAAAAACAGCAAAAAAAGCACACCGCGAGTGATGTGCCTTCTGTAACCTTGGTAGAGAAATTCATCTTCTCTTTTATGGCAAAATAATACTCAGTGCATTTAAAAGCTCAGTCTGTCTAACTGGCTTTGTCAGCACGGCATCAAAAACCTCCGTCTGCTGAATATCCATATGCATCCCATATGGAACGAGCACAATGACAGGCAGCCCTTCAATCTGCTGTTTCAGCGCAATGACGAAATCGACTGTGATGCCCTCACGCAAGCCCAGATCTACAACAGCCACATCCGGCTTATAACCTTCCTTGATCCATTCACATGCGGTGGCTGAACCCGAAGTCATGCGCACATCCATCTCCCAATTCCGCATCAGGGAGGATACGCCCTGCAAAATATCAGGATCTTTGGCGAGTAGCACTTTTTTAGCCTTCAAACGTTGCTGCACACTTGTGATTTGCGGCAAGTCCCAATACCTGCGTAATGGCAATGAAATCCGAAACTCTTCTTCACCTGGCAGGCTGTTTACCTGAATACGACCATGCATCAGAATGGCCAGATTCTGGCTGACTGCTAGTCCCAGATTACTACCAATCAGTTTTTCCGTACTGATCGTTTCCGGTTTGGCAGTAGAAATTCGCAAGCGGTTGTCAGATAACATCTGTCCCGTGTATCTAACCCGTAGCAAGAGAAGGCTTGTATCCTCTACTTCCTCTCCCCTCATCTCTGCTGTTACCAGTACAGCACCTTCCCGAGTAGAATCCATGGCGTATTGCATCACATGGCCTAACATCTGGCCAATCTTGATCTCATCGCCAATGAAAACTTGCGATACATTCAGATTCAGATTTAATCCCAGTTCTATCTTTTTGCTTGCGGCTGTTCCGGCATAGAGATAGACGGTGTTCTCAATAGTGCTGACCAAATCAAAGGGATCATCATGAATAACCGTTTTTCCTGCCTCATTGATATTAAAGTTCATCATATTGTTGAGCAGTGAAAGCAGAATATTACCGCTCGTTTCAATCATATTCACATACTCAGCTTGTTCCTCCGACATGTCGGGTGTCCGCATCAGATCCGTCAATCCCAAAATGCCGTTCAACGGATTACGGATCTCATGACTCATCAGTTTGAGCATTTGTGTCTTGGTCATGGCCTCGGATTCGGCACGTTCCTTCTCCGCCTGCAATTTCTCCTGCAACTGTTCTGAATCGCTGAGTCTCTGTTCCTGAACGTGCAGCGCACTCTCCAGGTCAACAACGTATCCCAGAAAAACAGCCATAGCTTTAAGTGTTTTCATATCGGTTTCACTGATCTTATACCCTGGATCATCCATTATGCATATCGTTCCGTAGGATTCACCTGTTCTACGTACAATAGGTACTCCCACAAAAAAGCGATTACCCAATCCATCCGTGACATTCATTAATCGTGTTACAGAATGTTCGGTGGTATCCGAAATGGTAACGACACTGTTATTGTCTCTCAGAACCAGACTGCAGTAGGATTCCATAAAAGGAAGCGCAGTCCCTTTGACAATTAATTCTTCCTTGCGGTTGAAGGCTTCCAGAATGACATTAGTCACTCCGTCATTCGTGGCTACGAAGATGGTATTCACTCTTAATATGCCACTTAATACGTCCACAATATGGGCCGCTGCTTCTTCAATATTTTCATAGAAGCCTTGGTTAACGCCTTCTACCGTCCCCATGATCCAACCCCTCTTTGTTTGTCTTGGCTGCTATATTAAGTTCACCGATCAGAATGTTGATTCACATGCAGGGGTATGCCGGGGAATCCGAACGATTGTCACAAACTATACTTATATGTTTAACACCACAGAAGTACAAGAGAATCATCCTGTGCCTGTAACCTCTTCTTTCACCGAATAGATCTGAAAAAATGCTTCGATCCACGGTATCTAACTTATAAGTTTATACTTGCAGGGTAAATAGAAATTATACGCTTCTGTTTGAATTTTGGGAACCTTAAACCCGCGCCAAATCCCGGAAGATGCCCTTCCACCTCACAGGGGGTGTGATCATAATCACACCCAAAAACCCACATATAGTTTATAAATGGATAATACAAATCTACATGTAGTATATAACTCATATATTAATCAAATTATAATCTATTCAAAAATCATTTAGGAGGCACGTTACATGACTATGCTTGAGCATGCCGCACCACCGGCAACCGATCTGTTATCTGACCTGGGAAGACGTATAATTGGCGCAGAAGACGCTGATACGCTGAGGGAGAATGCAAATCTGAATGGAGATTCCTTCAGCGGCAAGATGAGCAGGCTCGGATCGGAGACAGCCAAATGGCATGCCATGCGTCATGTATTGCCAGAGGTGCTTGCAGATGCGGTGGAGAATGGCGATCTGTATGTTCACGATCTGGATCAGTATGCCCTTGGAACAACCAACTGCATTTTTATTCCATTCAGTCGATTGCTGGCTTCCGGCTTCAATACGGGCAATGGATCGGTTCGCACACCACAAACCATCATGTCTGCGATGGCTCTGGTCGCGATCATCTTCCAGTCACAGCAAAACAGTCAGTACGGCGGCGTATCTGCCAACAAAATTGACTGGGATCTGGCGCCTTACGTACAACGCTCTTTCATCAAGCATTTCCGCAAAGGTCAACGGCTTTTTGATGAACAAGCCTTGCTGACGGACGAGCAGCTTCATCTGGACAGCGCCGAAGCGAAGCAGCAATGCCCGCGGGCATTTGCTTTTGCATATGAAGAAACGGAACTGGAGACAGGACAAGCCGCCGAATCTCTTATACATAACCTGAATACGATGAGTAGCCGGGCGGGCGGACAGATTCCTTTTACATCGCTAAACTATGGTATGTGTACATCAGCTGAGGGTCGTCTTGTGTCGCGCTCCCTGCTCGAAGCAACGATTCGTGGCCTCGGACATGGGGAAACGCCTGTATTTCCACAGCATATTTTCCAGTGCAAACAAGGGGTTAACCAAGCTCAGGGTGACCCGAACTATGACTTGTTTCGCCTCGCGGTAACCTGTTCTTCACGGCGGATGTATCCTAACTTTGTCAACGTGGACGCATCGTTTAATCTACCTTATTATCACCCGGAAGACCCGGATACGATCATTGCTACCATGGGCTGTCGCACACGTACCCTTGCGGATCGGTTTGGCCGGAATCGGCAAAGTGGTAAAGGGAACCTGTCCTTCAATACGGTCAATCTGGTGAAACTAGGGATTCGGTTTGGCATCTGCCAAAACAATCGGGCTGTTGCGGATCGGGAAGGATTCTATGCGGCCCTGGACAAAATCATGCACAATGCCGTGGAGGGGCTACTTCATCGGTATGCCATTCAGAAGAAACAGCCTGCCAAATCATCGGACTTCATGATGCGTGAAGGGGTATGGGAAGGCGGAGAGAAGTTGGAACCGGATGAGCCGGTTGCCGATCTGTTGAAACACGGCACGTTGTCTATTGGATTTATCGGACTCGCCGAATGTATGACTGCTATGTATGGACGCCATCATGGACAAGATATGCATGTTCATCGCGAAGCACTGCATGTCATCCGTACGATGAGAGAGTTCTGTGATCGGATGAGTGAGCTGCATAACCTGAACGTTACATTGTTTGCTACACCTGCAGAAGGACTATCCGGTAAATTCACCAAATTAGACCGGGCACGTTACGGCCCCATCTCTGGTGTAAATGAGCGCGAGTATTATACGAATTCATTCCATATTCCGGTCTATCATAACCTTCCTGCCTACCGTAAGATCGAACTGGAAGCTCCATTCCACGCTCTGTGCAATGCCGGAGCCATCTCTTATGTTGAACTTGACGGCAATGTGCGGGCAAATACATCAGCCTTTATGCGCATCGTACAGTACGCGCTGGCACAGGATATCGGTTACTTCTCGATTAATCATCCGATTGATCGTTGCCCTGAATGCGGGTATGAGGGGGTCATCGGTGATACCTGTCCGGGATGTGAAGTTCACGAAAATGAGGTTCACTTCCAGCGCTTGCGCCGTGTAACCGGTTATCTGACAGGAGATTACAAGGTACGCTTCAATGCTGCGAAGCAGGCCGAAGTGCGGGATCGGGTGAAACACCGGTGAATCTGTTTGGTTACATTCCCGAATCGGTCAATGAAGGAACCGGCCTTCGTGCTGTGCTGTTTATCAGCGGATGCCGCCACGCATGTCCGGGCTGCTTCAGCCCGGATTCGTGGAGTTTTCGCGCAGGTGAACCCTTTACAGAAGAGCGGCAGCAACAGATTTTGCATGAGGTCACGAACCATCCGTTGCTGGATGGCGTGACGTTATGCGGGGGTGACCCCTTTTTCTCAGCAGCAACATGTACTCGTTGGGTACGTCAGTTTCGGGATGCAAGGCCAGATCTGACGGTATGGGCCTATACCGGATTCGAATATGAGGAACTCATCACCGACCCGGAAAGAGCAGAGCTTGCACAGCTATGTGACGTGATTATCGACGGGCGTTACCTTGCAGCAGAGCGTGATGTGTCTTTGCCCTTCCGTGGAAGTCGTAATCAGCGGTTGATTGACGTGCCCGCAACACAAGCATCTGGAACCATCGTTACATTGCATCTTGGTGCAGTGTAACGATGTTTTTCTCTTTTTACACCTGAAACCTTTGGATGACCTGATTCAGTTCGTAAGCCAAACTTCTCAGCTCGTGAGAAAGACTTGATACTTCTTCCATCAGCGCCAGTTGTTCTTCCGAAGAAGCACGAGCCTTGTTCGCGTTACCGGATGAATCCGAAGCCACAACACCCAATTGCTCCAGAGAAGCAGCAATCTGATCACTGCTGGCTGACATTTGCTCGGAGGCGGCGGATACTTCGTAGACTTGTCCCGATACCTTCTGAATAGATTCGACAATCTGGCGGAATGTTTCTGCCGTTACTACGGATGTCTCTGCTCCTCGTTTAGCGACATCCACTGAATCTTCAATGGAAGTTACGGCCTTCTCCGTATGATTAAGGATACCTTGAAGGATCTGGTCGATCTGATCAGAAGACTCTTTGGAGCGATTCGAAAGCTTCTGAATCTCCTGTGCAACCACAGCAAAGCCTCTTCCTGTCTCCCCTGCTCTAGCTGCCTCAATGGAAGCATTCAGCGCAAGCAGGCTCGTTTGATCCGCAATATCCCGAATCATGGACATGATTCCACCGATGCTGCTGTTCAGTTGTTGAAGATCATGAAGAACTACGACCGTGCCCGACATGTTAAGTTCAATCTTCTGCATCTGATCCACCATCGTTGTAATATCTGCCTCCCCTCGGCTAGCGAGATCCGTTGTATCCGCAGCCAGTTCAGCAACCACCTGAGATGAGTCAGCAATTCGTTTGATACCAATGACCATCTCGCCGATGGACTCCTGGCATTCATTCGTGGATTGTCGTTGCTGTTCTGCTCCGGAGGACACCTGCAGCATCGATTCGGTAATCTCTTGTGAAGCTTCAGTGGTACGTTCCGAACTCATCTGCAGATCCGCAGCTGAGCGGGTCACACTCGCAGAAGTGGACTGTATGCCTGTAATCAGTTGCTGTAGCCCCCCAAGCATATGATTAAATGCGTTGGCCGTTTGGCCGATCTCATTGTTATTGCGCACATCCAGACTGACTGTCAGATTGCCGCCTGCTGCCTGTTTCGATACGTCTGCCAGCTTCTGTAATGGTCGAAGTACAATGCGAGCCAGAATGACCATAACTATAATCATAATGACGGCAATGATAAACCCACTCCCCAGACTGTACAAAAACATCCACATCTGATCCTGCTTCACTTGGGCTGCGTCCAAATCCAGACCAAAAATAGCAATCGTCTTACCCGTATCATCTTTGATCGTGCTTAGATAGGTCACCCACGTCCCTGCAGTATCCGTGTATGATTCTGTAAAAGCGGTTCCGTTCTGGAATACATGATCATATGTATCTTGAACTACTTCTGGAATTTCGTATTCGACACCGGGGACCATCTCCAGATCGTAGAGTGCCTGATTGACTTGCACCCCCGTTAAGATCTGTTTCCCATCCCGTTCGATAATATCCGATTTGAATATATAAGCATTTGCAATAGAGGCAACACCGGTCATCGCATCGAGTTGTTCTTTCAATGACGTGAGTTCGGGAGATGTTGGCTTAGGTGAAGCCTCCAGTTGCTGATTCGCCTGTTCTACCCACTTATGGTTGAGCTGAAGCTGATTGGACAGCGCCTTACCTACCTGATTGATTTCTTCGTAGTAAGCCTGCTGACTTTGTTTGAAATTCAACACACTCATCAGGATGATCATTACAAACAAAATGATGGCAATCAGGACAGAACTGGTGAAAACCAAACTTCGATTGCGGAAGTAGCGTAACATTGCAGATTCCCCTTTTCCTTTACTTTTCTAGCTTACATATCCGTCCTGATAAAGAATGAGTTCGGATTCGACTCCTTTCTCCACCTTTGCCTTCAGCAAATGATATGACACTATATAATATATATCGTGATATAATTGCTTTTTTTGAATGGGGATCATGTAAAAATAAAAAAAGGCCAACCGTTAAAAACAGGTTGACCTCGCATAATAGAAAATAGGAAAAAGATGGTTATTGATCTCTTCTATCCTGCTCTCTATCGTTTACATTTTCTATATGTTAATGAACCTCAAAATGACGAACACGGACGCCCGTAGGTAATATTAGATAGATATCCTGCACTCCTGATGCGCCTGTCAGTTCAACCTCTACCGTAGACCACTGCTGGGCACCGCTTTGTGCCAGCTCTACACGTCCTGCAAGGGCACCGTCCGGGGTACCCAATCTCACTTCCAGCACACCCCCTTGCTGTTCTGCAGATAGGCGAGCTTCAAATGTGGTGGCCCCGTTGCCAAGGTCAGCATCCCTAAAGGCAATCCACCCTTGTTCTCCTATGACACGGACTGCTGTACCACCCTCTTTGCACTCATCCAGTTCCACACTCCGATAAGCATCATAATTCTCGGCACGTGTAGTCACGCTCAAGTCACGCGCAGGTATGATCTCTCCATCTATTTTTAGATCTGCGACCAACTGCACATCGGAGGAAGATTTGGCTGCCATAATCGAATAGATGCCATCCTCCACCACATAACGATCACGAGTAACATCCCAGATGGCCAATTCCGAAACAGGCAGGTCAAAATGAACAGTCGCTGTCGCTCCAGCTTCAATATGCAGACGTCGGAAAGCTTTTAGCGTTTTAAGTGGACGTTTCACTCGTGACTTTCCTGCGCGAACATACAACTGCACGACCTCGTCACTGGCGATTGAACTGGTATTCGTCACATCCACTCGAATGGTCACGCGGTCGTCTTTTCCTGCTTGCGCAGGACTAATCTCCAGATTGCTGTATTTAAATGAAGCATAGGTCAGACCATGTCCGAACGGATATAACACATTTCCTTCAAAATATTGATACGTGCGGCCCGCTTGGATAATGTCATAATCCCGGATATCAGGCAGTTGATCTTCCGATTGCACCCAAGTCATGTTCAGACGGCCTGCAGGTGCATAGTCTCCGTACAATACGTCAGCGACCGCGTTCCCCAGTTCCTGTCCGGCGTGTGACGTATACAGGACCGCTGGAATATTCTCCTGAACCCAGTTGCAGGTAAATGGATAACTTCCTACAATCACCACCACGGTGTTCGGGTTAGCTTCATGTACGGCCTTCACCAGCTGAAGCTGTGATTCAGCCAGCTCAAGACTTGGACGATCCACTTCTTCTTTACCGTTGACGAGCGGGTTGTTACCGACAAATACAATCGCTGTCTCTGCTGCTTTGGCTACAGCAACAGCTTCGCCGATCCCATTCGTTACGACATTTTGCTCGAATAGCTCTGCATCACCGAATGTTGTCAACTCTTCGGCCACCTTGAGTGCATCATGGCCATCGTTCGATGTCGTCACGATTCTACCATTCCATGTGGTGAGCCCCACACGACCATCCGCCTGTGGCAATAGATGAAACACTTCTTTGACAAACCAGCCGTACACTTCATTAGCCGAGGCAGTGACCGACTCTTCATCTGTGGTCAGGTATTTGCGGTTACTCTCTGCCTGCAACGTGTAACTACCGAATCCCCAATCCGTCACTCGGAATGTCTCGGCTTCTTCTGAGGCTCTCACTGCCATCTCAGATGAGCCCTCCACTCTGACAAGGCCCAGCTTTTTGCCGCTTGCTGCCGATGTCAGCGTGATGCGATGGTCACCGTCCTGGTAGGTTACGTTATCACTGCCCACTTTGCCGCGAATCGCTTCCAGTGGCGTGACGCTGTAGGGTAGCGTACCAGCATACCAATCCCGATAGACCGTTCCGCCAAGCTGGCCAATCACAGCTACTTTGCCTGTTTTGGTTTTGTCCAACGGAAGGGTACCATTTTCGTTTTTGAGCAAAACCACCTGCTCTCTTGCCGCCCGGAGAGACAGCGCTTTGGCCTTCTCCGTCATCATGGATTCCTCGCCAATTGCAGCGTAGGGATTGCCTTCTTCCGGATCAAATTCACCTAGACGGAATCGCACACGGAATGTATTAAACAAGGCTGTGTCGATATCTTCCATGGTCAGCAGCCCCTGCTCCAATCCTTCACGAAGCGCTTGCTTGGACAGTTCGGCATCGTCGGTGATACTGTCGATCCCCGCTTTGACCGATTCAACCGTACCCGGTGTGTGGGATTCATAATATTTATGATCATTCTTGATGCCCATCACGTCGCCCGCGTCACTGACGATGAATCCATCCATGCCCCATTCGCCTTTAACAATCTCGTTCACAAAAGGATGCAACAAAGCCGGCGTGCCATTAATCGAGTTGTACGCTGTCATCATCGACTGTGCTCGGCCTTGCTTGAATGGCTTTTCGAACGCTTTCAAATAATATTCACGCATATTGCGTGGATCAATGCTGGATGAGCCGCTACCACGATCCACTTCGTTGTTGTTGCCGAGGAAGTGTTTGAGCGTTGCCACAGCTTTGTAATACTTGGGATGGTCTCCTTGAATACCTTTGACCAATGCGGTTGTCAGCTCTGCGGTCAGTTCCGGGTCCTCGCCATACGCCTCTTCGTTTCGTCCCCAGCGCGGGTCACGCTCCATATCCACCGTGGGTGCCCACAGCGTAAGACCGTTGACGGCAGGATTCCGTTTGTAAAATACACGTGCCTCGTCTCCGATGACGGAGCCGATCTCTTTCATCAGGTCGGTATCCCACGTACATGCGAGTCCTACAGGCTGCGGGAATGAGGTGGCTTCACCAAGCCAAGCCAGGCCGTGAGCGGCTTCCGTTCCATGTTTGTAAGCAGCAACACCCAGGCGTTCTACGGCTGGCTGGTATTGCAGCATGGATTCAATTTTTTCATCGTCCGTCAAGCGGGACACAAGGTCCTTCACTCGATCGTTAAGTGCCATGGTTGTATCTTGAAACGGATATTTCGTTTGATGAGTTGTCATATCTAATCTCCCTTTAATGTATAGTATAGATTAATTATGATAGCGAATACATTTTAATTCATGAAAACGGACTATATCTTTCGGATTACCTCTCTAAATTAGGAAAAATACCTTATAAATCATGATTTATTTTTATTTTAGGGGATATTAATCAAAAACCTAAAACGATTTCGGTAATCTTACTATAAAACATTCTGATATAAAAAAACAGAGGGGCGTTTCAAGAAAATGTTCCTCTTCCTTTTTTAAAAATATGTAGCTACTCGTTTTTTTCTGGCATACTCTGGCAATCCTGATTAGAAGTACAGGGACTTCTGCTTCTGAACGTTCCCTATTATGCTGTGATCATGATTAGGAGGAAACCAATCCAATGAATAACAATGAGCAGTTGAACACAAGTTTACCACCGGTTCCCGAATCTTTGTGGCGTGCCGCGAATACATTCGAATCTTATCCGAAGTTAACAGAAGATACCACAGCGGATGTAGCGATTATCGGAGCCGGGATTGCAGGCATCACCACAGCCTATTTGCTTGCCCAGTCTGGACTGAGTGTCGTTCTGCTTGAAGCTGGAAAAGTACTGGACGGCACAACAGGCCATACAACCGCCAAAGTATCTGCACAGCATGGCGTCATTTTTGATGAAATTATGCATCACTTCGGACATGAGCAGGCACGGATGTACTATGAAGGGAATGCAAATGCAGCGAGCTGGATGCGTAGTCTGGTCAAGGAAAAGCAGATCGATTGTCAGTGGGCTGATGAGGATGCCTATGTCTATATTCAGTCCGATGACCATATCAAAAAGCTGGAGATTGAACTGACCGCTTATGGCAAACTCAACATCCCTGGCGAATGGGTAGACCCCCTCCCGATTCCTGTTCCCTCCAGAGCCGGCATTCGTATGCCTGGACAAGCACGTTTCCACCCATTAGCTTACTTGCATCACTTGCTTGCTTCAGCCGTAAAACAAGGGGTACGTGTCTATGAACAAACAACGGTAACTGACGTTGAGGAGGAATCCTCTCTGAAAGTAAGAACCTATAATGGTTCATTCGTCACGGCAGAGCATATCGTTGTCGCTTCACATTTTCCCGTATATGATCCGGGATTTTACTTTACCCGCCTGCACGCTGAACGCTCATATGCGGTGATGGTTGAACCTGAAAGACCTTATGCAGGCGGCATGTATATCTCTGATGATGATCCGGCCCGTTCACTCCGTGCTGTCGTTCATAATGGTAAAGAGCATATTCTATTCGGCGGAGAAAATCATAAAACCGGACAAGGCATCTGTACCTTCGGTCACTACGAGCGCCTGGAGAAATATGCAGCCGAGACGTTTGGGATTCGTAACATCCCGTTTCGCTGGTCGGCTCAGGACCTGATCTCCATCGATAAAGTGCCCTACATCGGACCGATTACCGGAAGGCATGAACGGGTCTATGTCGCTACAGGCTTTGCCAAATGGGGCATGACTACTGGTACGATGGCCGGACATCTGCTGGCAGACCGAATTACCGGCAGAGATAACCCGCACGCAGAAGTATTTGATCCGGCAAGATTTAAGGCAGACCCGGGTTTCAAACACTTTATCGTAGAGAACGTCAATGTTGCGAAGGAGTTAATTGCAGGCAAAGTCGGTATTGTGCACAAAAATATAAACGAGCTTGGCAACGACGAAGGCGCAGTCGTGCGTCATAACGGTAAAAGGGCCGGAGCCTATAAGGACACCAGCGGTAAGTTGTTCCTGGTTGATACAACTTGCACCCACTTGGGATGCGAAGTGGAATGGAATAATGGGGAACGTTCCTGGGACTGCCCGTGCCACGGCTCACGCTTTAATTATGAAGGACATGTCATTGAAGGGCCTGCGGTCGAAGACCTGCCCATCCTGGATGTGCAGGGGCAGTAAATACAATAGAAGTAAACTATATATCCATACAACGAATAACTCCTTCCCCACCAAATGTACAAAAGTTGTATTTCTGCACTCCATTTGTGAATATATGTGGAGTTCGCTGACATACATTTCATCTCATAGACCGGATCGGTATCCGTCTCCAGACGGAAGCAGCCGACCCGGTTTTTTTGTATGCTGGTATAGAAGGAAGTTATAATACGATCTGACATTACATAAATACGGAATGCATTGATAAATCCACTACCACTGCACTAAACCATACATACGAGTACGAATGATTTTCAAACAGAACCAAGAGCAAGAAACGATGTGAAAGTAAACATTCATTCAAAAATAAGGGTTTGAAAGGAACACAAGATGAATAGACAACAATTTATGCAAGCTATGGAATTGCTTTTACATCCGATGGACCGGTTGGAACGTGCGGAACTCCTTGCAGATTATGCCCACAAGTTTACGCTGGGGTTACGTGAAGGCAAATCGGAGGAAGACATTACACGTGAGCTCGGCCACCCGGAGGAAATTGCACGTAAAGTACTCGGCGAACGTTATAACGCTAACGCATACTCTCACACATCCGATAGAGATCCCTTTGATGGGCCAACGTTCAGAGAGATGAAACCACCTGTTAATCACAATCGGGCTACGCGGAACTTTTTTGTGGGCATAGGCTTGATCTTCCTTAATCTTACACTCATGATTCCTATTGGTCTTAGCCTCTGGTCTGTATGGCTTACAATTGCAAGTCTGTCCTTGCTTGCGCTGGCTCCTGTCGCAGCTGCCTTCGACTATCTGTATCTGAATCACCTTGAAACAACAGAAATTTTCGTTGCTATTGGGCTGCTCGGTATCGGCATTTTGTTTGCCCTTGCCTCCAAATATATCTTTATCGCATTTAAAAATATGGCAATTCACTATATTCGGTGGAATATCAACGTGATGAAAGGGGATGTTTCTGCATGAGCACGAAGAAATGGCTAGCACTGGCTCTCGTCTGCATTGGCATAGGTTTACTTGGAACATCGGTCTATGGTTTTCAGTTCAAGGATGATAGGGAAGCATACAGCAAGCGGTGGGAACTCAGCACCGGAGGACTGCAAGATGATCTGCAAAATATTCAGCTGGATGGCAATTTTAATGCTGATATCGAATTCATCGTTAGTCCAGAAAACACCGGCTATATCGAAGTGGATGGAAAGTGGGAACCGGAGGTTATTCAAAGCTTCGAGGAGGCAAGTTTTACCGATGGCACATTCCAGCTAACGCTGCAAAAACACAACCGTCTGAAGTTGTTCTCCTTTAATTGGAACTGGGGGGAACCAGATTCAAGAATAACCGTGGCTTTGCCAAAAGGATATCCCTTGAATGATGTCACACTACACTCTAGCTCAGCGGATTGGGACATAACCGGGCTACATGCTGAATCTCTGGAGATGAAAAGCACCTCTGGCTCCATCGTTCTGAATGATATTCAGGTTCCTCGCATTGAATTGTCTTTGACCTCAGGGGATATCACTGCTTCTGCTATTCAAGGGGATTTAGCCGTAGAACAGACATCAGGAAGCTTCACCGCAAAACAAGTGGATGGAAAAGTAAATAGCGTGATCCAATCAGGAGATGTGGAAATTGCACAATTGAATGGTGAGGCTAATGTTGAGTTCACATCCGGCAGTATTGATATCCAGCAATCTCACGCAGCGCCTATTCAGGTATCAGGGACATCGGGGGATATATCCATTCAGGCTGCGCCTGATTTTGATGGAATTTATGAGGCCAAGGCCACTTCGGGCGATGTTAATATACCGGATTCACCAGGCATAAGTCAGGATGTGATCCAGGCACGTACGACTTCTGGCAGCATTCGAATCACCCAACCGCGCTAACGTGTGATGAAGCATATTTCCGATCATTGGGTAAAATATAGTATAATCAAGTGCTAACCCAAATGCTGAGGAGGAATATTCCTATGGAACTTAAAAATAAAACAGCCATCATTACTGGCGCCGGTAAAGGTATTGGCCGCGCCATTGCGGAAGCCCTTGCCAAAGAAGGCGTACATCTTGGACTGATCGCCCGCACCGCTTCCGATCTGCAAGCCCTTCAAGAGTCTTTAAGCCAGCAATATGGCGTGAAAGTAACGAGTGCTGCAGCAGACATCTCGGATCGCTCTCAAGCTGAAGCAGCAGTCGCAGCTATTGAGATGGAGCTGGGAGCAGTCGATATCCTCATTAACAATGCAGGGATCGGAAGTTTCGGTACACTGCTAGAGATGGACCCTGAAGAGTGGGAACGCATCCTGCATGTGAATGTCATGGGTACATACTATGTAACTCGGGCCATTCTTCCAAGCATGATCAAGGAAAGCAGCGGCAGCATCATTAATATCGCTTCAACGGCAGGTGAGCGCGGATTCGCTACAGGTTCAGCCTATTGTGCATCCAAATTCGCATTGCTGGGCATGACGGAATCCTTGATGCAGGAAGTTCGCAAATCGAACATTCGTGTAACCGCGCTGACACCAAGCACCGTAAATACGGAACTGGCTGTGAATGCCGGACTCAAGATCGGAGACGAGGATCGCATGATGCAAGCCGAAGATGTAGCCGAACTGGCGCTGGCCACCCTCAAGCTGTCTGACCGCGTATTCGTCAAAGCCGCAGGCATCTGGACAACCAATCCACAGTAAGATTTGACTCCACCAACCAGAATGCTGGTTGGTGGTTTTTGTGTTTATGATATAAAAGATAGGTAACGTATTCGTGAGGATTGCTGAAGGTAATACATTCGAATTAGATATGACTCTGCTGGAAAACGTCAGGAGTTTGAATATCATGATTGAGACCAAACTAGTTATGACTGTGTTTGCTGGAACCAATGGAGCAAGGTGGCCATTGGATTACTGAAGAAGATATTCGTTATCGATATGGTGAGTCATTGAAGAACCTTATATCAGCTCAAGCCATTGCGGATCGAGGCTAATCCTGTTTTGGCTCAATACTAATATCGAGTGACATAACTGTCACTACACCCGTAAAAGCTTATGTGTCGTCTCTTTGGACAGGGGTTCGACTCCCCTCGCCTCCATATGTCAAATTCACAAAAACAAAAAGGATCATTACCACTAAAGTCGGCGGAAATGATCTTTTTTTGTTTTAATGACATCTCTTTTGAAATGAAAATATTATAATGACTATAAGGGAAGAATGATGTCAATCAACCATATGTTATTTATTGGATTGAAATGTTATAGTGAACATATACGTTAGGGGGGGGCATATTGAATAATGCAGTATTAAAAGCTGTCTGTGCAAATAATGATGGAATTATTATTGATCTTTATCAAATTAGCATTATTCTAAGGAATTCAATAATCTCTAGTGAGTATGTTCCACCAATTTCATTAGATAATTCTATTGTTCTCACTTCTCAGGGTGAAGAATGGGTAGGGAAAATCAGAGAAGGTATTAGTAATATTACAATACAAGAGATAAAGCTTGCAATGCTTATAAATTTCCACAACAAAGAATTTTTAATTGATATCTCTAAGACGGATTTTGAAAAAGTATTTGAAATTATCAGTCAGGAAATTATATCGGGGATGATAAGATTTCCGTGGATATATGAACGATTATTATATGATAAATTTTTTGAATTATTTCCACACAAACCAGATTCTTTTACGTTTGAAGAGACCCAACAAATACTTACAGATACTCCAGTTGGAGTTTTTCAAAGAGGGCAGATAGTTATAGGCCCTTATGGTATTCTGAGATCAAAACAAAAACGCAATCTACCAATAAAATACTCTGCACCAATGTGGCATTGTAGTGATATTACTTGTTCAACAATTCATTGGGTTCATTTTAAATCGCAATATGCTTATAGTGCAATTTCAAAAGCAAGTAGTTTAATTTCAAAGAATTTAGAACTACCAGATAATATAATTAATCTTATAAAAGAATATCATGCTGAATCGGATTATTTTGATCATATTCAATTAGATAATCTTCACTACTTACTGATTAACGAATTTAGTGAAAGTGAATTGAGGAGTCTACTAGGGAAGTTAATAGAAAAACATTCTAAGGATATAAGGTCATTAATGCCTAAATCTCTTGCTAAGGGGTCTTCAAGTCAGATCGTAGATAAATTAAATCTGGCGCAGATCTTTCAACTGATTCTGTTAATGGATAATATTAGTATTGCAAATGCGGTCGAAGAATTAATTGATGAAGAAATAATTATTATTCCTTCAACAGAGATACGAGTTTCTAGGTTTAATTATAAGAAATTAAAAGGTTATTTCAAAAACATATGTGAATGTTCTCAGTTTGGTATACGTTCTATTTCCTCGAAGAAAGATTTGTCTGTAATAAGATTGAAGATATTAATTAAAGAGCTTTATCCTGACTTAAATGAATTGTGGAGAATAAGCCTGATAGATGGTAAGGATATAGAAGAAAAGTTAAATAATTACTTATTGACAGAAGATCCAATTAAAATTGTAAAGGAAACTATTTTTACTAGTCCAAACAATATAAGGCGTACCGAAGAGTTTTTTAAGTATGGTAATTTTAATTTGCCAAGGAATGTTGAAGAAGAAGAAAAATTAATAAAAAAGGTCCTGTGGAAATTAGGTTTTAATATTAACTTGTTTCCTATATACAACTCTTTGTTTTGGAGTAGATATGAAAAATTGTTAACATCAATACGGAAATATCGAAGTTATACAGAACATGATAGAGAGGAGATTAGAAGTAATGCTGTTAACTTCTTTGTCTCATTAGAGGAAATACTAGATTTAACTTTAACATTTTCAACATGGATGCTGCTATCTGACCATACAAAGACAAAGTTAAGGTTTGATTTAAATAAGTCTAGACAGTTTATGTCAGACAATCTTAGTAGTCTAAGAGATACCGGCAAGGGATTTGTAATGTATGATAAAGATGGAAAAAATACTTTATACCCGTTGATTGAAGGGTTTGATATTCTAGCTGAGAGATGTGAAGAGTACTTGCTGAAAAAAGAGGGATTTATTCGAAACAAAGATGAATTGCCTGATTATTCAGATGCGACAAACGTGATGCTTTTTCCATTCAGGCATTACAATTATGTTTTAGATATACAAGAACCTGACTTGGAAAAGATATTGAATTTACTAACAGAAACAACTGCCGTCTTAACTCAAATGAAAGTATGTGACGTCAGGAATAGAATTGAACATAAAAGAATGGATTTTCCACTCCAAGAAGATATAGAAAACGCGTGTAAAGCGATAGATTCTGTAATTACAAAGTTAGAAATGGCAGGTTTATGCCCTTTGATTAGTCTTTATTCAGGTAGCTCTCTAGATCAATTTGGTAGAGGTTATAACATTTTGAAAAATTATCGTGAAGAAGAAACACGTATCTTCAACTCACAGTTCGACCCTTGTAAACTTCCAAGTAGTAGAGTGCCTCAGATTGTAGTACACTCTGTTAGACTAACAGGTTCCAGTGAAAATATTCGTTTTGCATATGAAGAAACCTCCGAAAATACAAAGAAATGGACTAATTATCCGAAGCGCTTACCCACTTAATCTTTTAGGCTTATAATCATCACTAGATTAATTAAAGAAGGAGTTCTATATAAAGTTTTCAGAACCGAATGCGCTTATTCTCTCTATTTTTACTTCAGGGAACGTCGAGTTGTGGATTTTCAATCCACGGCTCGCCTTCACGGTTCACGACGATGAACAGACTGACATAAACAGGTGAGGGACACGTGTCCCTCACCTGTTTATGCTTTTGTAATACACTTGAATCAGATCTTTACTAATAAAAGCATACGGCACACATCACATTTTACATTCCGTCCCCTTCCTCAATCGCCTCACTTACCTTACTGGTTCAACAGATGATCCAGCTCCAATTCCTTGGACACCGCAATCAGAACAACGGCGGGTTCCTCGCCGATATTAGTCACTTCATGGGGTACAATCGCGTTCCATGTAAACGAATCTCCCGCTTCCAGCGTCTCCACATCTTCCCCCTGCTTCGCTTGGATGACACCTTGCAGTACCAGATGGCTCTCTTCCCCCGCATGTTTGCTGATCCCGGTCGAAGCTCCCGCTGGCAGTTCTACTATGGACATACGCATCGCACCTTTTGCCGTTAACTGCTGTACTTTAATCTGCCCGCTACCCGCTGTAGTCTCCTTGCGTTCATGCTTGCGAACCACATTCATACGCTGCTCTGATGTCAACAACAGGTAGGGTAGCGGGACGCCCAGGTAGTCCGCGATGCTTTCTAATGTAGCGATGGACGGTGACGTTTTGTTATTTTCCACATTGCTGATAAACCCCTTGGACAACCCTGTCCCCTCACAGAGTTGCATAATCGTAATCTGTTTCTGTTTGCGTATCGTTCGAATGGCCAAGCCAATATCCATGTGACCGCCCTCTCTTCTCTCTAACTACCGTTTCATTGAAATCAAGATTCAACCGTTGACTCTACAAAAACAAGGCGATTGCCAAATGGATCGGTAATGGTCATTTCCCGTGAATCCCAAGGGGTCTTCTCGATACCCGGTCTCGCATATTTATATTTTTGCAAAGAAATCCGCTTATGCAGCTCCTCCAGATGCTCTGTCTCAATCCGTAATGCCGCACCAGGAGTACAGTCCCCGTGATGTTCGGACAGATGAATAACAATCTCATCCTGCGACACCTGCATGTACAGTGGCATATCAGCCTCGAATCGATGCTCCCAGTCCACTTTGAACCCCAAGTAATCCATGTAAAATTCCTTTGCCTTCGCTTCATCAAAAATTCTAAGAATAGGTACGATATGTTTCATCATCTTCTTCACGTCCTCCTCTAAAGAGATAAAAGCACAACAACAATTCTTATTCCAAGTTCCCTTATACAAAACATATTTTCATCATACAAAAAAAGTGTTGACCCTACAATGAAAGCATGATAGATTTTGTTCATAAATAAGAATATTATTTTCACATAGGTGAACTTTTTATTTTTAGTTTAATCCCTGTCATTAATTCATTCCAACTCTTTTGCTTCATTGGTTTGATCTATGCATTCATTTTATACATTTGATTCATCGCAGCTCATCTTTCACCTGGAGGTGTATTGGTTTGAATTCTACTTATATTCATGAGGTGAAGTTGCCTCCACATTACGATAAAGCCCAGCAATATCCTGTTATTTTTGCCTTGCACGGCATGGGATCAGATGAGCAGGACATGCTTCGATTAATGGAGCCGCTGTCTACCGATTTCATCATTGTTGCCATTCGTGGGCCTATTGTACAGGGCGGAGGTTATGCTTATTTTCAGATCAAAAGCATAGGCAATCCCGTCCGCGAGTTATACGATGCCTCGGTTCAAGGACTGCAACAACTTATCATCGAGCTGTCGGCTCAATATGCCATTGATCCTGCACGGCGTTATATCGCCGGATTCAGTCAGGGCAGCATCATGGCGATGACGCTTGCCTTGGTCATGGGGGATGCCATCAAAGGCATCGTGGCTATGAGCGGATACATTCCGCAGTTTGTAAAAGAGGAATATGCTTTGCAGCCTTCATCCAATCTGTCTGCATTTATCTCACACGGCGATCAGGATCACCTTTTCCCGTTACAGCTGGGTGAAGATAATGCTTCGTTTTTCCGGAATCATACGAATCAAGTTACTTATGTACCATACAGCGGGGGCCACCATGTAACTCCTGAGTTATATGCCAAACTCCAACACTTCCTTCGGACGGATGCTGGGGTATCTACAGAAGATACGAAAGGAATGACTGAATCATGATGCCATCTTTGTTTATCGCCCATGGCGCTCCTTCACTTGCATTGGAGGAGAATGCGTACACTGAATTTTTGCAAAAACTTGGGCAGGATCTGCCCAAACCTAAAGCGATCGTCCTGTTCTCCGCTCACTGGGAATCGACGACACAGCTCGTATCTGCTGTAACCGGCTCATATGACACGATCTATGATTTCGGTGGTTTTCAACCCGAACTGTACCAGATCAAATATCCAGCTCAAGGACATGCTGAAACAACCGCTGAGATCGTCAAGTTGTTCACCGAAGCGGGAATATCAGTGCAGACGGATGAGATGCGCGGCCTGGATCATGGAGCATGGGTTGTACTGCGCCTGCTCTATCCCGAGGCAGATGTTCCTGTAATTGCTCTCTCTGTGAACCGTCATCTGACGGGTGAGCAACAGTATCAGGTAGGCCAAGCACTCGCTTCTTTGCGAGAGCAAGACGTTCTTGTCATTGGCAGTGGCGGAACCGTGCATAACCTGCGCCGTCTGAACTGGGAAAGTCAAGGTGTAGATTCCTGGGCTATGGAATTCGACAGCTGGCTCCAAGATAAGCTTGAGCACTGGGATACGGATGCCCTCTTCGCATATGACAAGCTTGCTCCATCTGCACAGGCAGCGGTTCCTACGCCAGAGCATTTTGTGCCAATCCTGATCGCCATGGGTGCAGGAGATGAGAAGAAACAAGCCTCTCTCTTGTTCCGGGCATATCAGCTGGGTAACCTGAGTTTATCCTGCTGGAGATTTGAATAACAAAACATGAGATTGGTTTAAAACCAATAGACCACATAGAGACCAAAGCGTGAGTCACAGGGTAAACCTGCTGCTCACGCTTTTTTTTGAGATATTGTTAGGTGGCTGAATGCAACTCTGCATAGACCACAAGTGCGCTTTTACACATCCATATTCGTTCATTATGTAGGACTCCCGCTTGGGTCTATGGTTTCTTGTCCGAGTTTCCTGAGTAAATCTATACTAGTGGGAAACCATCTCATCAACAGATTTATTAGATGAGTATGACATGCGAACGCTCATAAGGAGGCGAAACATGATGGCAGAACCAAAGTCAGAACAACGGATCGATGAACTCATGCAAGAGTTGTTGGAACTGCTGGAAGAAAAGGTGCAGGATGAGGAAAACCAGGAGTTGCTGGAGGCCTACCGCGAACAGGAAGGAGCAACCGATGAGGAGCTTGACGCGTTCGAGCAATATTACAGTATACGTCTACCAGAAGACTTCCGGGCATTTTACAAACGTAAAAACGGCAGCGGATATGCCTTTCACGTTCTTTTTCCAGGTGATGCCGCACAAAATGAAGATATGGTCTTCTACATGTTATCGCTTGAACAAATGAAGAGAGAACATGACGGTACTGTAGAGATTCGGATGGAAGACTATTTTTCCGAAGAAGAAATGCTTGAACTGGACCCGCGAATCAAGCCTTATTTGCATCAGAAATCATGGATCACCTTTGGCAAGCTGGGAGGCGGATCGCTTTATTTGATGTTGGATTTTGACCCGACAGAGCAAGGAACATATGGACAGATTATTATATTCAAACATGATCCTGACTTTGTCTATTACGTGGCTGAAAACTTCACCGAATTGCTGGAGCAATCCAATCGTAATTTGCGTGAGATCGATGTGATCGAATACTAAGTCAAATTGAATGACAAACAATTATATTAACAGCCGTTATCGTCTGGATAATGATATGACCATTGTTTCATAATGCTGGGAGTTGTAAAGGCGGTTATAATAACATTTAGTGGAAATGCACAAGCTACCGGAAGAAGGACTGTCTTTCTACACCAACTACATATCTGGGAGGAACTACCGAAGTGGCTGAACAACCGAAGTCAGAGAGCTTTATGTCTCTCGTCAAAAAAGGCAACACATCCTCTGCTGTAGCCATGGCGGGTAACGCCATACTTGCACTATGTAAAGGAGGAGCCTTTATATTCAGTGGCAGCGGCGCCATGTTCGCGTCAGCGATGCATTCACTGGCCGATGCCATTAACCAAGGGTTTGTATTTGTCGGAAGTGTATTATCCGAGAAAAAACCTACACGCCGCTTCCCGACTGGATTCGGACGGGTCATCAACATTTTCTGTATGATTGCCGTAATTGTGGTGACGATTATGGCCTACGAAACCATTCACGAAGGCATTCACCTGCTCCAGCATCCTGCTGGTCACTCAGGGGGACTGTGGATCAACATTGGTGTGCTTGTGCTTAATATTGTGATCGATGGAGCCATCCTCATCAAAGCCATGAAGGAAATTTTGAAAGAAGCTCGTGCGCCCAAAGCGACAGGGTTTGCCCTGGTGCCTGCAGCAATCAAAAATGTAGGACGTGCCGCACCACCAACCCGCCTGGTATTCTACGAGGACGTTGTAGCCGTGCTTGGAGCGACGCTTGCGCTTATATCTGTTGTCGTCATTGCACTGACAAACTTCGCTTTGCTAGATGGTATTGTCACCACCATCATCGGATGCCTGATGATTGCCGTTGCTTTCCGTGTCGGCTACGACAACATGATTGGCCTGATCGGTGTCGCCGCACCGCAGGATATTGAGGACAAAGTGTCCCAGACAATTCTGGCAGACAGCCATGTAGCTGATATCCAGATGATGCGCATCATTCAAGAGGGCCGGTATTACCATGTCGAAGGCCTGATTGAGCTGACTAAAGGACTCAGTCTAGCGGATGCGGATGATATCAAGTTCCGGATTCAGGAAAAACTGATGACAAACCCGGATATTGCTGACGCGGCGATCTCGATCATTGAAGACGACGGCGTGAACAGCTGGGGCAAGAAACATTCGGATGTGTTGAAAAAGTAGTGAAAAAGCAGGTTAACAACTGACTTATCGCTGCTTCATCTGCACAACAAAGAAACGAAGCAGGAAGTGCTCTGCCTCGTTTCTTTGTGTTCTTTGATCCTTTTCTTTGCTCTGTTTCTTTGCTCTGTTCCTTTGTTCCTCACTCTTTATGAACGATTCTCATTTGATATTCCTATCCCTATTAGATCATCGTGCCTGCCTCATCCCCATTTCCATCACCTTACCCAGCCATTTCTGACGAAACGCTTCCGTGGACTTGCGGATTGGACTAATCTCGGTTACACGTACAGGGGATACCCCACTGAATTGAAGGACGTTGGATTTCATGACCCGGTGACCTGCCCTTCTGTATACCAATGCATTGTAGAACCAAGGGGTGTCCATCGTCACAATAAGCTGTGCAGACTTACCTTTCAACAATTTGTCCCAGAGCGGTGAGTTGTCCCGATACCTCATAGCAAACCCGGGCAGGAAAATCCGATCAATAAACCCTTTCAACACAGCGGGCATTGTTCCCCACCACGTCGGATACACAAATACCAAATGATTTGCCCAGCGAATGAGTTCCTGTGCCTTCAGCAGATCAGGCTCGAGCTCTGTCCGCTGACGATAGCCGTATCGGAGATTAAGATTGAACTCGATCTCGCTCAGATCGATCATCTCCACCGTCCCACCTGATTTTCGTGCGCCCTCTGCGTAGGACTCTGACAGTGCCTTGCAATAACTCTGTGGATCGGGATGACCGTTAATGATAAGAATTTTATTTGCATTCATACGTATATTCCTCCTGTATAATATGGTTCATGAAGACCGATGAAACGGACATATCACAAGCATATAGTGAAGGTAGGTATAAACAAATGATCAACGACGCCAAATCATTGCGGATTCGTGCAAACGGGAGGACTTATGAAACATCTTAACCAGAGTGTCCCGATATCCATGGTATATCCTATTTTGAAAACACTGGTACACAAGGGCTTTGACACGGAATCCTTTTTCAAAGACATCGATGTAGATCCCTCCATCTTGGAGAACTTGGATGCCCGGATTCCCGTCACTGAATTGGAACGGATCATGCGGCGTGCTGCTGATTATGCAAACGATCCATACTTTGGATTAAACCAGGGTGGACGGTTGGATTTTGCGGATTTAAGTCTGCCCGGATATGTCATGATGCACTCCAAAACGATTGGTGACGCACTTAGCGCGTACCAGCGGTATAACGATATTCTGTATAGTGGATTTCAACTGGAGTGGAAGGTCGATGGACCGGATGTGATCATTCAGTTGTCTGTTGAAAATGAAGAAATCCCCATGTCTCGCCATTGCGTAGAGGATATGACTGTATCGGTATTACATCTGATCAACAAGCTGGCGAATCACCGGGCCGTGGTACGAGAAGTCCAATTCAGTCACGAAGCCCCTGTCGGGGCAGGTGATCTGTCTGTTTACGTGAACTCCCTTGGGGTCACTCCCGAGTTCGGTGCTACCCAAACCCTGCTGCGTCTATCCAAAGAGGTCCTGACGTTGCCCGTTTTATATTCGGATGCCAGAATGTTGAAGGTTTTCGAGTCGATGGCAGAGGAGACACGGGCAGACCTGTATGCCTCTCAGCCTTTCTCCAGCAAAGTAAGCCGTTGGATCACGGAAAGTCTGCCTTCCTTCTTCCCCACATTACAACACACGGCAGCACATCTCGGCGTGAGCATTCGCACACTCCAGAGCAGATTGCGTGAAGAAGGTACAACGTTTAACGAAATCTCCGTTCAGGTACGGAAGGAAATGGCGCTACGTTACTTACAAAGAGGCAACTATGCTGTCGTCGATATCGCCTATGCCCTTCATTTTTCGGAACAAAGCGCCTTCCAGAATGCGTTCAAAAAGTGGACGGGACAGACCCCGGGTCAATACCGGGCTAATCTGGCGGCTCGGCAGGGATAGGATCGTAACCCCATACCTAGACTTTAGTCTAGGATAAGTTTAACGCCAAAGACGGAGGTTCCCCTTTTCCAGTTCGTGGTATGCTGTATATAACGAAAGTGATGTTACATATTGCACGGATGAAAGATTCCATATTCAAAAGGAGAGAAATTATGGCTAAACGTACGATTCTTGCACCTGTCCTGATTTTGCTCGGTGTATACCTGATTCTGAATCAAGGCGGCACAATGGGCCCAGGCACAATCTTTGGTACTTTCTGGCCTACGTTATTTGTGATTCCGCTCGGACTGTTCTTCCACTGGTTATACTTCTCCATGATTGGCCGTGGCGTTGGATTGCTCGTTCCAGGCGGCTTGCTGCTGACCGTCGGTATTGTATGCCAGATCGCGATGCTGTTTGGTAACTGGGGTACGATGTGGCCGGGCTTCATTCTGGCGCCAGCGGTCGGTTTGTTTGAACTCTACTGGTTTGGCGGCAAAAATAAATGGTTGCTGATTCCGATTAATATTCTGACGGTTCTTTCCCTTTTGTTCTTCACTGTCATGTCGATCGGTTCCGTACTGAGCAACATGAGCTATATTCAACCGTTTGTGGCCATTCTGCTGATTGTGGGCGGGGCGTATATCATCATGGGGCGCAAAAAGCCTATGTAGTGGCATGATATCCGATGAATTGGACGACTAGATTTCACTAAGCCACTCCGGGGACAGAACAACTGCGGATCGCTGTTACCCCCGGATTTTTTTGAATCTCCTATCTGATGAGAAAATCCAGTTGTAAAGGCGAGCGCTTCGCTTCCTTCGTTTGTCCTGTCCCCTCCGTTAACGTGTAATCTCATATCCATCGGATATCGCACTTCAAAGCTATTGCTTTAGAGCAGGTAAAAGAAAAGGAACATCCCTGATCCATACGTGATCAAGGGATGTTTTTATTTATTTTTGTTGTTCTTATTAGGGTGAAACTGCCTGTTCATTGGGTTTCGATTGCATAGCTATGTTGTATTTGATCCAGAAGAAAAGGATCAGAGGCAGGGCTGCGTTGGACGCGACAAAAAAAATCAGTGAAGGTATTCCGGCAAGTGGCATGTAGCTTATGCCTGTCACTTGAACGAACAACTGCTCGCTGTTTGGGCCGTCAGAGAACAGGATCGATGATGCCCCGTTCCAGCCTAGATGGCTTCCGACTGCAAGAGCCATAGAACCGGATTTGGCATACGCATATGCCCAAACCAAACCCATGATAGAGGTCGTTATAAATACAATGAGCATAACCGGGATGTTTCCGAACACACCGTCCTTGAACCAGTGATACATCCCAAACGCCATGGAAGAAAGTACGATTCCCCATCGGACTCCTAACCCGTGAATCATAAGTACAAGCAGTGCACCACGGAAAAGCAATTCCTCAAACCAGACCGACTTGAAGTTCCACCAACTGGCTATCAAAAAATCAGCCCAGGAATATTCGGGGTTTAGCTTCCAGTTTGACATGGTGACCAGAGATTCTGTCCAGTGAACTGCCGAGGAAACGAGAATACCCAAAAGTAAGGCTATCGCAAATTGCTGGAGACGTAGACCTGCCGGACGATACCCGAGCACAGACAACGGTTGCTTGATCGTGAAACGAAGCAAGAGCCAAGATAACAAAACAAGCACGATCATGCCTAACATCACGAACCTCCTTCCCACTTCATTGTAGTAAAACAATTGAATTCAAACATCACATCTACACCGTCAGAGTTTCCGTTCCGTTCTCTTTCATCCCGTTCCGTTCCCTCTATCCCGATATACTTTTCATATTCGGGGTTATGGGCTTTAGTACGCACGGGTGTAAATAAAGTTCCCGGCAATCCGAATTCTCGGAGCCCGCGCCGGAATAAATCCAACGTCAAATATCCCCTGAAGCCGCCAATATGCTCAGGGGTATTTGAGTTGCACTTGTTGTGTTCGTTGCAGTTCGCGCAGTTTGCGTAGACTGGAGGACAATTATTTACTATGCATCTTAAACTCCAGAAACAGGTCGTTATAATGCGATAGCATTTTTTTGCCCAGATTGTTGTAAACCTCCAGCTTGCTTGTCAGTGTCTCGTCTGGATAGAAGCGTTCATCCTGCGAGATATCTTCTGGCAACAGCTTAAGTGCCTCCGCATTCGGTGTCGAGTATCCCACGTACTCTGCGTTGCGTGCAGCATGATCCGGGTCCAGCATAAAGTTGATAAACTGGTGCGCGCCGTCTACATTTTTAGCTGTTTTCGGGATGACCATGCTGTCGAACCAGAGATTTGAACCTTCCTCCGGTACCTTGTAATCCAGCTTGTCGTTCTGATCCATAATCTCCGATGCATCCCCAGACCATACGAGTCCAACCGCGGCTTCTTCGTTCGCAAGCAACATTTTGATCTCGTCTCCAACGATGGCTCTTACGTTAGGAGTCAGGGTAGACAGCTTTTTGAGTGCAGCCTGAAGATGATCTTCATTCGTATCATTAAGTGAGTACCCCAGGCTATTCAGCCCCATACCGATGACCTCACGAGCACCATCGAGCAACAGGATCTGATTTTTCAGACGCGGGTCCCATAGGTCATTCCAGCTGTCAAATGTCAGGCCACCCACCAGTTCCGGGTTATACACAATACCAACGGTTCCCCAGAAATACGGGATAGAGAATTGGTTATCTGGATCATAGTTCAAGTTCAGGAACCGGGAATCGATGTTTTTCAGGTTAGGCAGCTTGTTGTGGTCAATCGGAACGAGCAGGTTCTCTTCTTTCATTTTGCTAATCGCATATTCAGAAGGAATCGCCACGTCAAACGTTGTGCCGCCCTGTTCAATCTTGGTCAGCATCGCTTCATTGGAATCAAACGTCTGATAGATGACCTTCATGCCAGATTCTTCTTCGAATTCCTTCAAAAGGTCAGGGTCGATATAATCACCCCAGTTGTAGATCGTCAGCGTGTTTCCGCCGGAATATCCCTGACTTTTGTTCAGATACGAAGCCAGAATCATCAGGGCGAATGCGGCCACAAACACAAGCGCGAATGTCCGTACCAACTGTTTCATGGACGCAGCCCCTTTCCTCCGGCTGGAATGCGTGATGCACGGCGGTTAATGAAGTAATATCCGACCACCAGCAACACCGTGAGCAGGAACAATAGGGTAGACAACGCATTAATCGACAGCGATACGCCCTGCCTTGCTCTGGAGTAAATCTCCACTGAAAGCGTGGAGTATCCGTTCCCTGTCACAAAGAAGGTTACGGCAAAGTCGTCGAGCGAGTACGTCAAAGCCATGAAAAATCCAGCAAAAATACCGGGTTTCACGTAAGGCAGTACCACACGCGTTAGAATTTGCCATGAACCCGCGCCTAGGTCACGAGCCGCATCCATCAAGGTTGGACTCATCTCCTGCAGCTTCGGTAGCACCATGATGACCACAATCGGCACACTGAATGCGATATGGGACAGCAATACCGACGTAAAGCCGAGTTTGATGCCAATCATCGTAAACAAAATCAGGAATGATGCACCGATAATGACATCGGGGCTAACAATCAACACGTTGTTTAGAGATAACAGTGTGTTTTTGGTCCGTTTACGACGTACATGATAAATCGCCAGTGCCCCTGCCACACCCAGAATGGTTGAAATCGCTGAGGACAACAGCGCGATAATAAACGTATTCAAGACAATAATGAGCAGCCGGGTGTCCGCAAAAACTTCTCTGTACCATTCCAGTGTGAAACCTTCGAACCCCCGCATATGGCCACCACTATTGAATGAATAGAAAATCAGATAGGCAATCGGCGCGTACAAAATGGCGAACACAACCGCCAGATAGACGTTAGACAGCTTTCCGTTTCTTCCCATTTCGCACCTCCTTCTTGCCTGATCCGGTCAGAAACATAATGACTGCCATCGCGATAATCAAAAAGACGGCAATCGTCGAACCCATGCCCCAGTCCTGGGTAACGAGAAAATGTTGCTCAATCGCTGTACCCAGCGTAATAACACGGTTCCCCGCGATGAGGCGGGTAATCATAAACAGGGACAACGCCGGGATAAATACGGCCTGACAGCCTGATTTCACTCCGCTGATCGTCAGCGGGAAGATCACACGGCGGAACGTCAGCCACGATGAAGCGCCGAGATCCCGTGCAGCATAGATTAGGGACGGATTCATCTCCTCCAGCGCGTTAAAGATCGGCAGAATCATAAAGGGAATGAAGATGTACACCGAAACAAAGATAAAGCTGAAATCAGTGAACAAAATCTGTTGTGTCCCAATGCCCACCACTTCCAGCAGAGAGTTGGTCAGACCGTATGTGCCGAAAAGGCCAATAAAGGCGTACGCTTTTAACAACAGATTGATCCAGCTTGGCAAAATGATCAGCAGCAACCACAGCTGCTTATGCTTCGTCCGGGTCAGCATATACGCCGTTGGATACGAGATAAGTAGCGAGAACGCCGTAATCAGAAATGCATACCAGAATGAACTGAGCGTCATCTGCATATACACTGGCGTAAAGAACCGCGCATAGTTGCCAAGCGTGAAGTTACCCTCCACATCAAAGAACGAATAATAGATGACCAGCAGCACCGGCGCTACAACGAACAACACCATCCATAACACATAGGGAATCAGATACGCATTGCGCGTGCTGGATTTAGTCTGCATGAGCGGCCTCTTGGTAAGCTTCGAGTCGTCTGTCGAACTCTTCCTCAGTTTCGTTGAAACGCATAACATGAATGGCTTCCGGGTCAAAATAAAGCCCGATGCGCGATCCGACGGCCGCTTTCTTCGTCGAATGAATCAGCCATTCGTTGCCTGCGTCATCGTAGGTCGAGATTTCGTAGTGTACGCCGCGGAACAACTGCGAGTCCACCTTAACCTTGAGCTTGCCCTGCTCCTCGGTTGTGATCTCGAAGTCCTCTGGGCGGATGACGATCTCAACAGGCTCGTCAGGC
Organism: Paenibacillus cucumis (ex Kampfer et al. 2016); assembly: GCF_019748695.1. NCBI lineage: Bacteria > Bacillati > Bacillota > Bacilli > Caryophanales > Paenibacillaceae > Paenibacillus > Paenibacillus cucumis (ex Kampfer et al. 2016). The sequence goes on along the minus strand of NZ_JACLIC010000028.1, from coordinate 77,862 downwards.
TGCAAACCCTGATCGACACATTCATACTGTGCACCTGCAAACTCAACGACAAAGTCCTGCTTCATCTTGCCTGCCACGATATTCGACTCTCCAATAAAGTCCGCGACAAAACGGTTAATCGGCTCATCATATATATCATTCGGCGTACCACTCTGCTGAATGACACCACCGTTCAGGACAAAAATTTCATCAGACATCGCGAGTGCTTCTTCCTGGTCATGCGTGACAAAAATAAACGTAATGCCCAGCCGTTGCTGCAGCTCTCGCAACTCGTACTGCATCTCGGTACGAAGCTTCAGGTCGAGAGCCGACAAAGGCTCGTCCAGCAGCAAAATTTCCGGCTCGTTCACAATTGCGCGGGCAATCGCCACACGCTGGCGCTGTCCGCCGGACATCTCGCCAATCTCCCGGTTCTCGTAACCGGACAGATTGACAAATTTGAGAGCTTCGAGCACTTTGCTGCGAATCTCCGATGTTTTCATTTTTTTAATCCGCAAGCCAAAGGCTACGTTCTCGAATACATTCAAATGTGGAAATAACGCATAGTCCTGAAATACCGTATTCACCTGACGCTGATGCGCAGGAACCTTGTTAATCAATGCGCCGTTAAAATAAATGCTGCCCTCCGTCGGCTCCGCAAAGCCGGCAATCAGCCTTAATATCGTTGTTTTACCGCAACCGGACGGGCCGAGAAGCGTATAAAATTTTCCACGTTCAATCTCAAAGCTGACAGCTTTTAATACAGCCTCATCCTGGTCATATTGCTGTGTCACCCGCTCGAACCGGATGATCGGTTGTTGTTCTGACATGCTTCACGTCGCCCCCTTATCCTTGGGTTTATCCTAAGAAACCTTACCTATTATACACGACTTTAATTAAGCCATATCTCGAATATGAATAATTTACCTCATTTTCTTTTGTTTTGAAAGGTCAAGCGCGCACGTTACAGATATTAATAATATGGCAATAAATCTATTTTCTTATTAATTAGTCTTCTATACAAACGAATTAATAGATTCGGAATAGTATAACGTATATCCATCACAAGGAGGTATTCTTCATGGCTAACTACTTGTCCCCACACTCTCCAAAAAGTAAAGCTGCAAACAAAAGCAAACTGGTATCCAAAAACCGCGCAAAAAACAAATCTAAAAACAACGCAGGTAACACAAGCAAGTCAGAGCATATCCAGGAAACTGTCGTTAACGTCATTCTGCCTGAATCTAAAGAGAAAGATACACATCACCACCACCATCATCCACACTCTCATCATCACCATCACTGCAATCCCGGCTGCAATCCTTACTGGTAATCTATCTATTTCAATATCTTAGCCTGTCCATGTGAATTGATAGATTCAAAAAAATAAAACGTATATTAATGAAGGAGGCTTTACCATGACTAACTTCTTCTCACCGCTCTCTCCAAAAAGCAAAGCTGCCAACAAAAGCAAACTCATTTCTAAAAATCGTGCGAAAAACAAATCTAAAAACAATGCAGAAAACACAAACCATGCAACACATATTCAAAAAACCGTTGTTAACGTTGTTATACCTGACCATGAAAATAAACACCCTCACCATCATCACTGATGGGAAAAACTGTTCAGCATTGATGTAAATTTCACAGCATAAGTCTCAGACGAAGACGTAGCAGTTACATCTGCTACGTTCCTTTTTGAGTTATTTTAATTTTTCGAAGTGATTCCAAAAGAATGAATGACGCCGGGACTCCATATCATGGAGTTGAGGTGAGGAAGACCATGGAAATGCGTCGTAATTTACCCCTTTTGATGAGTGTCTGTTTTCTTAGCCAGATGGGGGGATTTATGATTCTGCCCCTCTTTCCGATATATATCGACCAACTTGGCCTATCTGGTTGGGAGATGGGGTTCATTTTCGGATTGTTCTATTTAGGTAAAGTAGTCGGCGGGCTCCCTGCCTCTGCGCTCTATCGCCATGTAGGGGTCAAAATATCTCTCGTCCTTATGCTGCTGATGCTCGCTATATGTACAGCCGGTTTTGCCATTGCCTCTACGCCCCTGTTCCTTGGCCTGTTGCGGCTATTGCAAGGAATGGCTTCAACCGGGCTGACCGTCATCGTACGCTCCATCATCAGTGACGAAGGAAATAGCGATAACCGGGGACTATACAACGGATACATCAGCAGTAGTGAGGGTGGGGGCATGATCCTGGGGCCGGTCATCAGCGGCTGGCTTACGCTCCACGTACCGCTGTCCGTTCCGTTCTGGCTGGTTGCATGCTGTTGTCTGATCGCCATGGTTGTTGTTATGGGTATGCAAAACAAAACAACGTATGGATCATCTGGCTCAATACCTATTCTAGAGTCGAAGGATAGTGAAGTTCTTTCTTCGGCTCCTGCAGATCAAACTTCACGTCAAGAAAAGATTGCTCAGGAGTATGCCTCCAATAATACACAGTCTCGCTCAAGCAGTGGCACAGGTCCTATTCCTGTCCCACTTACAGGATACATAACGGTGCATGTCCTGGAGATGAGTGCCTATGCCGTTTTCTTGACGTATTTTGCACTCTATGCAACTCAAATCATGCAGTGGGATACCTTCTCTGCCAGTCTGGCCTTTACCATAGCCGGAATTTCTACGCTTGCGGCTGCCCCTTTTGTCGGTTTTCTCTCCGACCGCTTGGGTGATCGGCTCCTGATGTGCATGCTGGGCATGTTCCTGATCGGGGTTGAAGTCATTGTTTTTCTAAGTACTTCTGTCCACCTCTGGGTGTACATTGGCATGTTCGTCGGTGGCATTGGCGGGGCTTGTTACATGGATTCCTTTTTTGCACATATTGGGGATCACACTCCTGAAGTGAATCGAAGCTCTGTCATTGGTAAAATTGTCTCGTCTGCGGAGATCGGCTCTATGGTATCTCCTCTACTCGCAGCACTCCTGATGGAGACCTTGTCTCTATATGCTGTATTTGTCTTTAATCTTGTTCTGATCGCGGCAGCCATAGCCGTTCAAGCCATCATGCGAAGCAGGCATCGGATGAAAGAGAGCTGAGAGGACTGCTTCAAAAAATAAAACCCGCTCACACAAATTAATGTGCAAACGGGCATTTCATTGGTGTATTCCCTGCCTGTGACTGTTTGGCTTCATCGGACGCATGCTCTCGGTCGTTTTGATGATCCATGTTCTCATGGTGCTTATGGTGTTGCTCACTGATACCGACATCTGCGGCAACAGCCATCCCATCTTGAAAGCTGTATGCAGGGTCCTGATGAAAAAAGTTCGGCTTCACAATCTCATTAAGGTAGGTATTGTGAAAAATATGAGTAGTGGCTGGGGACACTGGTGGAATCAGCCACACCCAGTCTCCGGTCAGCTCGCGTCCAGCCTTTTCTTCCCGCTGTTCAAACAGAGCAAACTGTGATGCAGCTGTATGGTGGTCCACGATACTCACGCCGGCCTTCTTAAATGAATGTAGCACAGCAACATTAAGCTCCACCAGAGCCCGATCTCTCCAAAGTGTCGTTTCACTCGACGTGTTTAACCCTAGTGCAGCAGCTACATCTGGCAACTTGTTGTATCGGAATGTATCGGCAAAGTTTCGCGCTCCGATCTCCGTTTCCATATACCAACCGTTAAACGGCGCAGCCGGGTAGTTAATGCCTCCGATCTCGACCCGCATATCCGCAATCATTGGCACACCGTACCAACGCAGGCCGAGTTCAGCAATCTCCACTCGCTCCGGGTGCTCAATCTGCACTTCGATGATCTCCTGCTCTGGTATTACATACCACTCTGGGGCCTGTCCTTGAGCTTGAATAATGATCGGCAACACATCATAATCGCCTCCAGCTCCCTGCCAGCCGAGCGAATTGGCCGCTTTGGTCAGTTCAATGGAAGCAGGATCACCCACAATACCTTGCGCTGTCTCATATCCAGCATAACGGATCAACTGATGATTCCAGATACGGATGGGGGCTCCAACTGGGCCTTCTGGCGGCAAGAGGGTAATCGTCGGGATGATCTTGCCTCCGTTTGAAGCGTTATGGATATGATCCAGTACGGCCTGCGCAGCCACTCCTGCGGTATCAGCATGACGTGCATCCACAATGCGCAGCTTGTCCCAAAACAGCCGCCCGATACAGCGGTTGCTGTTCCGCCATGCCATTTTGCAGCCATGTTCCAGTTCCTCTGCAGTATGGGTATAGGTTCCCGTTTTGTCCATCTCTTGCTTAATGGCAATAAGCCGGGCCTCTGCGTCTTTACGCGTATGGCCCAGCTCTTCATAACTAGTATATATAAACCGTTCAGCTTCTTCCTGCAATCGATCCAGGTCTGTCCGCATTTCTCATTCCACCATTCTGTACATCTTGGATGCCATTATTATACGGGAAGCACACCGGATTTGTAAGCGAACGGGACGTTTGTTCACGGACTCTACATATCGTTGTCAGGGCACAGGTTAGCCTAGATTATTTGCCCAAAAATGCGTTTAACATCCAGATCTCTTTATCCAGCGCAGCAGTGAATCCGATCATCATGTCTTCTGTCGCATTGTCTTCTGCTTCTCCAGCTTCATGAATGCCTTGGCGAATCACATCAAGCATTGCATTCAGATCGGCAACAACATGTTCAACCATCTCTTCAGCAGACAGTTGTCCTTGTGCCTCCACAATTGGTGAAAGGCGAAGTTGTTCTGCAATCGTTGCTACAGGACGACCACCAATGGTCAGAAGGCGCTCAGCAACCTCGTCCATATTCGCTGTAGCCAGGTTGTACAGTTCTTCAAATTTGGCATGAAGTGTGAAGAAGTGTGGTCCTTTGACATACCAATGGAAGTTGTGCAACTTCGTGTAGAGGACAGACCAACCTGCGATCTGACGGTTCAATACCTCTTGAAGTTTAGCTGTGTTTGTTACAGAAGTGTTTGGGTTAGTTTGGATTGTACTCATGGAATTTATCCCCTTTCGAATATCTCATTTTAGTTTTGTTTGTCATATGATTTGTTTGGAATCGCTTCGTTATTCTTTTCTTTTAATTTAGACTTAATCTAAATCTTGTTTTAATTATAGCACTGACTATATAATTTGAAAAGAGCTTTGACCTCTCTTCCAAATGAAGATTCCATGAAGCCGGGCTTCATGATGAACTTTTGGGTGCTTCCACTATGAACAAGGCTGCTCATGTAGTTATACCGCCAACCTTACCGACCTTCAGTGAACATTCTCACACGTCTGAGTGAAAACAAAAAACAGCCCTTCATCTGCAATCACAGATGACAGGACTGAATGCCTTGTTAGAACATGATCATTATTTAGTTAGTTCTTAGAAGTGCTTCGATTCTCCGAGTTCCCGCCTATGAACGAACCTGTTCAAACGTAAGAAGATGACTGATTTCCTCGTAGTTCCGTGCCGTAAAATGAGGTTGATGATCCGATTCGGGCGATGCCTCACGGTGATTAAACCAGATGATCTTCCAGCCTGCATCCACCGCTCCGGCAACATCGTTGCGCCACGAATCTCCAATATAGTAGCTATGATCAGCTGTTGTTCCTGTCTGCTTGTTCACATGCTCAAACAGTCTGCCGTCCGGTTTCGCATAACCGATTTCACCGGAAATAAAGACCAGTTGCTCGTCCACCAGACCGAACACATCTAGCGCTTCTAACTTACGCCGTTGATGCTGACCTTCTCCATTCGTAATTAGCCCCACCGTATGTCCCTCCGCTTGAAGTCTGCGAATAAGATCATATGCTCCTTGGAAGGGAGTAATCTGAAACTGTCTGCTCAAATACCTTCGTTGCAGTTCTTGCGCTTGTCCAAGCTGCAGTTCAATCCCAAAATCAGCCATCGTTAGCTCGAATCTACGGCATCTCATACGCTCTACTGCATCCGGTTCAGGAACTGCTGATAGGTCTTCCTGTGCAGATAACCAGTCACTGTAGTACCGAAAACGATGATATGCCAATGCATAATCAAACGATTCCGGCAATCCGAGCACCTCCTTCAATGCTCCCCGAAGCGGCTGTAAGTGATCATATAAGGTATCATCTACATCGAAAAATATGGCTTTGGCTGTACGTGCGGTGTCCATCATCTGTGCTTGTCCTCCTGATCTGCTCTCTCTAATCTAATTCAAGTTCTAATCTATTCGTAGTATCTATTTAACACGTATTCTAAACTACTAATTATCAATTCATATGTAATCAGTGTAGTTTAAGAATGAGGGGGATTCAAGATGATTACCGAATCGAGAATTGCTCCAACAAGTTTAAAAGAGCAACTTAACAATTCCTCAAATTAAAACCTCACTGGCGAGATGATATCGGCTACACAGACAATGATCCTTTGCTGCACCGCTCATCAAGGCAAGAACAACCCAACCATTAAGTTGAACGACATGGATAACACATCTTGCGTAGAAGACAGAATGAACCTGGAGTAACGAAGGGTTCGCCTTTATCCACAGATTTCCACCTTAATTAAAGGCAAAAAAATTTTTGGGGATAACAGCAATCCAATGGTCTTCCTGATTTGCGAAGAATTGACTGTGTTACGAAGGGCTATTTCGACTTAAAATACAAAAAGAAAAGCATTCTTGTATAAACAAGAACACTCTTCTTCCTAAACAGAGGAAAGCGACACCCGCTGCCGATACATCATCGGTTTCTGCTTCAGAATCAATCCGAAGGCAGACACCAGAATATGAATTTTTACGGAGATAGAGCGTGAATCGGATTACGCCGCTGGATGTCACCGCAAAAATGAATTCTGCTGATCCATCCTAGGCCTGTTCCAGAATCACATTCGTGATCGCTCACTGGGTGGACGCATCATATTTCCGCAATATAGCTTAAATAGGCAAACCCATGTGTTGCTCGAGCTTCTCCCGGAATTTCTTCTTATATAAGACTATGTTCTGATCAATGGTCACTCTCAGGAGAGTTGTACCAAATCCGAATAGCTCCTTCGAGATTTCGTTATAACCATTACTGTTGCTTCAGCACCCACTTTTGATGCTCGTTATCTTCAAGGAGTTCACCCATCACCAATTTTGACCCGTCCTCAGTTATGCCGAGTACGTTCCCATTATGAGCACTGGTAATGCGTATCGTCCCATCCTCGTTCTTGGAAATGTGCCAACGTTGATTCGCATACCCGAGATACGAATAGAGCTGAATGCGATTCTGTCCTACATCCCAATCCAGCGCCATTCCGTTCAAAGTTCGAATAGAGTAAGAGCCAGACTCATCCCCAGTTGGTACCAGCACCCATTTGAAACCTCCACTTACATTCTCTGCCTCACTAGTAACCTTTATACCTTCTCCTTCATCAGTTAGAACAGCTTGAATCACAGCAGAACGTCCTGCGTTACGAATGATCACCTGCTCCAACTCGGCTTTCTTCCTATGGGTTGCATTCACATGCTGAAAGGAGGCACTTCCTCCAAATACATGAACACCGAAATGTCCTTCCGCAAACGTCCCATCCTGAATGTCCATCATTCGCTCTCCATCAACATCAACCCGAATCCGGGGACCATCTGCCTGAATTCGAATATGATACGGTTGATCCTTACGAATGAATCTCGGAACTTGGGCAAGTACCTGCCGATTTTCGAATCTCCCGTTTACTTTATAAAAAAGTCGGACGGCCTTCATGTTGGGGTCCACATTCAAGTAATAACCGCTTCGTCCATCCTCGCTTGCACGGAATATAACAGAGCCTGCTCCCCCCTGTGCACCCAGCTTCAGGTCCACATCATATTGGAAATCTCCTGCCGTTTCCTGAGCAATATACTGTGCATCACCGCTTGAATTGCCCTGCATACCTTGGTCAGTAACAAACCAATCGGCAGATGATATATCCGACTTCCAGCCAGATAGGTTGGTATGAAATGTGCCACTGGATACCACAATAGGGATTATGGCAGAAGCTTTACCATTAGCCGTCGAGGCCGTCACCCAGACTTTTCCTTTGCCTACAGCACGAACCAGCGCTTTTGCTTGGTCAGAATGAACGATCTTCACCACTTTAGGATCACTTACTTTCCATTTCAACGGTTGAACACCTTTTCCCGGTCCGCCCTCCACCGTCGCGTACAACGTATGGGTCTGCCCTATACTCGCTGTTCTTCTATGAGTATCTGCAAAGACTTGAATCCCGGGAGATGTGCCCTCTTTCCACATATTGTCCAAGGCGTACACCTTCATGGAACTCACCTTCACTTCCCCGCCAAGGCTATAGAAAGCCATTGTTCTTCCCGCCGGGTCTGGAAAAATGACATCCGAGAAAACAACCTTGCCATCATTGCCAAAGACCTCAACGGAGGACTCATCCACAAATAAGTGTAGTTTAACCTTCTGGTTCTCCAGTGGTAACGGAGCCTCATGAACTTTGGTGAACAAGTCGGAAAAGCTCACGTCCCCCGAGGCAGTACGGTCCACAAACATATTTTGCTGATCCACCCTGTATCCTACTGTGGTTTTCTGCCCCTCCCCTTGACGCAGATGAAAACCGAACTCGGTTACAGCACGGTTAGCCGGAATTTCCACTTCGACTTCAATTTCATATGCTCCTGCGGTAAGGCCATCAAGCGGATTTTGAGATTCAGGTGCTACCCTCAACTGTTCCGTGCTGTACAGGTTTTGCCGCAGTGTCTGAAGCTCATGGATTGGTGTTTGTACCAAACGAACTCCTTCGTTCGTGGTTCGAAGTGATACTTCTCTCGGTATGGTTAGTTGCCCTTTCCAGGTAGAGGTTGGAAAGGCAAACGGATAATCCCAATTCGTCATCCATGCAAGCATGACTTTCCGCTGATCAGGCATATTTGCAAAGGACATCGATGCGTAGAACTCCTTGCCGAAGTCCGTCCTTAGCACCTGACCTGCCGGAAGATCATTCAGAAATTTCCCTTCCGCTGTCAGCTCGCCCACAAAATATTCTGCATCAGATCCCTGAGTTTGGGGATTCGCACCTGTACTGATCATCAGCACCCACTTCTGCTGCCCCGTTCCATCTACAGGTAGCTGAATGAGATCGGGACACTCCCATACACCACCACGAACGTATTTGCCGTATCCGAAGTTATCGGTTAACGTCCAATCGAGCAGATTCGTAGATGTAAAGAACCGGATGTGATCTCCGCCAGACACAACCATCATCCAGCGGTTATGCTCCTCATCCCGTACAACCTTGGGATCACGGAAATCCCAGCTTCCCGGATCATCGCCATTCTGGCCAGGATTATCAATCACGATTGGACGATCTGAAGCATACTGCCAATTCCGACCTTGATCGGTGCTGTACGCGAGACCGATACGCTGATTGCCGCCAGGTTTATCCGGATGATAGGAAGTATAGTACGCAATCAGACCTTTCCCACCTGAATTCGTGAACAGACCCGATGTATTGCTTAGATCAGCAACCGCTGATCCCGACCACACATGACCCTGATCATTCCAAGGCAAGGCAATAGGTAAGCGCTTCCATTTTATAAGATCAGTACTCACCGCATGAGCCCAGGTGCCTCCATCCTGATGAAACAGATGATACTCCCCTTCGTAATAGACCAGTCCATTCGGATCACTGACCGATCCCCGAATCGGAGAATAATGGTACTGCGGTCGATAGTTCTCCTTGTAGTAATTGGACTCTTCCGTCACAAAGATATCCTGAAAATAAGCCATACCTTGTTGAACCACAAGTCCGACATTCCCCTTGGCATAACTCGTGTCTGTGACCTCAACAGCCGGAGGGCTGTAACCATCCACATACACCTGAATCGAGCTACCCGAAGCTATAATTTCGATGTGATGCCTCGCTCCCGGCTCACTTGGGTACTTCAGATTCGAAGTGGCGAGTACAGTACCATCTGCTTTTCGAAGTTGTACCTGAACTTCTTCTCCTTCCTTCATCAAAAGTGCTTCATATCCTTTCGTTCCGTCTGTATTTGCCCTGATTAACAATGCCGCCGAGGAACTTGCATTCGTATGTGCCATGGATATATTTCCCTCATATACAAAATCAGATGCCATCTTCTCGTAAATAACCCTTCCTTTTCCCGGAGCGTCTCCCGTCCCTCGATAACCTTTCACATCCGGCTGCCAATCGCCTGTACTGTTAATTATTTTGCCTATGTTGTTATTCATGGTACTCACCTGCACATTCTGGAATAAAGCCGATCCATCCCATACATGGAGCCCCAGATGTCCTGAAGAATAGGTACTGTCCTTTACATCCATTACCGGGTCATACCGATTATCCCAATATACCAGAAGGCTCCCCCCGTCCGCTTTTACCTTCAGATGATAGATACCTCCCAATTGCAGACTCGTCTTATGTTCTACATTTAATGTTCCCGGCTGCCCGCTTGCATCTCTTAGACGTATCACACCAGCCTCTGGAACGACTTGAAGCATATAGGAAGACCAGCCTGTATCATTGGATCGAAAAATAAGACTGGCATCAGCCTTCATATTCTGAATCTTCACATCAGCTTCATAAATAAAATTATCGGCTCTTGTGGCTGATACAGCCATTACGTTCTCCCCTTCATCCGAAGTCAGATGGAGTCCTTCATCCGTATCTTCCAGACTGCCTCTACCTCGTAATGTCCAATCCGATAGATTGGTATCTGCTTTGGACCCATCAGTCAACACGGCACTCCCCTTTCCCTGTTGTTTCGCTAATCCCTCAGATGTCTGCTTTCCTCCTTGCTGAGTATCCCTATCGGTATCCGTTAGAACGGCGGTCGAATATACTCCTGCAGAAGATGAACCAAGGACACATGATAATAGAACACAACTGATGGATCGGAAGATCCATTTCATGAGCATTCCCTCTTTTCCTGTTGTAGTGGATGACACAAAAATCCCATAAGGGATGGCGCAGCAGTCTCTTCAAGCGAACATTTCGCATACATTCAGCCTTGCGACTTCCCATGCAAAACGCTGAAGCAAAAGTAAACCTGCAACCATCTCCTATGGGATACAAAGGATCAAATACTATGGATTCAACATGGCTTGTTGCTGAACGCTTCCAACCCCAATGCAAGAGCACCGCATAGTCCGGCGTGCTGTCCCAATCCGGGTTGGACAATATATTGGTCGATATGTTGCGTGATCTGAGCTGCATTCAAATATCCATTCAGGTTCTGTACAACCCGCTCCCGGATCATGGGAAGCAGATGATGTTGCTGCATCACTCCACCGCCCAAGATGACCTTTTGCGGCGAATGAAGCAGTATCGCGGTCGTAACAGACTCTGCAATGTAAAAGGATTCTATCTCCCATGCCGAGTGGTCTGCTGGAAGTTCACTACCTGGACGCTGCCAGCGGGCCTGAATGGCCGGGCCTGCAGCCATCCCCTCCAAACAGTCTCCATGATACGGGCATAATCCGGCAAAATGATCCTCTGGGTGCCTTCTCGTCCGGATGTGGCCGCCCTCAGGATGCAATAATCCATGCACGCGCTTGCCACCCGCCACAAGTCCGACCCCAACACCTGTACCGATGGTGTAATACACACAGTTGTCCATGCCTTGCGCTGCTCCCCAGGTGACTTCCCCTAGGGCAGCTGCATTCACATCCGTATCCCATCCGAATGGAATCGCGAATTCACTGTTCAAGGTTCCGACAACATTACAGTTTTCCCAGCCCGGCTTCGGAGTCGTTGTAATGTAGCCATAGGTGGGACTGCCCGGTTGCAGATCAATAGGACCAAAGGAGCCAATACCGATAGCTGCAATGTCTTTATTCCTGAAATAGTCGATAACCTTCGCAAGTGTGGTATCCGGAGGTTCCGTTGGAAAGCTGCACCAATCTTCAATTTCCCCTTGTTCGTTACCTATTCCGCAGACAAACTTTGTTCCGCCCGCTTCAATAGCTCCTATCCGCATTTCCCTGTCCCCCCTTGCGCTCATTTCGACTGACCTTTGGCTTGGATAGGGGATATTTCATAGATATGAAGCGAATTAAATATCATATCATTCTGTTCGGCATGAACAGCGATTCCTATGGAATCCGCATCCGGATAGATCAGATCGGTAATCACTGCCTCACCGTCATTGGCAAATACCTCTACGGAGGAATGATCCACAAAGATACGCAAACGTTGATTGCCACTCACCGCTTTTAACCCGGCCGTATGCCGACCCAGGAAATGCTCATGGAAATTGATAATACCGGATCGACTGCGATCGACATATACTTCACCCTGCGCGGCGTCCAGACCTACAAGCGTTTCATGATCCGCACCACTTCGTAGTACAAATTGAACGGAGGATGCTGAAGGCCATTCCGCATCAATCTCATAGTTCACAAGCTGCAATGCATTCAACTGCTCGCTTACTTGTCTGATCGACACATTCTGTAGCGACAATACGGGCTTGCGGGCCTGCTCCAGCTCACGTGCAGGATACTGAACCAGCATGACTTCTCCGTCCCTTGTCTCCAATGTCAACTCCCTCGCAATCGTCATTGCGCCGCGGTAATCTTCGGTTGGCGTCTGATTGGCGTACATCCAGTTGCTCATCCAGCCCATAAACAAACGTCTGCCATCTTCTGCCGGAATGTCCGACCAACTGACTCCTGCATAATTATCCCGGCCATGATCTAGCCAGCGAACGGTATGCGAAGCTTCGTCTGGAACAAATACCATTCCATCAAATTCTCCAGTGAAGTACTGGGTTCTGGAGCCTTCCTTGAAGGCAGGATCTGCACCAATGCTAACAAGCATCACCCATTTTTCCTTCCCTGAATCCCCATCTACTGCTAGCGGGAACAGGTCAGGACACTCCCATACGCCGTCATGCGAACCAATTCCTGCACCGAACTCACTGCCAAATGTCCAATCCTTTAGATTAGGAGAATGGTACAGACATACCGTTTGACCACAAGCGATAATCATGATCCATTCCTCAGTCTGCTCATGCCAGAATACTTTGGGATCACGGAAATCCACGAACGACTCATGCTCCAGCACTGGATTACCCTCGTATTTCACCCATGTTCTGCCGCTATCCTTGCTATAGGCGAGGCTCTGCCGCTGAATTGGGTGATCGTTCGGCACTTCTAAATGATGAGTGAAAATCGCTACCAATCCTGGCTCACCATCAAAGAATCCAGAAGTATTGTTCCAATCCACCACTGCACTGCCAGAGAATATCATGCCATGTTCATCCGGGGCCAAAGCCACAGAAAGCTCTTCCCAGTTAAGAAAATCTTTAGTTACCGCGTGTCCCCAATGCATCGGTCCCCATGTGGTGCCAAACGGATGATGCTGATAGAACAAGTGATACTCGCCTTTGAAAAATACCATTCCGTTCGGATCGTTCATCCATTTCTCCTTGGGTGAGAAATGATAGACGCTCCGGTAATCAGAAGTTGAAATTGTAGACATGTTGGTTAACTCCTTTGGACAAACCCGTGGTTGGGGACCCTGCTTCACTCGCACAATAGCTGCTATGTAGGGCAGAGTCCCCCATTCAGTTTGTTTTATTTGTTGTTGCGGTCATATCCCGCTTGTTTAATCTGAAGCCATTCTTGCAATCCAAGACGATCCAGTTCTTTCAGATAAGCGTCCCACTCCTGATCGACCTTTCCATTCTGATACCACTCCGTGCGCATACGAAGTACGTAAGCGAACAAATCCGTCTCAATGGTAGATAGGCGGTCGAGTTCATCAATGGAAAAGAACACGCTTGGATAGACGTTTTCCGCTTTCATGTGTGGAACCATAACTTTATCGAGAAGCTCCATACGCCATGCGGCATCTTCCGGTTTGGTTGTGTATTTACCGTAGTAACTGTCGAGAATCGCCAGCGGTCCTGCAATACTTGTTTTTTGTCTAAGCTCAACAGGAGCAGCGCCTTCCAGCGGAAGATGCTTCAGCATCCCCTTGGCTTCATCGAATTCAAAAATATTCTGCTGTGTCTCATCGCCGTACGTTCCCCAGTTGTTCTGTACCGATTGTAGCGGATCGTACAATTGGTCCACCCATTTCGCTGTTGATTCCAGATTTTTGTTGCTGCTCGTAATGACCATGCGTCCCCGATCCAGGCCGATTCCGTTCGTTCTTGTCACATTGGCCTCGCCACCTGGTCCAGCAACGGGGGGAAGCACATCATAGGTATCATTCATGCCTGTGATGTTGGCCTTATCCCAAGTGAAATACATCCCATACTTGTTGTCTTTGCCCTTGGCCAGATACGTATTCCAATCCTGCTGATATGCTTCCACATCCACAAGACCCTCTTTAACCAGTTCGTGAATGTATTGGACCGCTTCCTTGTAACCTTTATCAGCTGCTGTGAAAACCACTTTGCCTTCATTGGTCACCACGGTATGGTCCCAGTTCTCCCCAAGACCAAATGCCGCAAAGAGAAAGGTCAGGTCTTCTCCACCCGGCTTGTTAATGAAAGACAACGGAATTTCGTCTGCTTTGCCATTGCCGTTCGGGTCCTGGGTTTTGAATGCGATCAACACATCTTTCAGTTCTTCGGTTGTTGTCGGCATCTTCAGTCCGAGCTTGTTCAGCCATTCCACGTTGATCCAGGGTAAGTTATCCACCGCCTGAATCCGTTGTTTGCCACTGCCAAGTTCCTCAATCCAGGGGAACGAATAGATATGTCCGTCCGGAGCTGTGATCATGCTCTTGTACTCGGGTGCTTCCTCCAGCACTTTCTTAAAGTTGGGCATATGTTGCTCAATCAAATCTTCCAGTGGAATGATGGCCCCGTCCTTCGCCAGCTTCAGAAGATCATAATCCCCATAACCTGCATCAAAAATGGCATCTGGTAAATCACCGCTGGCTACCGCCAGGTTTCTTTTTTCTGCAAACACATCACTCGTATAGTTTTTCCAGTTGATATGCACATTGGTTTTCTCTTCGAGTCTTTTGTTAATCAGCTTATCGTTTGGATCAGCGGGGGCCAGCGGAGAGCTCTGGGTTATAAAATTCAATGTCACTTTGCCATCAGGTGACTGGGCTTCACTCGCAGCACCGCCTCCACCCCCGCCACAGGCTGAAAGCAGAAGCATCGTAGACAGCATGGCAATAGATGCGGTAGTAACGGCTTTTGGGGACTTGCTTACTTTTTTCATGATAATGACCTCCTTGGGTTGTGTTGGGTAACAATAATTCTAGCTGTTCATTATTTGAGCGAACCTACCATGACACCCTTCTCGAAATATTTCTGAAAGAACGGATACATGATGATGAGTGGCAGACTCGAAATGACAATCGCTGAATATTTGATCATTTCAGAGAGACGTTTCAGTTCCGCCATGGCCAGTTGATCACTAATCATGCCCGGTGCAGCCTGATTCTGAATCAGAATGGAACGCAGTACGAGCTGTAATGGATGCAGGTTCGGATTATCCAGATAGATCATAGCGTCGAAATAGGAATTCCACTGACCTACAAACGCGTACAACGCGAGGACAAAAATAATGGGTTTGGATAAAGGAATGACGATCTGAAAAAAAATCTTCATCTCAGAAGCACCATCGACATTAGCGGCTTCTTTCAGCTCCCGTGGTACGCCTTTGAAGAAGGTTCTGGACAGAATGATGTTCCAGACATTGACGGCACCAGGTAGGATAATCGCCCACACGGTATCCAGCATGCCTAGATTACGGACAAGTAGATACGTTGGAATCAATCCGCCTCCGAAGAACATCGTAATGATGAATATAATCATGAAAAAACCGCGTCCGGCCAGCCTTTCATCCGACAAGGCATAGCCTGCAAATATGGAGACGGTTACGGTCAGCAATGCAAAGGAAACCGAGTACAGCACCGCATTCGCAAAACCTCGGATCATGGCTGGATTGGACAAAATCATCTGATACCCATCCAGGCTCCAGTCGGATACATTAAAGGATAACCCCCGGTTCAGCAGCACCGTCGGGTCCATAAATGAGGCCACAACGATGTAAACCAGGGGGACGACCACAACCAGTACAGCACAGGTAAGAAAAATCGCGTTTAGTGCGAGGATCAGACGATCGAGTCCCGTATGTTTGACGACCATGGATAACCTTCCTTTCCTTAATAAAGACCTTCGCCTTCATTCAATTTTTTTACGATCAGATTCACAGTAACCAGCAATATGACATTGATGACCGAGTTGAACAATCCCACTGCGGCAGAATAAGCGTAATCCCCGGACTGCAAGCCCACCTTGTAGACATACGTGGCGATAATCTCGGAGGAAGGAAGGTTCATGGACGTTTGCATCAGGTAGGCCTTCTCGAATCCAATGGACATGATCCCACCAGCAGCAAGAATAAAGACGATAGCCATAATCGGACGAATCGTTGGAAGATCGATGTGGCGAATACGCTGAATAAGGTTTGCTCCGTCCAGATTGGCCGCATTGTGAAGTTCAGGATCAACATTAGCCAAGGCAGCAACATAGATGATGGAAGCCCAGCCTGCTCCGGTCCAAATGTCCGACAAAATGTAGATCCAGCGGAAATATTCCGGCTCAGACATGAACATGATCGGCTGACCCGTAATCCATGTAGCAATTTGATTGATCGGCCCTGTCGGTGACAGAAAAATAAACAGCATACCAACAACGACAACCACCGATATGAAGTTGGGTGCATACAGAAACAATTGAATATTTTTCTTCACGCCGGCTTTCCGTACCTGATTCAGCATGAGCGCAAGTATAATGGGAACCGGAAAGCTGAATATCAACCCAAAAAAGCTGAGTTTAAGCGTATTCATAAAAATGACATCAAAATTGGGCGAAGCCAAAAACTTCTCGAAATGCTTTAACCCTACCCACTCACTGCCCATGATACCTTTGATCGGACTAAAATCTTTAAATGCAATAACGGCTCCGTACATCGGGATGTATTTGAAGATAAGGGTCAGGATCAGAGCTGGTGCAAGCAACATATACAAAAAATAATGCTTCTTGAATTGCTGCATCCTGTGGCTGACTGATGTCCTATCTTTCAATGCCCTCCCTGTACCCTTTCGGGTATCCATCGTGTTATCCAACACTTTGACCTCCATTCCATCCTGAAGTTTACAATTGTTTGTAGTAAGGGCTTTCAAATTTACAATTGTTTATTTATTGATTTACAATTTAGCAGTAAATATAGGCATTAGTCAATACATTATGTAAAAATAAATTGTGCATGCGAACACATTTTTGTGTTCTTTTCTAAACTATACGTTTTAGAAACGCATAAATAACGCTAGTTCACATATTTAAAAACGCTTCTTTTCCCTGTGAAAACAAGAAAAAAGAACTTAGCAGTGTAAACAAGAGTGGACTATAAAGGAAAAAACAAGCGAACTATACGAACCTAAAATGTAAACTAAATTGTGCATATGTAAAATTAAGATTGCTATTTAATCCGATCTATTATACATTTGACTTAGATCATACTATGGACGATCATTTGATTAATTCGAGGTGAAGGACGAGATGGCAAAAGAAAAAGTTACGATTCAGGACATCGCGGATGCTCTGGGCCTCTCCAGAAATACAGCTTCCAAAGCCCTGAATGACAGCGGGAATATCCCGGAAGAGACACGTAATCGTGTGATTAAGAAAGCAATCGAACTTAAATATAAACAATTCGCCTATATGGAAAGCGAGCATATTGTAACCAAAGTACCACGCAACATTGCCTTGTTAACGGAAAATCTGCCTAACACATCTCATTTTGGCTCGTTGTTGATTAGTGGTCTGGAAAAAAGAATCAGCGCTGAAGGGTACAATCTTTCGATTCATATCGTTCGTGAGATGGATCAGGATGCACTTGCACTACCTAATAATTTCGATATTGCCAATGTGGACGGTATCATATGCATCGAATTGTTTGACTTGAAATATACACAACTGATTACCGATCTGGGCATCCCCACGATCTTTATCGATTGCGCTTCCAACATATGTTACCCGGAGTTTAAGGCAGATTTGCTACTGATGGAGAACGAGCACAGCATATATCAGATGACGAAACAACTCATTGAGGGCGGATGCAACACGATTGGTTTTGCCGGGGATTATAATCATTGCAAAAGCTTTAACGAACGATGGGTCGGTTATCACCGAGCCATGCTGGAAGCAGGGCTACAAGTCGATCTATCCCATTGCATTGTGGATAATGACCGTCTGTGCTTCTCCAAGCCCGGCTGGTTGAACAAGCGAGTGGCCGAACTGAAGTCACTACCTGAGGCTTATATCTGTGCCAACGACTTTATTGCAGTCGATATGATTCGGGCACTGCGAGCGAGGAAAATTACCGTTCCGGAGGATATCGTTGTATGTGGATTCGATAACGCACCTGAATCACGAATTATTGAGCCACAATTAACAACAGTTCATATCTATAGCAACGAAATGGGCATCAAGGCTGCGGAGATGCTGTTATCCCGCATCCATAATCCTTCCCAGCCATATCAAATTTCACATATTGTGACCAAACCAATTATCAGAGAGTCCACTCCTGCATTAATGAAAGCCGATCCACAGACTGTCTAATCTGTCTATATAGGGCTATCCAGAGGATTCATTTCAACCTTAACCTTGCTTTCCTTCTAAGAATCTGTTCTCCTAAAAACAAAAAGCCGTATCTCTCACATCTAATGAATCGTGAAGGATACGGCTTTCTGTATGACTGATCATGTCCGCTAAACAGTGACTATTCCCCATGTCCTTGTCCGTTGCGGCAGGGAAATTCACCCATTTTATCTCTCCATTGATTTGCAGCTCTTGCAGCTCTGTTTTACACAGAAGCTTTCGAAGCTCCCTTGATCGAACGTTTCTCGGTGCGAATCAGACTAAAAATTATATAGAGCAATACCGCCATCTGCGGAACAAAGGTTTCCCACGTTGGATACAACCCAAGCCAACTGAGAGCAGGCAGATCAGGGGCCACATGTGCAGGGAGTGTTGCCGACACCTGCAGGGCATGTATGCTCTCACCCAGAAAACGAAACACCAGATAATAGATTAGCAGCGTTGCTGTAAGGAAAAACCAACGCACGGGCAGACGCACACTGAACTGAATGATAGCTACTGCGAGAACAATAAGAATGACCAGGGCTATACCGATTCCGATAAGCAGCTGGGATAGCTGAATAGCAGGAGCCATTCCGATGTAGAAGCTGGTCGTTTCCGCACCCTCTCTTAATATGGCAAGCCCGGCTACCGCAAAAAGCGACCATAGGCTTCCTCGGGCAAGCGCCCCTCCAACCTGACGTTCTACATAGCTGTTCCATGAGCGTGCGTTAGACTTGCTATGCATCCACTGTCCAACGGTCAACATCAGCACAACCGCCGCAAGTCCGGTGTAACCTTCAATCATTTCGCGTGTACTGCCTGAAGACGCCGCAGCCAGCACCAGTGTTAACACTATAGCCATAATTGCACTAAGCAGCAAGCCACTGCCCGCACCAGCCCAGATCCAGCGATGTGCAGCAGGCTGGCCGCTCTTCTTGGCATAAGCTAGCAAAGCGGCCAAGACCAGAATCGCCTCCAGTCCTTCTCGCAAAAGAATCAGCGCCGCATCCCATGCTGTGTAAGAGGTGGAAGCCGTAAGTGGCCGCAGCCGTTCGATCATACGCATTACAACGTCGGGGGCTTTGGCGGTATTCGGCGGATTAGATACCAGATATCCCGATGCTTCCGTCATATCATTCTCGGTTGCGGTATACGAAGCAGGGGATGATATCTGCACCTGTCCTTCCACGGACGGCCAAGCAATAATAAACTCTTCCATGCCTGTAGCCGCTCCTGAGCTGTCCCCGGCCTGAATCTGTTGCTGCACCTGTTCCAGCAATTGCAACAGATCAGCTAGCGATGCAGAACCAGCGTTGATTGCTTCTTTATCCAGTTCTCCATCCTTGAGTGTACCCATACTGTAATCCGTCAGAAGCGTCACCATTTCGTTCATTTGCTGGATGGCCTGTGTTTCCTTGCGCGGTTCAGCTTGCATTGCAATCCGAATCAGGCTCATCTGTTTCTCAAGCTGGCTGTATACACCAAAGTGATCCTTACGAATCGGAGCTTCCGTGCCTTTCCAGGAAGTAACGATTCGTTTATACGTACGCTCTGCCAGTGGCCAGTCTCCTTTTTGCATTGCGACAAGACTACTGCGGGAATCCGGAAGTAAATGTGCTGCCGCCTTTCGGCCTGCGTCACTACTGCCTTGCGCACTTTGGAATGCTTCTACGTAGGCATTAACTGCCCTTGCAAGGTCAGCCAGTGCGCTCTTGGCTGTATCCGTGTCTTTGTCTTGCAGCGCTCCTTGAACCTTGACAAGTGCATCATTTACGGACGCCGCTAATGCAGTCACCTTCTCTGCATTTTGCTCCGGCTCCAATTGTGCCGCCTGTTGCCATAACGTCTGAAACTCCGTTACATCCCGATTGGCTTCGTCCAGCTTGCCCTGACCCGCCTCTACCAGTGCACTGCCTACAGGAGGAAGCAGGGCATTAAGCTGATCCAGCTTAGCCCTTTCCTTTTGTACAGTAGAAGCTTGAGCACCGGACGCATGAGCAACATCACCGAAAATAGCAGAAGTAATCGCTCCTAAGGTATAGGTACTGCTGTCAGAAGCATCTCCAGCTGCTGCAAAAAAACCTCCTCCCGCCCATGCAAAAGGAAGGACGAGGCATACGAGTATAGATAATGAAACACGCAGCAGACATCTTCTGCTGTGCTCCCTAACGGATGAAAATGTGGCTGTGGTAGATGTGCCGTTGGTCTTCATCCGTGGTTCGCTCCCCCTCTGCTCGCTGCCTGAATGTTGGCCATGCTCCTCTCGAACGATGCCTGTATATCCGCTTCGCCGCATCATCAGAACAATATCTCCCCGATATATCCACCCTGTTTGCATCCGGGGAAACAGGCAAAGACGGCACTACCCACATGCACCGTATATTCATTCAGCTTGTCACTCTTCGCCAGCCGTGTCTGGATGGGGATAAACTGCTTGTCCATATCCCGCTGGTAGCTAATAAATAGCAAGCCTGCGTCGAGCTGGCCTGTTTTGGCATCGAGGCCGCTCGAATACGAGTACGAGCGGCGCAAGATCTGTTGACTCCCGTCTCCCTTGGCGAGCCGCAGATGCGATGTTGCCGGGATTAAGGGCTGTCCATCGGTGGATCTCGCCTGCAGATCCACCGGGTCGAATTCTCCACGGCTGCCAATCGGCGCGCCGCTATCACGGTGGCGACCAAACGTCGCCTCCAGATCCTTCAAGGTGGAGCGGTCCCAGACCTCCACACGCATGCGCACCCGGCGGACGGCCATGTAGCTGCCGCCGGCCATCCACCCCGGACCGTCACTCGGCTGCGCCCAGACGGTCTGGTCCATGAGAACGGCATCCGTAGTATCCGGATTGCCGGTGCCGTCTTTGAAGCCGAGCAGATTGCGCGGTGTTCCACCCGCGGGGGCGGCTCGGCCTGTGCGCTGGAAGCCCTCCTGGGTCCAGCGCAGCACCGCATGCCCTCGCGCAATACGCGCGAGGTTGCGGATCGCATGGAAGGCGACCTGCATATCGTCTGCGCAGACTTGCACGCACAGGTCGCCACCACACCACTTCGGGTCCAGCGCATCCCCGGCAAATGCCGGCAGGTCGCGCAGTCCCCGCGGCTTCGGTCCCTTCAAGCCGAAGCGCCCGTCAAACAAAGACGGCCCCACACCAAACGTCAACGTGGTACGTGACGGTGTCAGGCCTGCCGCCTCCCCCGTATCGGTGGGGGGCGTATTCAGCGTGGTGTTGTGCTCGCCGATCATCTGTCCGGAAGCCATGGCAGCCGAGGCTGCCGTCCAGTCCCGGAACAGACGGCGAAGCTCTTCCACGCTGCCTGCGGTAACGTCAAACGCCGCAAAGCAGATAAAATCCTGCGCGGGCGTAATAATACCTGCCTGATGCTTGCCATAGAAAGGCAATCCCTTATCAGCCGCCGCAGGTTCTACAGCGGCGACAGAAGAGCCTTTGCGGCCCAGCGCCATCAGTCCGCCTGCGCCGCCCCCACCAATAAGCAGACCAAGCCCGGCTACGCCGGTCAGCTTCAACATCTCACGCCGTGACAACGGCTTTTTCAGCGAATCCTGCTTGTTCTCCGTCATCGTTCTACACTCCCAGTACCTGTCCCATATTGGACAGCGGCTCCGCGAGCGCATCGAGATTCTGGCTTAGCTTGCGCACATCCTCATCCTTCAACTTCTTGTAAGAAACGTACCCGTCACCTTCCTTGAACGGAGCCAGTTCTTTCTCCAGCGCATCGAATCGATCCGCAATCTGTTGGTTCAACTCTTTGTCCTTGGATGCCAGATCATCCTTCAGCAAGTTGTAAATCTCGCGTGCTCCTTCTACATTGGCCGCAAAATCATACAGATCCGTATGCGAATACCGCTCCTCTTCCCCGGTCACCTTGCTGGAAGATACTTCGTTCAGCAGTTCGACCGCACCCGTGACCATCAGACTTGCATCGATATCCATCGTTTCCACTTTAGCCCGTAGCAGCTTCGCATCACTGAGCAGTGTGTCTGCATATTCGCTCATGCCGTCGGTTGTTTTGTCTGCCCATAATGCTTTCTCAATTCGGTGAAAACCACGCCAGTCTGCAGCTTCAACGTCACCATCACGTGCATCAATGTTAGGGTCCAGATCACCTAGCGCCTCCGCTACCGGTTCAATCCGTTCATAATACATACGTGCCGGGGCATATAACGACTTGGCCTTTTCCAAGTCTCCAGCCTTCACCGCATCCGTAAACTTCTCGGTTTCCTTCACAAACGCATCAATCTGCTCTACGGCAAATGTACGATATCCCTCTACCGCAACAGAGTAATCTGCAACAGTGGCCTCTTGGCCTCCCTTGCTTGTATCCTGAGATGCTGTTTGAGCTTCACTCGTTACAGCTGTCTTCTCAGATGCCTTGTTCAAAGCCGCTCCATCATTGCCACACGCTGCAAGCAAAACCGAAGTCACCATCACGACAGCTGGCAAAGTCACACTTTTTCTCATTCTCAACACGAACACTCCCCTATGAACGCAGTAATTAGGCAACAAACCCTTCAAACAATCCTTTACCGATACAGGAACGTCGAGCAGACATACAAATATCGCCCTTGACCCTAGCTTTTAATTGATAATGATTATCAATTTCGATAATGACATCATAATTCCGCCCCATCTTTATGTCAATATGAAAATATGGCAGGTTATTACTCCTGTTTCATTAGGTTTATTTTGGGTATTTAATTCTGCGATCCATAGACAAAGTTCGTCATAGAACGTTAAAATGAGACACAATGTTAACTTGTTCCATAATTTAAGAAATTGGAGGCTTATGAACATGAAATGCCAAGTATGTAATCATGAAAATGGAGATGCCCAGTTTTGCGAGAAGTGCGGCTCTAACCTGACGGGAACCCATGCTTCTTCTGATCCTGTGGATTCCGTAACACGCACAGATTCAGCTTCCGCTGACTCGGAATACACGCATTGGTCCAGCAACAAGGAATCTGCTTCTCATCAACCAGAACCTACACGCTCTTCTTCGGCTTCACCTGTACCATCGCTTGTAAAAGAAACAGCAACGGTACATTCCAGTAATCATGAAGCTCCTGATCACGATACTAACCAAGGTAGCGCAGGAAATCAGTGGAACAACTTCGTTCAGAATGAAAAAGTACAGCAAGCCAAAGAAGTAAGCAAACAATACCTGACCTATTTCCTCAGCGTACTGGCTCGTCCGTATCAATCGATGAAAACCGTCGGTGAACAGCATGCTCTGAATGGGTGGCTAACGATGGCATTGTTTGCTGTATTAACCTCTACATATGTTCTGATCACATTTGGCCGCCTCGGTGCGGAAGGCATATTTGTTAGCGGATTTTTGCGCCCGCTCCTGTTTTCAGCTATTATTCTGGTTGCTGCTGTTGCGCTCATCTATGGTGTACTTAAGCTGGAACGGATTACGTTCCGTCCCAAAATTCTGGTTGCCCAGTTCGGAACCTTGCTGGTCCCTGCAATCGCTACGCTTCTGCTCGCTAACTTGATGATTGTGATCTCCTACTCGTTCGCGATCTCCCTACTGGTGCTGTCGTATATTATGGTGTTTGTTGCGATGAATACGGTGCTGTTCCAGCATCCGCTCAATCGGACCAAAGCTGCCATTGACAGCACGTACAGCGTGTTGATTGTGAATGCTGTATTGTTTTACTTAATGTACCGTTTGTTATTTTCGACTATAGCTGGCTTACTTAGCCCGTTATTCTCGCCGTTTGGACGCTTGTAAATTCGTTTCTTTTACTTAAGATTGCTGAAATGGAGACTTCCCCCGATTGTGGAGGGAGTCTTTTTCATTTGCGAAAGGCAACATTGCGCGGATCATATTCCATACACTATAATGTGTAGTGTAAAAAAATATGTTTGTATTTACTTATATGAGCCAGCATTTAGTTGAAGTCACTTTGCTCTACTGTTTTTTCTTTGTTTCTTGCTTGGTTTTTAATGTTTATTAGCTTGTCTGTATGTTTTCTTTATGTTGCTTCACCTTTAACACTACAATATGTAGTGTAACTATTCATTATTTGTTGACGAAAGCGGAGGAATTCGAATGGACATGACCCACATGGATCATATGCAAATGGAACAACAAACGGGGACCTCATATCTATGGCTGATTGTTGGAGCCGCCCTGCTGCTACTCTCGATTGCCGCCTATATCTGGGCATCACGTACACGCGGCAAAATTCTTAGCCACATGAAAAAGAATGAGCGAGCAGCTATTCAGAAGAAAAGCCGCTCGCTCCGGCTCACAGCACATGCCTTGATCGCTGTATCCATCGTAGCCTTCGGCGTATTTTTCCTTCAAGGTGCCGGAAAGACATACGATGTAGCCGACCTCCCGAACAATGCAACCATCGATGTGACGGATGACAAATATTATGGAGCTACCCATACCGAGGAGCCGATCCAGTATGAAATGAAAATACCAACCTCGGGGCCACATAATCCACATGATATCCAATTTGGCTTTTATACCGACTTTCCCGGGTATCCTTATCTGGTTCACAACATGGAGCATGGGGACATCATCATCTATTATCGTGAAAATGCCAGTGATGAACTGAAGGAACATCTCCAATATCTCGCAAAATTTCGCCAAGCCGGGTCAGGCATTCTTGCCGTACCCAACAAAGATATTCCTGACGGTAGCGAGGTCGTTGTGACCGCCTGGACCAAAACAATGAAGCTGGACAAGTTTGATGATGCCAAGGTAGGTACGTTTATCCATCGTTACATCAATCAGGGGCCTGAGAAGATCCCGCCATCCATTCGCCAAGGCGGCGGAACAATGTAGCTTAGCAAATTTAAATGTAACGATCTCCAGAAACCTTATCTTCTGAAAAAGGAGTGCTTAAGCTCAAAAAAAATCCTTTTGAGCAAAATAAGGTCTTTCAGGAATCGTTACATTTTCAACTGTTCAAAAAAGGAGCAATTAGCGCTTCTCAGGATTGTTAGACCCCACAACTGAACGCAACAGGACACGGCGACATAACATACCAGCGTCAACTTCCGCCCCCTCCCCTAATCCTTTCCCAATCATATGCCGATAAATTGAAGTAGAAATGCATACATAACATATACGCTCACAAGGGGGAGCAATTGGAACGATGAATAGTTTGTTTATGCGAATTTTTTTGTTTTTTTCCTGTTTGATGCTGGCTGCTGGGGCCATTTTAGGCATCACGATGTATCGGGCATCTGCTCAATTGGTTGAACAATCCATGGGGATGCAGGCACAGGCTGTAGCTGAACGGGCAGCCGCTTTGATCGATACGACACTGTATGCTCCACTCAGCACGGGGCAGGACAAAACGGCGTATTACGATACGCTGCGCGCACAACTTAGCCAGTTGCGTGAAGCCAACGGACTCAAATATTTGTACACACTTGGCACACGCGAGGAAAGTGGAAAGGCTGCGTATTATTACGTGGTAGACGGGGCCGCGCCGGATGTAGCCGAGGATGATTTTTCCCCATACGGTACAAAAGAGGAAACACTGTACGATGGCATGCTTCAAGCCTTTGCACAAGACACATCGGTTCGCGGAGAGCTTACTCGGGATGAAGATTACGGGGCTACGATTACCGCTTATGTACCGATTCATGGATCAGATGGCAAGATGTTAGGTATTGTAGGCGCAGATCTGGACTCTACCGCTGTCTATGCACTCATGTCGAGCAACCGCATCACGATGGTCTGGACAGCGCTGGCGATTGTATTGCTCAGTGTATTGCTGGTGTATATTTTCGCACGTTATCTAACAAGGCCACTGGTGAAGCTGAAACAGCTCATTACCGAAGTGGGAAAAGGGGACCTCACCGTCAACGTGGAGCTTGGACGCAAAGACGAAATTGGCCAGCTCGCTTCCGAGTTCAAACACCTGGTCACGGATACCCGGCAAGTCATGACGGGCATTCGCCAAAGCTCGGATTCCCTGCTTCACGCCGCAGAAGGTGTATCCCGGCATTCCCAGGCAACGGCCGAGGCCAGTCAGCGGATTGCAGAGCACACGAATCATACTGCACAGGGGGCTTCCGAACAGGTGGTACGCGCTGGAGAAGTCACTGTAGCCATGGAAGAAATCACACGTAGCATGCAGCATATTGCTCATTCTTCTTCCAGAGTTGCCGACGTATCACAGCAGACAACGAATGCTGCCCTTCAAGGACAGGCGAAGCTGGATACAGCCATCCGCAGCATGGACGGGATTCATCAGGCCAACGTACAGATGGTCGCATCGACGACCCAGCTTACAGATTACTCCAGCCAGATTGAATCGGTTGCCCACTTGATGAAAAATATTGCTTCACAGACGAATCTGCTCGCACTCAATGCCAGTATTGAAGCAGCCCGTGCAGGTGAACACGGTAATGGTTTCGCCGTAGTCGCTTCCGAGGTCCGCAAGCTTGCAGGAGAATCCGAGCAATCTTCACAACATGTAGCCGAGTTGATTGCCGAGATGACACGTCAGACCTCTTTGCTTGCGGAACATATGTCGGCAAGCACTACAGCCGTGCAATCCGGTCTGACTGTTGTGCAAGAAGCAGGTCAATCGTTCTCCTCCATTCATGGCGGCATTGAAACGATCAACGAGCGCCTGCATGAAGTGTCCGCAGCTTCTGAACAGCTGTCAGCAAGCTCAGAGGAAGTGTCGGCATCCATTGACAACATGGAACACATCTCGCGAGAATCATCATCCAGCATCCAGAAGGTATCTCAGGCTGCCGAAACGCAGCTGCAATCCATGGGCGAGATCAGTGACTCCGCCGAGTCGCTGCGTGTTTTATCCAGCGAGCTGAATGGCCTGATCAGCCGCTTTAAGATCTAGTTCGGTGCCCGCTTGCTCCACACCAAAAAGCCGCATGGCCGTGATCCACATCATCGGGGTTCTTCCCGATCATCGGAACACAGCCTGCGGCTTTCTTTAGCTCTTACCTTTCTACCGATTAGTATCTTTGATGCGTATCGTAGAAAGGTCTTTTAATCTTACATGAAGGTCAGCCCTACGGCTGCCGATCATTAGTAACGCTGCGGAGCAGCTTTTTTCCCCAAATCAGTCATGTATGTGAAGAATGCTTCCGGATCTGTATCATAGACCAGTTGCACCGGACGTCCGTCCGCCTGCTCCACCGTGCGGCCTTGGCTCGGGCCATCCGGAATGACGATGCAATTCACGGTTTTTTTCTTCACGATGTCCTCGCGACCTACGGAAGCCGTAGTCAACACATCCCACAGATAATACGTGGAATTGGTTTCACTGTACACCAGTGGCGGACATCCTGCATAACAGTTCCCCAGGAAATCCACACCTTCGAAGCGGCGTTCTGCTGCCCAGCGGTTACGGACTGCGGGTGTAAGAGGTACTTTGTTTGTGCTTTCGAGTGCGACCAGATCAATCTGGATGCCGCTCTGCCATACGCGATAAGCTGCTTCCGGGTCCCAGAATACGTTCCATTCCGCCGTACCGTCATGCTCCGGCTCTTCTACGTTTCCGCGTTCAAATGTACCGCCCATCCATACCAGCTTGTCGATTTTCTCTTCGATGTCCGGTGCTTCGTCCAGCGCACGCGCGAGGTCCGTCAGCGGGCCTGTGAACAACAACAGCGTTTTGCCTTCAGTATTGCGTACTTTCTCAATCAGATGCTGATGTGCAGGAATAGCGGAGAGCGGTGCTTCCATTTTGCCGGATTCATTCAGCACAGGCAGTGCATCTACATAGAATGAGTGCAGTCTCCATGCAGCTGGAAACGGGTTTTTTCCTCTGGAATTGGATTTAGCCACTTCAATAGAATACGTCCCGAAACGATCGATAATTTTACGGCTCGCATCGGTTGCCGGCTCCAAATATCCGTCTGCCGGAATAACCGATACACCGGTTACGTTTACATTGTCCATTTGCAGAAGCATAAACAGCGATACGAGATCATCCACGCCGCCGTCATGATTGAAATACACATTCAGTTTGTTCGTCATGCTTGCTTTCATCCTTCCTCTGGTTACCCCATTGATGTGAACTTGTCCGTCTGCTCAAGGCCGACGCTTCTTCTATTATGTCCCATAACCCTAAGCCGAGTAAACCTTCCACACCCAAAGAATCCCGTATCTATAGCATCCCCTGCGCATTTTTACCAGCTTATCCATTCCATCTCAGACATACAAACCCAAGGCTCTCGCCTCTGGTAAAAAGAAAGATGGACCACGGGCATCAAGCCCCGCCGTCCATCTGCCCCTCCTCCTGAATTACAGGGATCGGGTTGGTTTCTTCTCTTGCTTCTCGGCAATCTCCGTATACTTGCCTGGCCAGAAAGCCCATTTGCCCAGCAACGCTGTAATCGCTGGCACCATGAACGGACGAACCAGGAACGTATCGAGCATAACACCTACCGCGGTAATAATCCCGAACTGCACCAGCACCTGAATCGGCAAGGTTGCCAGAACGGCGAACGTACCCGCCAGAATCAGACCTGCAGAGGTAATGACCGAACCCGTCTCGCCTACACCTTCTCTAATCGCCTGGCGAAGCGGCATCGTTTTGCGTTTCTGCCAGATGCTTGAGATCATGAAGATGTTATAATCCTCGCCGAGTGCTACGAGGAAGACAAAGGAGTACAGCGGGATGGCTCCCTGAATCGCTTCTGCTCCAAGTCCATAGTGGATAATGATCCAGCCTAGGCCCAGTGCGGAGAAATACGAAAGGACTACAGTGACAATCAGGTATGCGGTCGCAACAACCGAGCGCAGATAGAGCAGCAGTAAGAGCGTAATCATACCGATCACGACCGGAATAATAATCTTTGCATCCCGCTCTCCAGCGACTTCGATATCATATTGTTCAGCTGTCTGTCCATCAATCCAGACTTGTTGATCGAAGTTAGTAACTCCGGCATCTTTCAATGCCGCTTCGGCCGTAGCTCGCAAGTCAGGAATATGCTGCATCGCTTCAATGGAGTAAGGATTGAGATTGAACTCTACGTTATACGCCGTAATGTTGGCATTCTCCGTGCCTTGCTGCGGGTCTCCCACCTTGCTGATATAATCCAGTGATTCGAGACGTGTTTTCAGATCTGTCTCTTTGCCCCCGGCATCCACGATCACTTTAACTGGAGCGAGCTCTCCTTGCGAAAATTGCTCCCCAATGACCTTAAAGCCTTCGCGGGAAGGTACATTTTCCGGGAAGGAAGATAACAAGTCGTACGTAAATTTCACCTGAGTTGAAAATGCAGCTAGTCCACCGAGCAGCACTACCGTAATCGCCAAAACCGTCCAAGGTTTAGTCGTTACGATGCGTCCGATCCAGCTTTCACGGACTTTACGCGGAGCCGGAGCCGGTTTGCCTTTTTTCTTCGCCCGCTCCACTTCCATCTCGTGAGTACGTGGAACGAATGGATAGAATGATCCACGTCCGAAAATGGCAAGTAGCGCCGGAACCAGTGTCAGGCTTGCAATAAACATGATGAAGATGGACAGACTGAAAGGCACGGCAAAACGATGATATGCACCGTATTCAGCTAACAGCAATACGAGTAGAGCTGCGACAACCGTAAATCCACTCATCGCAATCGCGCCGGATGATCCGGTAATCGCTTGGAATATAGCTTTCTTTTTATCCTGCTCATGATAGAGAATTTGACGGTATCTGGAGATCATGAACAGACAGTAGTCCGTACCTGCTCCGAAGAGTAATACAGTCATGATGGAGATCGACTGGGCGTCAACTGTAATCCAGCCTTGATCCGCCATAAATCCTAGAATCGGACTAGTGACC
Source organism: Paenibacillus cucumis (ex Kampfer et al. 2016) (assembly GCF_019748695.1). Taxonomy (NCBI): domain Bacteria; kingdom Bacillati; phylum Bacillota; class Bacilli; order Caryophanales; family Paenibacillaceae; genus Paenibacillus; species Paenibacillus cucumis (ex Kampfer et al. 2016). Next base: position 47,554 of record NZ_JACLIC010000028.1, on the reverse strand, counting down.
ATATAGGCGAAGCCTACGGCAATAATCGGAATAATCGCTAACACCGGTGAACGGTAGATCAGCAAGAGCAACACGAGTACAAGCACGACAGTTGCGATGAGCAGAGACACATCGGCGGATGAGAACAATCCGCTTGCATCAATCGATATGCCCACTGGTCCAGTTACGCGTGCAATTAACTTGCCTTCAGTATCTATAGCCGTATCAAATGGATTCATGCCGAAGATGGCTTTTGTTTTCTCCTCTAACCCTTCGACACCTGCCTTCAGTTGCTCTGAATCGGCATCTTTGTTGAAAAACAGCGGCATGACGATGGTGCTTCCGTCTTCCGAAAGCTGACCTTTAATCGCCTGCGGTGGCAGCTGATAGAGCGGTACAACCGACTGTTGCTGCTCCACCGGGTCTTGATCCAATCGCTCGGTTAACGCCTGAATCTGCTGGATCTGATCCTCTGTGAGTCCGGCAGAGTTACGCCAGACAATCAGCGCGGGTAAGCCCTCGCCGCCAGGGAATTCCTTTTTCGCTAAAGCAGCGGCCTGTACAGATGGTTTCGAATCACTTAAATCTTGTGCGTTGTTGGTCTCACGCTGATTTACTGCGGGCCACACCAGACCAAGTACAACCGCAATGATAATCCATACGAGCAGTGTCACCCATTTACTTCGTTTGCCCGCTACGAAGCGGCCATAACCTGAACCTTCCTGCATGGTCTATTCATCTCCCTAGTTTTGTTTTAATCCATATAAGTTGAACAGAAAGATGGTTTGCACAGACACTTCGATGACAGAATAACCTGGAAAGTAGCTGTGCAAAATATATAGTTCAACTCATACGAGAAATCTTTTTATCAAAAATAGCTTTTAAATTAATGTCATGGCATGGAAATGAACCATGGGTCATAATATAATCGAGTTAATTATATATACCGGAAGGTTAATTATGCAATCCCTAATTTTTTGAAAAGTCACAATACGTATTTTATCCGTAAATGAGGTCGAGTATGATGAACAAAAAAACAAGAAAAGAAGCACGCCCGACGCGTGCTCCAGGCAGACCCAAAACAGGTACAGATCAAGCTTCCGCCTACAATAACATCCTAATGACGGCCTCACGGCTGTTTATGGAATACGGATACGAAGCCGTTTCCCTTCAGCAGATCGCTTCGTTATGTCAGGTGACCAAAGCATCGATCTATTATCATTTTTCGAGCAAACCGGAACTGTTCACCATAGCCATTACCCGTATGATGGCGATGGGTATGCAGCAGACAACACTGCGGCTTGAAGAACCCGGCACGTTGTACGAACGGCTGGTCAACGTGGCGGCTGCCAAGATGCAACAGTCTCATGTGGATACGGAAACGATGATGCGTGAAGCCGAAACGTATCTGAATGCCGACCAGTTTGCTCAGATTCGGGATGCAGAACATCGTATCTTCGAAGTTCTCGCTACACATTTCCAGCGTGAGATGGACAACGGGTATTTGAGAGAAGCCAACCCCTTGTTGCTTGCTCAGGCCTTCACGTCCCTGTTGATGTTAGCCAACCGTGAAGATGTACGCCGTATGCACGATACGATTGCCGAACTGGCCGAGGAACTCGTCGGACTCTTTTTGAACGGAGCAGTTAAACATCCATAGGATGATTAGACGTGTAAACACAACTTACCCATGTGCGCATCTGGAGAACATTTAGTAAGGTTTCAGTGATCGTTAAATCGACCGAATGGCTAGTGTAACCTTGACTTAAATCAACAGATAGTCTCCCATACACGCGCCAGCGCGGCGATGCCTGGCTCGATGTTCTCTGCTTCAATGCCGGCAAATCCGATGATAAACTCTCTTTTGCCGTCAGCAGGAGCACTTCCGTCTGCCCACAGATACTCCGTCGAGGCCACACGTATACCCATCTCTAACGCCTTAGCCACCATATTGTCGGCTGGATTCGGGTTAATCAGCCTTAAGACCAGATGGAATCCGGCGTGTTCGCCCTTAAGTTCAATTCCTGGTTGATCGCCGAAATGCTGCTGAATGGCCTGCACAGTCAGGTCATGTTTGCGTTTATACAGATTGCGCATTTTACGAATATGTTTACCCAGCTCTCCTTCCCGCATGAATAACTCCAATGTCCGCTGATGCAGACGTGAAGCTGACTGTTCGAACAGAACCGTTCGATAAACCTCGCCAAAATGAGGAACGAGTTCCTTCGGGAGAACCATGTAATGCACGCAAAAAGCAGGGGCAAGCACCTGAGAGAATCCTCCCATGTAGATAACAGGTGCGTTCTCCCGCAGTCCCTGCATCGAAGAAATAGGACGACCGGAATATCTGAATTCGCCGTCATAATCATCCTCAATCAGATAGGCCCCGGAACGTTCCGCCCAGTCCAGCAAGGCGAGTCTGCGGCTGATGGGCATCGGCATACCCATGGGAAACTGATGCGACGGGGATACACCAGCCAGTGACACATCTGCCTGATCCAGTTCATCCAGATTTATGCCTTCGCTGTCCAGTGAGATTGGGATAATCTCATATCCATAATTCCGAAAGGTTCCAGGTAACAGGCGATACCCGGGGTTCTCCACGGCAATTGATCTAACCCCACCTTTGCGAAGCAAAGTCTGTGTAAGCAAGGACATGAGCAGATGTTGCTCTGCACCTATTACAATCTGCTCAGGTATACAACGAACTCCTCTAAATTGTCCTAGATAGGCCGCAATTTCATTGCGCAGTCCCCACTCACCCTGCGGGTTTCCGTAAAATAATAGACCTCTTGATTCTTCACGCCAAACCCGGTTCGCGTACTGCTGCCATTTCATATAAGGAAACAGGCTAAAATCATTATGCGACATGTGAAAATCATAGGTAACATTCGTCACCGGACGCAAGCTCAGTAAATCTGGTGATACTACTGTAGAGCCTGCCTGACCCTGTTTGTTATTTGTACGGGCATAGTTAACCCCTTTTTCATTTTCTGCCGTATGTATATCGGACTTCCCCAGTAACATATCGTGATAACCTTCAACAACAGCTCGAACGCGGTAACCTCTTCGCGGCTCGCTATATACGTATCCTTCCGCAATAAGTTGCTGGTATGCCGCTTCCACTGGTGTTGTGCTTATGCCCAGCAGTTCTGCCCATTTTCGTACAGAAGGAAGGCGGCTGTGTTCCACCAATTCCCCGCGGAAAATCTCCCGTTTGATATGATCCGAAAGCTGAATATAGACGGGTACACTGTCGTGCTCATCAAGTTTAGGTAATTGCATCATAACTGACTCACTCCATCTGTCCTTTTCATTTTGTTAAAACTGTATATTTGGAAGTATACAGTATTGGGATATACTCATGTCAGAAGTAAGGACTTACAAACAATATTCAGGCGAAACAACACGCTATATGCCTTACAGGCCCCGCAAGTTTGCTTGAATAGATCAGGAGGAGAACAAACCTATGTCACACCCTACATCTACAAATCGCATCGCCAAACTCATGCAGACCGAACGCATTTACCTGCGCCCATTCGATATCACCGATGTGGATGCTTACTATCCAAGCCTGTTTGAGCCCGAAATGCGTAAACAAACAGGAACTCAAGCGAGCTTTATCCGTTCTCAGGTTGAAAAGTATGTAGAGAGTTTAGCTCAAGACGACTCACGCCTGAACCTGCTTATTGCATTACAAAACACAGACGAAATCATCGGCGATGTCGCCCTGATGGACATGCATGCCAAAAATCGCAGTGCACATATTCGCATCGCCATTGATCAGCCAGCTAACCAAGGCAAGGGATATGGTAGTGAAGCCTTGCTACTTATGCTGGACTACGGCTTCGGCATTGCCAATCTGCATCGGATCGAACTGGATGTCTTTGCGTTTAACGAACGCGCCATTCATACGTATGAGAAGCTCGGCTTCCAGCGTGAAGGCGTGAAGCGGGACATGTTGTACTACAATCACCAGTATCATGATGCCATTCTGATGAGCATTCTTGAGCATGAGTTCCGGGAGAAACATCTGAAAATAGACAAATGATAGAGTTCACGCAAAAAATACAAAAACCGGGGAGGTTATTCCTCCGCCCCGGTCAGGAAATGCAGATGACCCGCCAGCACCGACAGCTCGGCGGGTGTCTCCATGTACAATTCGCCATCCGTATCGGCCAGCATCGGTACATCTGTTTTTATTTTCAACGTCGACGCCTTGAAGTAGGAAATACTCTCATTCCGCGGTTGCCATTCTCCCTCTGGCTTATGTGAAAGCACCTCACGCAGAAGTGGAATGCCTGTCTCATGAATAATAAGCACATCCAACTTACCATCCTGCAACGCATCCGGAGCAAAAGGTAACGCATTCGTGCCCAGAAAACGTCCATTCGCCGCGTAGATCATCACCGCTTCGCCTGTTGTCCGCTCTCCATCGATCTCTAGCTCATACTGAAATGGATCGGAACGGGTTATCGTCTGGAGTGTGCTGATGAAATAACTGACTTTGCCGAGCGCCCCTTTTAAATTCTCGTTAATGTTCTGTGAAGCCTCACTGATGAGCCCTATTCCGAAAAAGTTCGTAAACACCCGATCATCTGCTCGTCCCACATCCACCGAGATAACTCGACCTGACAGCATCTCTTGTGCTGCTGTCTCCGCATCCGGGGAAATCCCAAGTGATCGTGCAAAATCATTACATGTACCGCCTGGAAGTACGCCGATCTGTGGAGGATTTTGCAAGGATGCCAGCCCGTTTACACACTCATGCACCGTACCATCGCCGCCTAGAATAAACACCACATCGAACTCTTCCCCGCGCTTCCGGCACAGCTTCTCTCCTTCACCCGGTTCATCCGTACGAACCACGACCAATTCATGAATAGCTGGAGCAAGTACGCCTGTGACCAGACCTAATGTATTCTCCCGGTTGGCTTTCCCTGCATGAAGATGATGTATTAACAAGGCTTTATTCCATTCCATGCTGCTTTCCTCCATTCCAATGCTTGTTTCCCTTTACCCAAAAAGGTTGAAGTGATAAACAAAACCATGGCTCAGCGCATGATCGTGACATGCGAACCGTGGTTGTGAAGGTGAAACTTCATATGAAGAAGCGACAGACGGAATATGCATCGTTTTTGTTGTTCATGCGTAATACCAGATAGCTGTACAGGACAAGCTACTTTCATTCATTTTTGGCAACGTGAGTTGTATTTTATTTTATAAAAATAAAGCTTCTGTTCTGTCTGGAGCCACATGATTACCATCCTTTATTATCATGGTTTCGCATCTCCGGTCTTATAGCCATTACCTGCTTTAACCGGATGTATGCATGAGAAAAAAGGTTCCTCCGCAACCTATGAGATATAAGCAACAACTTCGCGGGAGCAACCCATTCAATTCGCTTCAAAACGGTTATATGTACACTATACACGAATGGAGGAATTCCCTATGATTCCAGCTACAATGGAGCAATTAGAGCAAGTTCGCAAGGAATGCCGTACGATGGTTCGCAAAAGAGCAACCGCTTCTGCTGGCTCCACACTCGTACCTCTTCCCGGTACAGATGTCATCGCTGATGTGGGCATGCTGATGCAGCTGTTACCTGCCATTAACAATAAATTCGGATTATCTCAAAAACAGCTCGACGGCATGGACCCTGAGACGAAGTCCATGATTTACGGATTTGTGATGTCGATCGGGAGTAAAATCATCGGCCGCATGGTCACGAAGGAACTGGTCGTTCAGGTGCTCAAACGGGTGGGTGTACGAGTAGCGACTAAATCGGTCGCCAAGTTTGTTCCGTTTGCGGGGCAAGGTCTCGCCGCAGCTCTCAGCTTCACTGCCATGCGGTATGTGGGCAACAAACATATCGACGACTGTTATGAAGTGGTTAAACGTATGATTGAACAGCGCGAAGGCCTGCCTGGTGAACCGGCAACGGCATCACTGGAGGAAGCTACCCGCCATGCTCTTGAGGGAGAGTTGCAGGACAAGACAGAACATGAAACGAATCCTCATCCAGATTTGGAAGAGGAAATCAAACAGGACCATCAGAGCACCAGCGAAGGTAAGAAGGGTTTCCTGTGGAGACCAAGGCTTAAATAGTACGTTAAATTGTCTTCCATACATTGCATATCTGCAAGCGAACATGGCTGGCGGGACAAGGCACAACATCTATCCGCAGGAAAACGTTGTGGCATAGCAGTGATAACACAAACGGGACGAAGCAGTGCAATGACTGCGACGTCCCGTTTGTTTGGATTTATGTTACACCAGAGGTGCGAAGAGCACCGTGGCGGAGGTTCTATTTTTCCAAAAAACTATGGTTCTAGACAATCCTGACGGGTCCTGACAGCCTTTTAGATATCCACTCTAGTCTGTTAGATCGCCTGCGGCTGCTGCTCCGTAAACTGACTGTTATACAGATCCGCATAGAAGCCCTGCTTCGCCATCAGTTCCTCATGATTGCCCTGCTCAATCACGTTACCATGATCCATGACAAGAATGAGATCGGCACCACGAATGGTAGACAAACGGTGAGCGATAACAAAACTTGTACGGTCTTGCATCAGCTCATTCATCGCTTTCTGGATAAAGACCTCGGTCCGTGTATCAACGCTACTGGTTGCTTCATCCAGAATCAGGATGGACGGGTTCGCCAGAATCGCTCTCGCAATCGTCAGCAGTTGTTTCTGACCTTGAGAGATATTGGACGCCTCTTCATTCAAAATCGTATCGTAACCGTCCGGCAGTGTGCGAATGAAATGATCAGCATGGGCAGCTACAGCGGCTTTAACCACTTCCTCTTCCGTTGCGCCTTCCCGTCCATACGCAATATTATCCCGGATTGTACCGTTAAACAGCCACGTATCCTGTAACACCATACCGAACAGACCGCGCAGATTACCACGGGACATGTCTTTAATGTTAATGCCATCAATGGTAATCCGGCCACTCTGGAGTTCATAGAACCGCATAAGCAAGTTAATCAGCGTTGTTTTCCCGGCACCTGTCGGTCCAACAATAGCTACAGTCTGACCTGGTGCAACATTAATATTCATATTGCGAATGAGCAGTTCATCTTCTTTATAGCCAAAATCCACTGTCTCAAAAGCTACAGCCCCTGTCGGGTAACGCAACGTTGCAGGTTGTTTGGCCTCTGGAACTTCCTCTTCCTCGTCCAGTAGTTCAAACACGCGCTCTGCCGAAGCAATCGTTGACTGAATAATGTTGGAGATGTTGGCAATCTGGTTAATCGGCTGTGTGAATTGCCGAGAATATTGTGTAAAGGCCAGAATATCCCCGATGGAGATCGAACCCCGAGTAACAAAAATCCCGCCGACCACACAGATCAACACATATCCCAGGTTTCCGACAAAGTTCATCAAGGGCATAATAATCCCGGAAATGAACTGGGCTTTCCAACCCGATGCATACAGTTCTTCATTCACTTTCTCAAATTGCTGTACAGATTGTTCCTCACGTCCAAAGGCTTTGACCACCTTGTGGCCTGTGTACATTTCTTCGACATGACCATTCAGTTCACCGAGTGACTTCTGCTGTCCGGCAAAATGTTTCTGCGAACGGGAAGCCACCAGCATAACCACAATGACACTAAGCGGTAAAGTCAAAATTGTAATCAGCGTCATCCATGGACTGATCGTCAGCATCATAATGATGACACCCACAATCGTCACCACGGACGTAATAAACTGGGCCAAACTTTGTTGCAGCGTGTTACTGATATTGTCCACGTCGTTGGTTGCACGGCTAAGCGTCTCACCATGTGTACGGGAATCGAAATATTTCAGTGGCAAACGTCCAACCTTGGCACTGATCTGCTCGCGCATATCATAGACGACCCGCTGAGCTACACCCGCCATCAGATATTGCTGTACATACGCAAAAGCAGCACTGAGCAGATAAAGTCCAAGCAACAGGTACAATACTCGCATCAGGGCTGGGAAATCAATCCCGGCTCCCTGCACACCCTGCATAATCGCAATGGCTCCATGGGCAAGAATATCTGTACCCTCTGCCATAATCTTCGGACTAATTATGCCAAACACGGTACTTAAAATGGCAGCGATCAAAACAAAGATCAGACGAGAGCTGTGTGGCCGAAGATACTGAACCAGGCGGCGCAGTGTGCCTTTGAAATCCTTCGCTTTCTCGACAGGAGGCCGCATGCCCATTCCGCCGCCAGGATGTCCTGGTCCGCTTGGGTTGCTCGGTGTTTTGCGTGGTGCTGTACGTTCACTCATGCGATCTCCTCCTCAGTCAGCTGGGAGGATACAATCTCGCGGTACACTTCATTGTTCTCCAGCAGCTCTCTATGTGTTCCCGAACCGACAATTTCACCCTCATCCATAACGAGAATACGATCTGCATCCATAACCGTGCTTACCCGCTGAGCTACGATCAGCACAGCCGCTTCCGTCGTTTCCGATTTGAGCGCAGCACGAAGTTTGGCATCCGTTTTAAAATCAAGGGCCGAGAAACTGTCATCGAAAATATAAATTTCAGGACGGCGAACGAGTGCGCGTGCAATGGACAAACGTTGTTTCTGTCCACCTGACACATTATTCCCGCCTTGTGCGATCAGGCTGTCATACCCTTCCTTCATCTCGGAGATGAAGTTTTCGGCTTGGGCCGTACGTGCCGCATGAATCACTTCGTCCATACTCGCATCATCCTTACCTTGCCGAATGTTATCTGCAACCGTACCGGTAAAAAGGACAGCTTTTTGCGGGACAAACCCGATTTTGGATCGAAGCTCTTCTTGTTTAAGCTCCCGCACATCGGTTCCATTCACACGCACAGTACCTTCGGTCACATCATAGAAACGCGGAATGAGGCTCAGCAATGTAGTTTTGCCTGAACCCGTTCCGCCGATAATCGCTGTCGTTTCACCGGAACGAGCCGTAAACGAAATATCGGACAACGCAGCATTTTCTGCACCCGGATAACGGAAAGTGACATGGTCAAACTCAATCGTTCCTTGCATCGATTTCATTGTGCGAGGCTGTGCAGGATCAGACAGATCAGGTTGCATATCCAGTACTTCATTGATCCGCTCAGCCGATGCTGATGCTCTTGGAATCATCACGAAAATCATGGACACCATAATCAGTGAGAACATAATCTGCATCGCATATTGTACAAAGGCAATCAGGGAACCAATGTTCATATGACCGCCATCAATACGCAGACCACCAAAGTACAGAATGGCTATCATCGAAAAGTTCATAACCAGCATCATCACTGGCATAACTGTCGCCATTAGGACATTGACCTTAATGGATGCATCTCTTAATTCCGTATTTGCCCCGTTGAAACGAACACGCTCATGCTCGCCACGGTTAAAAGAACGAACAACCCGGATACCTGTCAGCTGTTCACGCAGAACCAGATTAAGCCGGTCCAGCTTTTTCTGGATTTGCTTGAATAGCGGAAATCCTTTGGAACCGATTAAGGCGATTGCTCCTGCAAGTACAGGCAGAACAACCAGGAAGATGGTGGATAGCTTCGCGTCCTGAGAAACGGCCATGAAAATCCCCCCGATACACATCATCGGAGCCATAATCATCATGCGCAGCATCATCGTTAATACGTTCTGTACCTGTGTAATATCATTGGTTGTACGCGTAATCAGTGAAGCTGTGCCAAGCTTGTCGAATTCCTGCAGCGAGAAATTCTCAACATGCCGGAACACTCGGCTGCGTAGCTGTTTGGCAAATCCGCCCGCTGTGCGCGAAGACAGATAACTCGCGATAATGGAACATGTGGTTCCGCCAATGGCAATCAGCAGCATGAAACCGCCAATTTTCCAGATATAAGGTACATCACCTTTGACGATACCCAGGTTGACGATATCAGCCATTAACGTTGGCAGGTACAGCTCCGCCATCGTTTGCAGAAAGATGAGCGCCAAAATAAAAATAATCGGAATACGATAGGGCTTTAACATGCGAAATAACTTCATCATGGCGTATCATCTCCTTGTTCGGGTGTTTCTGTATCAGGTGCTTTATTGTCGTTTTCATGCCCTTCATCGTGACCGGAAACCTGTGCATCAAAGAAGGTATACACCTTGCTGAGCAGTTCAGCCAGTTGCAAACTATCCTCTTCGCCCAGATGTTCAACCAGTCTATTGAAGGTAGCCATTCGTTCTTCATGGGCTGCACGAATAATTGCTCGGCCTGCATCTGTAATTGTAATCCGCACCGCCCGCCGATCCTCGGGGTCCATCGTCCGCTCAACCAGCCCTTCATCCTCTAGGCCACGAATCACGGGCGTAATCGTTGGTGATTTCACACGCATTAATGCACTAATTTCGGACACTTTTAAACCCGGATGCTCCTGATTCAGATGGCTCTCGAAATCAGGCGGATTATCCCGCCAATCCATACGCTCCCCTGGATGTGCACCATGAAGCAAACAAGCGAGTACCATAATTTCATTGTGATTGCGCCCATGTGGCTTATGTTGTCTCCATTTGCCTTTGTTAAACTGCATAATGGAATATAAAAGCTTCTGGGCTACTGGATCAATCCCAGTCATCTCATCGTCCTCCTTCATCGGAACATCATGTCCCGTAAAACAATCAACGCCTGTCTATTAGATAGGACTTGTATTTAATAGCCTACCGATTTAATAGATGACCAATTTAATAGTTAATCAATTAATTAGGTTACCTAAGTATATTATCAGCTTATGTATATGTCAATCATTTCATCCATGTCAAAAGCATCCATTCTCCAAGTAACTTATAGTGCTATTTGATCACCTGTTTCATCAAGACAAAAAAAAGCCCTCCCTACCTCCGTTTGCTTAAGAACAAACCGAGGAAATGGAGAGCGTAAATCTGTTGAATCGATATTTATTTCGAAGCAGATACACTCTTCGGCACAGCAGCAAACGGGAAATAGTCTTTAGCATTATTATAGGATATGCCTTGCACGATCTGACCGAGCAGCTCCATATCGTTTGGTGCTTCACCTTGTTCTGCCCATTCACCAATCAGATTACAGAGCAGGCGGCGGAAATATTCATGTCTCGTATACGAGAGGAAGCTTCGGGAATCGGTCAACATGCCGACAAAGCGGCTGAGTAGCCCCACATTTGCAAGTGCCTTCATCTGTGCAAGCATGCCATCCTTCGTATCATTGAACCACCATGCCGCGCCAAGCTGAATTTTACCTGGTACGCCTCCACCTTGGAAGCTACCAATAATGGCTGCCAGCACTTCATTATCCCTTGGATTAAGGGAGTAGAGGATTGTCTTTGGCAAAGCATCCTGCTGCTCCAACGTATCCAGCAATCCAATAACAGCCGCCGATAATGGCGTATCATTCACAGCATCGTACCCTGTGTCAGGCCCGAGCTTCTTGAACATTTTCGTATTGTTGTTACGCGCTGCATTGATGTGGAACTGCATAACCCAGCCGCGCTCTGCATACAGCTTGCCAAGGAATGTCAGTGTAACCGTCTTGTATCCGTCCTCTTCCGCGCGCGAAACCTTCTCCCCCGCAAGTGCTCTGGCAAAAGCAGCAGCCGCTTCCTCGCGAGTTGCATCAGCATACGGCACATAATCCAGTGCGTGGTCAGAGACACGGCCGCCTACGGAATGGAAGAACTCCACGCGGGATTCCAGCGCAGCCAGGAATGAGTCATAATCTGTAATTTCCGCACCCGCAACCTGTGAAAGCTTGCCTACCCACTCGATGAAAGTATCCCGGTTCAATTCCAGTCCTTTGTCCGGACGGAAAGACGGCAGAACTGCTGTATCGAAACCTTCAATCTCCTGAATTTTGAGGTGATATTCCAGAGAATCCGTTGGATCATCGGTGGTGCACACCACGGTGACATTGGATTTGGTAATCAGATCACGCGCACCGAAGCCTTCGCCGGTCAGTTTGGCATTTACTTTTTCCCAGATCGCTGGAGCGCTTGTCTCATTAAGCACTTCATGTACATCGAAATAACGTTGTAATTCCAAGTGAGACCATGCATACAGCGGGTTGCCGATCATCATCGGCACTGTTTTGGCATACGCAAGGAAACGGTCATAATCCGTCACCCCTTCACCGCCCGTCACATACTTCTCTTCAACACCGTTAGCCCGCATCAGACGCCATTTGTAATGATCGCCGTACAACCAGGCCTCTGTCAGATTGCCAAATGTTTTGTTCTCGTAAATTTCCTGAGGACTGAGGTGGCAGTGATAATCCATAATCGGCATGTCTTTTGCATACTGCTCGTACAGCTTGACCGCCGTTTCATTGTGAAGTAAAAATTGTTCATCCAGAAAAGATTTCATTCGCCTTGCACGCTCCCTTTAGGTGAGTTTACGTTCATTTAGGTTCACTTTCCATCTTTACGCTACACCGTTTTCGCCTAAAGTTCAATATAAAATGATAGCGTTCTCAAAAAAGGTTGGTTTAGGCACACTCTTGGAAACACAGTATACTGGATTTAACGTCAATGATACTGATTTAAAGATCAATACTGATGTTACTAATATTAATATTGATATACTAAGATAGAATCAGTACAGGTTATTGCAATGGAAGCTTGACCCTACAGCGGTCTTACATTTGCCAAACAAGGAGATGAAATGCGATGAAAATCACTTTTCTAGGCACAGGAGATATGTTTAGTGTGGAACAGCATCACAACAGTATGCTCGCTGAATTCGGCGATACACATCTGGTCATTGATTTTCCAGAATCCAATGCCAAAGCGCTCAAGGAATATGGATTCGCGATGACAGGTATTCATAATGTGTTTATCACCCATCTACATGAGGATCATATTAATGGGGTTCAGATGCTCGGCTATTATGCACAGATTGTCGGTGACCGCAAACCACGCCTGTTCATTCATGAAGAGTTGGTTGACCCACTGTGGAACATCCTTTCTCCAGGGATGCGGTATACAACAGACGGCGAGCGTACAATGAGTGACTATTATGATGTGATTCCGCTACCGGATGGCGGAAGTTTTGAGCTTGGCGGGGTCAAGTTCGAGACGTTTCGCACGCAGCATGTTCCCGGCATGGTCAGCAACGGGCTGATGGCAAAGCCTTATTTTTACTATAGTGCAGACAGCACGCTGGATCGTGAGCGAGTGGAAGAGGTCGCCCCCGATGTGCAACTCATTTTCCATGAATGCCATATGCATGACCTGGTGATCAAATCCCATACGTCACTTAAGGATCTGGAGCAGCTACCCGCTGAAGTGAGACGGAAAACGGTACTGATGCATTATCATGATGAATATGCCGATGCGGACAAGCGCGCAGCATTCAACCGTACGTACGCGGGTGATCTGCGCATGGCTGGCACGCTGGAGTCTTTTGAGTTGGGGGCATATTAGTAAACGGGCTATGGCCTACAAAATAGAACAGATCATCGGCATGGGAATGAGAGATTAGGGGGGCAGGACGATCCCTGGCCCTCCGTTCCCCCGTTATTCTCATCACTCCCAAAACTTCATATATTCAATCATTCTTGAAGATGGCTTGGCTTGAAGGTGAATATAATCCTCTTCCCGCTGATCTTCTGGTCCATATGAGATTTTGACATACACATCAGTATAGTTCTGAAGATATTCTGCGCTAATTTCGGATTTGGGTCTCAGAACATAACTTCTGGATAAGCCTAATCCCAGCGGCTCTTTATCCGGCCGCAACGTAGTTTCATATGTATTGCCCACATTCGAATGGAATAGTTCAGCTGCATCAATAACTTGAAACATATCGGGATCGAGAGTGAAGGTTTGAATGACATTCATCATCGGCATGCGAACTTCATCAATCATAACCTCATAGGTGATCCCATCCACTCCAGATTCTCGGTCAGGGTTTACATCCACCGTTGCAGCCAGATGATACTCTCCTGGCAAGGCTCCTTTGAAACTCTCCTGATCCTTTGTTACCCGCTGGGTTATATCCCTGCGTTCTGTGTTAAATGTATAGTTGTCCGCGCGCTTAACTTCTCTATTTGGCCCTTCTTCCACGCCAAAATTGCACGCCGTCAAACTTATTGCTATCACAAGCAGATAGAGGACAAGCCATAAGGGAGACGTTCTTGCTCTAACTTTTGTAGTTCTGTTTATTGTAGTTCTGGTTCTTGTAGTTCTTGTTATTGCACGTGTTGTCCTTGTTTTTGTATTGGTTTTAGTTCTACGATGCATGCCAGTGCTAACTCCCTTCTCTCTTTCATATATTCCCTTATCGAAACTTATCGCTCATCCATATGAACAACATATCTAGCATGATACTTAATACGTTAATAAAAGTGTCCACCATCATTGATATTCTCTTGTAAATTCGAGTGAGACGACCTAACTAGTCTAGATTTCAAATAAACTTTTCCCTATATTTGGATTATTGTAGCATATATTCTAATATTAATCTCACATAATCTCTGTCATGTGTGTGACGTAAGTAGTGAATATGTTGGATGGTTGGTTGGTTGGTTGTTGTAGTTAAGCATAAGTGGGATGTGCGTAGAGTAGATTGAGAGTAGATAAGTCGTTAGGAAGTAGCTAGAGTAGAGGCCTGACTATATAAATGCGGGGAAATTCCATCAGTGTACACTCTGTTTTAAGTTTCCATTGTACGTTAACGATCACCAGAAACCTTATTTTACGTATATTGAAGGGTTTTACATTCTAACGATCACCAGAAGCGTTATTTGGATGAATTCGCTGTAAATGATAGCATTTTGACCGAATTTCAGCAAAATAAGCTCCACTGGGATCGTTAGAATTCCAAGGACCCTGTTTGGAGGCAAATAAGGCTTCCTGAGATCGTTAGAGTTCCAGAGCTGCTTCCAAACTATAAGTTACTAAAATGGGAAAACCACCTGAACTATCAGCACGCAGCAACGCGTCTGTTTGAACGTCCTCCACTCGTTGGATACTATTGGACGAGTGAAGATACCGTTCAGTTTCAGGTGGTTTATTTATAGTTGCAGTGCTGTATCATATCGACCTTTTTTACTTGTTACGTATCACTTATGCAGAGACATTGTCCTACAAATATTCACAAACAATTACTTTGGCGATTCTCAACATCTAGTTTGAGCCATCTACAGTGTCTTCACCGCAGTCCTCATTCTGCTCAGACAGTGCCCAGACGGACACCCCTCCGCCGCAGACGTGGAACGTAGCCCAGCCATCTTCCTCAATGGTGATTGAATCTTCACAACTACCGGTCAGGTCTTCCCAGACTTCCCCTGCACGATGCTCTCCGACAAACATTCTCTTCTCACCGTCATCTCCGTTTGAGATGACCACTGCGCAACCCGAGCCTTCAAACTCTTCCAATCCGCGACGAACCCAACCAATGGTGTTGGGATGATCGAAATAGTCTTCCTGCTCTCCATAAGCTTTGTTGCAACGAGCTGACAACAGAATGTCCAAAATCTCTTTTTTGCCCTCCACCGGTTCAGGTCCGCCAATCCCGTAATAATCGCCGTAAAAGACGACGGGATATCCGTCACGACGCAGTAGCGTCAGTGCATACGCGCTCGGCTTGAACCAATCGCCAACCCAGGATTCGAGCGCCTCGTGGGGCTGCGAATCGTGGTTATCCACAAAAGTCACCGCATGGGTTGGATGAGTCTGAACCAAGGTGTCGTCAAAAATTTTGGAAAGATCGAAATTGCGTCCAGCCAATGAGGCCTCATGAAATTTATAGTGAAGCGATACGTCAAACAAGTCAATTTGATAATCCACTGTATCTAAAAAGGTACGACAAGCATCCAGGTTGGGATTCCAGAACTCACCGACGATATAGAAATCTTGCCCGCGTTTGCGGATCATCTCTGCAGTAAATTCCTTGATAAACTCATGGTTAATATGTTTGATCGCATCCAGTCGGAACCCACCACATTGTAGCGTATCGATCAACCATTTGCCCCACTCGATCATCTCATGCCGTACATCCGGGTGGTTATAATCTATATTCGCAAACATCAGATAATCATAGTTGCCAAACTCATCATCGACGTTTTCATTCCAGGTTTTGTTCTCGCCGGCAATGCGGAACACACCCGTACGTTCTTCTTTTGCATCAAAATCGGTGCCGTTGAAGTGTTCGGATGTCCATTTGAAGGAAGAATATTCGTTGCCCCGGCCTGGGAATGTGAACTTCGTCCAGCCTTCGATCTCGAATGGCTCGGATATCTCCTTCGTTCGATCATTGGGATCAACCTCGATCACTTTAAAGACTTCCTTCTCATCTGCTCCGGCCTTATGATTCATAACGAGATCCACATAAACGACAATGCCGCTCTTCTGACATTCTGCGATGGCTTCAACCAGTTCCTGCTTGGTGCCATATTTCGTGCGTACCGTACCCTTTTGATCAAATTCACCCAGATCGTACAGATCATAGATGCCATAACCTGTATCCTCTGCAGACACTGCCTTTGTTACAGGAGGCACCCATACAGAGTCTATGCCTTTTGCTTTCAGTTCCGGGGCCATGTCAGCCAGTCGCTTCCAATGATTTCCGTCTGCAGCCAAATGCCATTCAAAAAACTGCATCATGGTATGATTTCTCTTCATCACAAACCGACCTCCTTGATTTGCATTCGAAGCGGACCGCGGAACGGATAGGGGATCGCCGTTGTTCGTTCGTGCTAACCAAGTTATAACCCGATTGCCCTATGTTTCAATCATGAAAATGAAAGAATGTTAAGAAATTCAAAGAAAATTTTTCGTAAAGCACTGAAAACAGCACGATAAATACATAAAAAACGTAAACATCATCAAATCCGTTTATAATCCATCCATTCGTCAGGTAAAAGAGAACGATACGGCTCCTGCGTGAAACGGTCATCAACTAGCACGAGCACACCCTTATCTTCTTCCGTTCGAATGAGCCTGCCCCCAGCCTGAAGCACTTTATTCATGCCTGGGAAAACATAAGCATAATTAAAACCGTTACGTCCTGATTTATCAAAATAATCCTTAAGCACGTTGTTCTCCAGACCAATCTGCGGCAACCCTGCTCCTACAACGACAACGCCATTCAGACGGTCTCCTGGCAGATCGACCCCTTCCGAGAACACACCGCCCATTACAGCAAAAACAAGACGTGTGCGCTCGGGATGCGGCTGGAAAGCCGCCAGGAACTGCTCTCGCTCCTGTTCGTTCATACCTTGCTCCTGCATCACCGTATCCGCATCGCTGGCCCCCGGAAGCTGTGTATATGCTTGATAGATTTCACGCATGTACGGATAAGAAGGGAAAAAGACCAGCAGGTTGCTGCGCGGCCACTCGGATACGAGCTGCTGTAACATCTCGGCAATCGGGCGTTTGGATCGCTCCCGGTCTTTATAACGCACAGACAGAGGCATGAGCCGAACATCCAGCTGTTCCCGGTGGAACGGCGACGGAATCTGCAATGTGTAGTCCTCTTCCTCTGCCCCCAGCATATCACGGTAATAACGAAGAGGTGACAAGGTTGCCGAGAAATGAATGGTTGAGCGGAAGCCCTTCGCCGTCTGACGCAGTAGCAAAGATGGGTCCAGACAGAACAGTTTCACCCGTACCTCGCTTCGTACACACTCTGCATAGGTGATAAAACGCTCGTCATATAACCTGGCAATTCGTACGAAGTTCTGTGCTGTAAAATAGGCATCGAGCAGCAGCTGATCCATCTCAGCATTGCCAGATCCACCCTCGGCCAGACATTGCTCCGCCACCATGACAAAAGGCTCAAGCCGTTCAATCAGCTCCTCTGGCGCTTCTTGCTGAATGATCCTGCCCTCTTCTCCGCCGTTCTTACGAAGGGTGATCAGATACTTGTCGATGGCCCCGGTATAATCCACAATCGCTTTGGCGGCAGGCACACTGCTGCCCAGCGTCTGGAACTCTCTTTTGACATCGAGAAAAACGGCCTTTTCCAACTCTGCCGAGAACATCATACGCCCACGATCCACCAGATTATGTGCCTCATCTACTAGCAGCACCGTCTTGCGCTTCTGTTCCTCCAGCATCCGTTTGAGTGAAATACGCGGATCGAAAATGTAGTTGTAATCGCAGATCACCGCATCGGCCGCATATGCCGCATCCAGCGAGAACTCGAACGGACACACCCGATGTTTGCGGGCATACTGCTCAATAACGGGCCGTGTCATCAACGTTTCATGTTCCAGCATGTCCAGCACAGCACCATTAATTCGGTCATAATACCCTTCACACATGCCGCATTGTCCTGTATCGCAGGCTTCCTCGTCCTTGAAGCAAATTTTGTCCTTCGCCGTCAGGCTGATGACATGCATGTTCAACCCTTCTGCCTGCATCCGGGCAAAAGCCTCCTCCGCCGCCACTCTCGTTGTCGTTCTCGCGGTCAAGTAGAACAAACGACTGGCCTCACCTTCACCGATGGCTTTCACCGTAGGAAAGAGCACGGACATGGTTTTGCCGATGCCTGTAGGTGCTTTGGCCATGAGTCCCTGTCCTTCACGAATCGTTTTGTACACTGCACCTGCCAGCTTACGCTGCCCTTCCCGGTATTTGCGAAAAGGAAACGGCAACTCGCGCACACTAACGTCCCGCTCCGCTTCATAAGCAACAATCATCTCCGCATACGGTGCATATCCGGCGATGACTTCTGATGCAAACTGCTCGAGCTCCTGCCGCTCCGCCATGCGGCGAAACCGCCGCTCTTCACCCGTCACCGAATGCACATACGTCAACTGCACCTGCATCCGCGGCTCATCATGCTGAACGGCATACATATAGGCATACATCTTCGCCTGGGCCCAGTGCACGTCGAGGCCGCCTTCCAGCTCGTCCAGGTTACCCGCCGTGGATTTGATCTCATCCACCGTTATTTGCCCCTCCAGGCGAATCAAGCCGTCACATCGGCCTTCAATGACGTAGGTCAATTCCCCGTGTTGAAGCTCGGCTTCCAGTACAACTTCTTTTAAATCCTCTTCGGTATATGCCTTCTGCACACGCTGATGGATTCGCGTCCCCTCCTGCATCGAGGCATTGGTGCGGAATCCCGGACGGATGCTGCCGCTCCGATAAACATACTCGACCAGTGGCCTGACTGATATCCGAATTGTTGTTTTCATACGATCACCCGTTCTGCTTGTAGTGGTTCTACTTTATCATGAAACAGGTTCCTCTAACCAGATTATTGGCAAATTGGACTCGTCCGTTCCCGTATGCTATGTTGAGTTGTATGAAGCGAACGCTCTGCTTCTCCAGCTTATTTCTGTCCTCTACGTTCTCGCGTGTAAAAGTATAGGCAAACTTATTTTGAATTTACGTATAAAGAGGAGGCAAACTTCCTATGTATATTTATTTGATCCCATCCCCGTTACCGGAAGCACTTGCGGCATATCCACATCTGACACTGCGAGCTGAAGGTCAGGTACTTCTCGCTATGGAAACCACTGATCGTCTGCTGGATATTGAGTCAGATGAACAGGTAGCTTCTTATGAAGCATTTGATGATGCAGGAGCATGGGCAGGCGGTGGATTTGCTGTGCTGAACAACATTCCTGTAACCGAAGATGGCCGGAATGATTTTGAGGAACGTTTTAAGAACCGTGCCCGCAAAGTTGAAGATGAACCTGGATTCGTCGGTATTCGTGTACTCCGTCCATTGAAGGGTGATACGTATGTCGTACTGACACTGTGGCAAACAGAAGAACATTTCAAAGGCTGGCAACAATCACAAGCCTACAACCATGCTCACCGCAATCGCAGCACTAGTGAGGGCCTGACCGCGCAGAAACCAACCATGTTCCCGCGACCTTCATTTGTGACCACATATACAATCGAGTAGAGAGAGTAGAGTTGGCGAGTCACGATTAGTTGGAGTTGCTTGGCTCAAACGCCTAAATAAGGCTTTATGAGATCGTTAGCGCATTCCCTCACTCTTTCCCCTTACTCAAGAAAACCACCACTGTCTTCCCAGAAGAACAAAGTAAAATACCCGTAATTCAGACTGAGAAGACTGAATTACGGGTTTTAAATTTAAACTTTAATCACACTAGCGCCATGTTCCAGCTTAAGCACCCTATTTCCTCTATATCCGCTGCTACGCATCAACTTACAACGGACGTAATGCCACGGATTCACGCGCGTTCAACTGCTCCACCATAGACAGCCATTCCTGCGGTTTGTTTGGAAGTACAGCATAGTAACGGTTCAGGAAATCGGACACCAGACTGGCTGGCAGTTCCGCAAGAGACTCATCACCCGGCATAAAGCATAGGTCCAATCCTCCCACAGCTTCACCGTCACCTTGCCAGGATGGATGAACATAAGGGAAGTCCAGACGCTGATACCCCAGATGGGACAGCACTTCACGGCGTACATAAGGGTCCATCGGTTTGATACCGCCAAACGCGTGATCCTGAGTCAAATATGGATTGTAGATTTCGGCAAACATGCCGAACAACGATTTACCATTAGCAGCGGCGAGCTGCTGCAGATCAAGCTTGCGATGATTCGCCAAGAATGCGCCGATTCCCAAACCTTCGCGTCCGATAATCGTAAAATCAGTCATGGCCACATTCCAGTCCTCATAGTAACGGTACTCCGTCGCACCAACCACTTGGCCTTCATGTACAGCGACAAACACCCGAATGCCCGGGTCTTCCAGTGGTTCAGCCCATAACGGGAAATCGAGCACTTCCTCTGGCGGGAAAATGTCCTGCATCAACTTGTGCATTTGAGCAAACAACGGGTCCTGAATGGATGTAATACGTGTAAATTCCATAGATAAAAGCCTCCCTATTTAGATTAGATATGTATTTACTTAAAAGGATTACGCCACTCCATCAGAGCCGCGTAATGACAAGATTCCTCGTCATCCAGATAATCGGTAGCCACTCCAACAGGCATACGCCCGCATCGTAGCAGAAAAGAAATAACCGGGTCATGCCTCTCTCCAGCGGCAACCTGATCCAGATACTGTTGTGCTGACATTTGCTCAGCTACCTGGTGATATCCAGGCATCCGCCCTGCTCCAAGCAAACGATCCATCCCCTGTGCAATCACAAGATGGTACATCGCCTGCATCATCAGCTGGGCCAGCCCCCACTTACGATACTTCGGACGGACACAGAGGTCAACAATGTATAGCGTGTTCCCATCCGGCCGGTGATTGCGGATATATCCATCATCTGTGACCTCTGCCCACGTATGGCTGGATGGGTCCGCAGCATCCCACTGCATTCGCAGTGAAGTCATCGAGCCAGCCAGTTCCCCATCCACCTCGATGCAGATGGCTCCTTCAGGATAATGCTGAATATGGCTACTAAGTTGCTCTTGGTTCCAAAGAAGTTCCTCCGGATATGGGGGTGGGAAGCTCTCTGCCTGGATACGAATAAGCTCTTCAAAGTCATGGGCCACATAATTGCGGATGACCGCTGTAGCTCTACCATGTTTACCACTTCCACCGGGTGCCGTTATCAGCATTTCTTTGACATACATCCCGCTTAACCCCTCCTTTGTACAGCTCTAATCAGCTTCCAAAAACAGATCTATTCCCAATCGGTGTACAGATCTGTACGGCGGTCACGCCAAGTTGTTACCGAGCCACGTTCGCGCACCTCGTACAGCAAATCCAGATCGAGATCGGCCGTTACAATCATATCGTTGTTAATCTCACCTTCCGCAAGAATGCCGCGCGGCGGAAATGGCACATCATTCGGGGTAATGATCGCAGCTTGTCCGTAATTGGCACGCATGAAATCCACTGTAGGCAGATGGCCCACCGTTCCCGTTAATACAACGTAAACCTGATTCTCCACCGCGCGAGCATGACTCGTATACCTTACCCGGTAAAATCCGTGGCGGTCGTCCGTACAGGAAGGACAGAAAATCACATCTGCTCCCTTGGCTTTCGCCATACGCACAATTTCGGGAAATTCAATATCGTAACAGGTCAGCATCGCAATTCGACCTTTGTCTGTATCAAACACTTCCAGTCCATCACCCGCAGCCATATTCCACTCCGTTACTTCGGTCGGCGTAATATGAATCTTTGCCTGACGTGCAATCCTTCCATCCGGGTAGAACATATGCGCTGTATTGTACAGCTTGCCTTCCCGCCGGATAACGTGAGTGCCTCCGATCAGATGCATGTTGTATTGGGCTGCAAGAGAGATAAACAATTGCTCATACTGCTCTGTAAAATCAGGCAAATCTTCAATCGTCAGCGCATTTCCTTGTGCGTCTCCAATGGACATTAATTGTGTTGTAAAAAATTCAGGAAACAGCACAAATTCCGTTCCGAATTCGGAAGCTGTCCGTATGTAATGCTCCGCCTGAGCGGCAAATTCCTCAAATGAGCGGATCGTTTGCAATTGGTATTGTACAGCGGATACCCGCAGTTTCATAAGTCCCACACCTCCACCAGTATTGTGGTTATATTGTATCAATGATCCGACGATTTATCTAATGCTATAGCTACGGAGGTAAGGCAATGTAGCGACAATACTTACACGTTATTCATCCCTCTACTTCCTTCACTTTTATACAAAAAAGCCTCTTCATATGATGAAGAGGCTTTAGAAGAATCATTTATTCAATCCAATACCTAGAACCCATTTATCTAATCAAATGCCTGGAATCCTTTTATTCAATATCCGAACGTTTCGCAATATTGCCGTCACCAAAGATGATTTGATCCATCTCAAACTCAACTTTGATTTTATCTAAAGGTGTCTCCCTAAGTTCAGTATCTTTATCCATAAACTGATTTAATTCGAAACTACCCTCATAAGGCGTGGAAGCTCCAGATTTGATGGGTTCATCATATTTAACGTTTAGTGACTTGATCTCATTATCGAACATGTCTTTGAAGGTAATGACCCCCTGAAACCCTTTAATATCCTTGTCCGAAATGTTCTTCAAGTCAAGCGTCATATGTATAACATCGCTGAAGATCCATTTATTCGTGTCTTTCAATGTCACACTTTTTTTGATTAAACCAACCTGCACAGACTCATCCAACAGTTTTAGTTGACTTTGTTTCTTTGCTTCAGCTTCTTCCTGTTTTCTCTTGATTTCTTCCTGTCTCTTCTTCTCTTCTTCCTCAAGCTTCAGCTGTCTTTGCTTCTCATCGGTTATAATTTGTCCCACCGTTTTAGTAGAAAGATCGGTATTGCTACCCATTGAATATAAAATGGCTTTTCCCAAGAGGTCTTTATCTTCTTGCGTGATTTCAGTGCTATTCTTGATATCCTCGGGTACCGTTTCTGAATATAGTTTTTCGGTTAACGGCTTACCACAAGCCACCAGCATAATCGTCATCAAACCAATCACTATAGACAACTTGAACCCTTTATTCGCAGTACGTTTCTTCAACTTTACACAACCCTTTCGAATTCGGAATAATTGGCAACAAACACGTCATACTTCACACGTCATAGATGGAAAATATATGTAAGCAACACGCACTCTACTCTGTATAACTTTCACAGAATTTAAATCATCTAACTTCAGAACGCCCAGGCACCAACCCATTTTTTAATGATCTTTTTCCAGCAATCTTGTATGCTTCCTTTACTAAGTATCTTCCTAAATCACACCCCCTCAGTAACTTTATATCGGTTGAAACAACAATAAAATTAGAAGAAAAGATCGATAACTCACCTATGGATGCTCAGCCTCAGCAATCGACCTTACTCTCTGTTCCCCCAGCATCGACTGTGTAAATCCAATCCATTCCCGGGTAGCAAAAGACAGATACCGATCCTTCCGCCAGATCATACCGAGCTGCCAAGGAATGACCGGTTCAATAACCGGAATGATCCGTACGCGCATATGATCAACCTCACGGCAGATCGTTTCCGGTAGCAAGGCCACACCCAGATTCGCCGCAACCATCGCACTTAACAGATCCCACTGGGAACTCTCATAGACCACACGCGGCTGGAATCCAGCTTGCTGGCAAGCCGCAATAATGCGGTCATGGAGCGCAAAATCTTCCCGAAACAAAACAAACGCATCCTGTTCCAGTTCATGGAGTGCGACCGACTCCTTTTCAGCAAGGGGATGGGAAGGATGCACGAGCAGATTAAGCTTTTCCTGAACAAACACAAAATGATCAAGCAGTTCATCGACCGTTGGCAACACCGCCACACCGATATCCAGCGCACCACTGATGACATCAGCCTCCACTTTTTTCGCCCCATCCTCGAACAATTGAATGCTCACTTGAGGATACGCTTTGTGGAACTCCCCGATAATCATCGGAAAGAAACTCGACCCCACCATTGGCGGCAGACCGATGCGCAGATGTCCCTTCTTCAGATTCATCAGATCGTCCAGCTCGGACGAAAGACTGCGGAACGATTTTTCAATCTCCAGCGCCTGCCGAAAAAAAACATGCCCGGCATCTGTTAGCTGCACCTGTTTACCGTAGCGATCCAGTAAGGTTACGCCAAGTTCCTCCTCCAGACTTTTAACGGTTTTACTAATTGTAGGCTGAGTGATATAGAGCACCTCGGCGGCCTTTGTAAAGCTTTGTTGCCGTGCAACTTCGAGAAAATATTGCAAATGACGAATATCCATCTTTTCCTCCCCTCCTATCCTGCTAGTCAAATCTATTTTAACTATAGACAAACGGAATAGTAAACATTCTTAATATGCATTTTACTCATGAAAGAATGCGTTGTAAAATTTGTGATACGAAGCAATGTTTCCATTCATTTTCATAATCATACGAATTAAATCGATCAGATACATGTTGATATACAAGGAGGGATTTGCGTGAAAAAATGGGGTGTCGGGATTGCACAAATTGCGTTATTAATGGTTTTTTCACTGCTGATGGACCTGCTGGCCCGTACTCTCCACCTGCCTGTACCTGGCTCCATTCTCGGAATGATCGTGCTGTTCATCTTGTTACAAACTGGCGTGGTGAAGCTGCGGTGGATTGAGGTCGGAGCGGCGTGGCTACTTGGTGAACTACTGTTATTCTTTATCCCGTCGGCGGTCGGCATCATGAACTACATGCCCATGTTGGAGCATGACGGATTGCAGATTTTATTTATCGTGCTGCTAAGCACGTTTCTGGTTATGGCCTGCACCGGCCTCGTTGCTACACGCATTGCCAAACGAAAGGAGCGTCACACCGGATGATTGGACTTTTATGTTTGTTGTTAACGGTCGGAATCTACATGGTTGCCAAGAGAATGTATCGCAGTCTGCCCAAAGTATATCTGTCACCGCTACTTATTACGCCGCTACTCGTTGTAGGCGTACTCCTATTAACCGGAACGGATTATGCCGCATACAGCAGCGGAGGCAAATGGCTTAGCCTTTTGCTACAACCTGCTACGGTCGCTTTTGCGGTACCGCTCTACACCTTCTTCCATGTGCTCAAAAAACATATTTCCGAGATTGTCATCAGTGTTATGACCGGATCGGTTGTTGCCGTACTCTCCTCGGCTATGCTTGCAAAATGGTTGCACCTCGACTCCGGCTTGATTCACAGTCTGATTCCGCGCTCGATCACAACGCCCATTGCGATGAATGTATCGGCTTCCATCGGAGGCATCCCGGCAGTGACGGCCGTATTTGTGATTATGACGGGGCTACTTGGGGCTATTATGGGGCCTTCCATCGTCAAAATGCTGCGTATTGATGGCGAGATTGCACGCGGTACACTCCTCGGAACAGGTGCTCATGGCACAGGAACTTCGAAAGCCTTTGAGCTAAGTTCATTGACAGGAACGATCTCCAGTATCTCCATGGTTTTGGCTGCACTCTTCACTTTAGCCGTCGCTCCCGCGCTCTCTAAACTTATTTTCCCATAATAGTTGGAATAATCCCTTTTTTTTGAAATATTATTGTTGTATTAAAGCCCTTTCTTCCTTACAATAAAGACAGGTTTTAATGTTAATATTGCGGGGGAGATGCGATGAAAAGAACCGGAATGAAGAGATCTCTGGACCGTCTCGGACGAATTGTCCTTCCTAAAGAAATGCGGGATACAATGGAAATCCATATCGGCGATCCGCTTGAATTTTTCATTGAAGGGAAAGAGTTGATTTTAAGAAAGTACAAATCAACATTGTGTATTTTTTGCGGTGACGTGGATACGGAAATGTATTTCAAAGAGCAATTCATCTGCCGGACTTGTGCAATTCAACTAAAACACCCAGATGACACTCCCGACTGGTTCGTACCTGAAAACAAACAGGTTTCTGCACCCAAAGAACGTCCTGTTGCTAAACCCGTAGCTTCCTCAGCTTCCTCTTGGGAAGAAGGAGATGCTGCGAGCAAGGACTACCCCGACCTGCGGCCAAAGACGGCGCGCATGCTGCAACAGATGAAAGAGATTATCGAACAGCACCCTGGACTCGCTCAACAGCAAATTGCGGAGAAACTTGGCATTAGCCAGGGACGTGTCTCTCAACTAAAAAAGTTATTATAGCTAGAATTTTGATACTCATGAATATACAACATACTTCCAAGCAGGAAGTTACACTGAAAAAGAACCCATTGTTCCATCGGGTTCTTCTTTTTTGTCACTATTACTTTACGCCTGTACGATATCCATATCCATATTGCTTTCTTCTTCTTCCAGTCTGTGCAGACTAACCAGTAACACGGCGATATTGGCTACAAGTAATACTGCCGGGAGAGGTATAGCCGCATATTGTGCATAGATTAGGTGGCTTCCTACAGCTCCGATCAGAATGAATGTTAGTATGCCTGAAGCCAGAATACGGGTACGCGGAATAAGTAACCCAACCGCACTAAGCAGTTCCAACGCACCGATCAAGTACATTGTCCAAGTAGGGTAAGAGAAACTCTCGAAGGTGTCAATCATCATCTCCGCTCCCGTAACTTTCGTATATCCCGTCATGACGAAAACACCCGCCAGCACCACCAAAAAAACATATCCCAACACTTTTTTCATATCTTCCATCTCCCATTCATCCAAGTATTATTTTGAGAATCTTTAACTTATTGCTAATCTCTTCTGCACAAAAATCAGCAAAATACAGTATGTATTGCAGCACTCATCTATGTAAAAGTTCCCTAGAAGAAACTGTAGTTTACTCAGGTTCCTCTGGAACTTGGATAAGGTTCTAATTTCCGAGGTTTACCTACTGCTCTGGTTGTGTGACTGCTCACCCGGAAATGGTATGTACATTTATAATACGCATTATTACTCACAAACTTACTTTTATGAAGTGAGTATATAATAATAAGATAATTTCTTCAAGTAATTTTTCGTGAAATGATGTATAATACATACAAAAGGTATGTTACAGTATATTTTGTAGTGACCACCTTTGACTTGAAGGTGCTTTTATTTTTCAGAGCGGCAGAAACTTTTGTCCTTTTATATAGGTTATATTGCACATTTGCCATGAATCGAGGTGAAACACGTTGAAGCTGAGAAAAGTAAAATCCCCAAGCCCTTGTCTGATTACACAAGCAATGGACATCATCGGGAAAAAGTGGGTACTGCTGATTATGTATCAGCTGCTGTCCGGACCAAAACGGTTCACGGAACTGGAAGCCGAGATGGCAATTAGCGGACGTCTGTTATCGGAGCGTCTGAAAGAGATGGAGACGGAAGGCATCGTAACCCGGCATATGTATCCCGAGATTCCGCCCCGTGTGGAATATGAACTTACCCCTAAAGGTAGAGCGATTGAACCTGTCATTAATCAAATCTACAGCTGGTCTTCGGACTGGTTAAAAGAACAGCAACAATTGAAGTAGTTCAGATACAAACTACAACAAGAGGTCTTATTTCACCCTAAGTTTTATACGAAAAACGCCTGCACCCGGAACCACAGAGAACATGGTTCGGGGTCGCAGGCGTTTTTGTGCGCTAACGATCAGTTTAAGCTTTGATCTTTACAGGCAGACCGGAGTCCACGGATTCCTGTGCAGCGACGGTAATTGCCTGTGTACGGCAGGCATCTGCGTAATCGGACAAAATGCGGGAACGATCTCCCGTACGAAGTGCATGAATAAATGCTTCATTCTCCCGTTCATAGGGATTCTGTCCTGCTGAAACCTCAAGTCCTGCCATCGGATGCGAAGCCGCGCTCGGTAGCAGAAGGCGGTCGGGCGTCCAGTCCCATACACCGGCATCCGTGTAGAATTGCAGCCCTGCTCCACCCTCGCCGTCAGGCAGTAAACACGTATTCGCAATGCTTGCAATCGCACCACTTTCCAGCTTCAGCGTCACATTAGCGACATCATCAACCGTCACATGCTCATGTTTCTCATGCATGCTACGTTGGGCTGCTACGGCATAAACTTCCGTCACTTCGCCTGCACAGAAACGCAGTAGATCTACAATATGGGTCGTCTGCTCCACAAACTGACCTCCCGATCCGTCTTGACGGCGCCACCAACTAACGCCAGGCATACCGCCCATCCAGCGCCCCAGAGCCATGCCCACCTTCTGCTCCTGCATGGCTTGTCTCATGACCTGCGCAGCACCCTGATAACGGAAATGATATCCTACAGAGGTTAATAAAGAAGACTGTTGCACTTGCTCCAATATGCGGAGTGGTACGTCCATTCCTGTGCTCAATGGTTTTTCCACCAGAAACGGAATGCCCCGTTTGATCAACTCTGACTCGATGAATCCGTGGGACATGGGAGGTACGCAGATGTATACGGCATCCAGTTTCTCACCGTCCAACATATGCTCAAGATTATCGTAACCCGCTGCATCATATACAGAGGCCATCGCTTCTGCCTTTTCGAGTGTTGTTCCACATACACTTGCGACACGAACACCTTCCATGCGTGTGAGAATATCTGCGTGTACTTTACTAAACCAGCCTGTTCCTATGATTCCGATCTGCAATGTCATGGATGTAATCCCCTCTCTGTTACGCGCTTACATGTTCCATTCGACCCCACTCGGCAAATTCCTGCTCCCCTAGCTCTTGCCGGATGCTTCCAGCAACAGTTGATCCAATTCCTTAGCGTAGGTTGCTACCTGCTGTTCTGACCAGCCAAGCTGTTCTGCCATATACATGCTTACTGCTGATCTGTAACGGCGTACCTCATCGATGCGGAAAAATAAATCTCCTGTTCGGCGTACCCAGAAATCGGCTGGCTTTGCCGTCATCTCTTCCTCCATCGCGTAACGAAGCATCAGCAAAAGCTCTTGCGACATGCCGTGAAGCTCTGCCTTGGCTCGCGGGTCAGGCATGCGCTCATACAGCGCATCCACGTTGGAGCCATACGTACGGGCAAGCCGCTCCGCCGCTTTCCGGTCCAGACCTAGCGCAACGCCATCCTTGATCTTGCGTTCGGTGTACGTGACGTATCCGGCCGAACCGCCAACATCTCCCCCGGAGATCGGCATCTTTTTGGTTACACAAGGTCCCGGGGTGTAACCAAACTCTTGTTGCATCTGGCGTGCAACCAGATCCACGACCATCTCGGCCATTTTGCGATACCCCGTCAATTTACCTCCGGCAATGGTAATCAGGCCGGAATCCGATACCCAGACTTCATCCTTACGCGAAATCTCTGAAGGGCCTTTGCCCTCCTCATGGATCAGTGGACGCACGCCTGCCCAGCCTGACTCCACATCCTCTGCACGAATCTGGACGTCCGGGAACATGCCGTTCACTGCATCAATGACATAATCACGGTCTGATTCCGAAATTAACGGATGAGCCGGATCATCACGGAATACTGTATCGGTTGTACCTACATAGGTTTTGCCATCCCGCGGCACCGCAAAGACCATGCGTCCGTCTGGCGTATCAAAATAAACCGCTTGCCGTAGCGGGAATCGCGCGCCGTCAAATACCAGATGAATGCCTTTGGTCATCTGTAGCGTTTTGCCCTGGCGTGAGCCATCCACTTCACGGAGGGTATCCACCCATGGTCCTGAAGCATTGATTACTTTTTTCGCCATAAGCTTATAACTATTCCCGTTTAGTTGATCCATCACATGGATGCCTGTAATCGTTCCATTCTCCTTCTGAAAAGAAGTTGCTTTCATATAATTAACAGCCAGCACCCCGTGCCTCACTGCTTCCTTCATGACTTCAATCGTAAGTCTCGCATCATCCGTCCGGTACTCCACATAACGTCCGCCTCCCAGCAGTCCCTGCTTCCGCAGCAGAGGCTCACTTGCAGATGTATCACTGGCATTCAGCATCTGGCGACGTTCACTGCGCTTCACTCCAGCAAGTCGGTCGTACACCATCAGACCCATAGATGTACTGAAACGGCCAAACGTGCCTCCCGTGTATATGGGCAATAACATCGGTTCCGGTGTCGTCACATGTGGCCCATTCTCGTAAACCACCGCCCGTTCTCTTCCAACCTCGGCTACCATCTTCACTTCAAACTGCTTCAGGTAGCGCAAGCCGCCATGGACCAGTTTTGTGGAACGACTGGATGTGCCTGCCGCGAAATCCTGCATCTCCACCAGTGCCGTCTTCAATCCACGAGATGCCGCATCCAGTGCAATGCCGGCACCTGTAATGCCCCCACCAATCACCAATACGTCAAAATGTGCATTCGACATTTGTTCCATGTATTCGGTTCGTTTTGCCACCGAGAACGTTGCTGTCATGTACGACCCCTCCATAATTTCCCTTATTTTTCTCTGAAAAACAACAAAAAAAGGACCACGTCATTCGTTCAGCAATTGCTGAACGCACGTGGTCCCTCCCGATCTCCAGACATCATTTTTTAACTTGTAACCTAATCCTATCACAGATTTTCGGTGGCGTGAAGGCCTGATTTGACACATTATTCAAAAAAATTTAAAAAACTTTTTTTGTGCAAGGATGGAATTTCAAAGCAACCCACTAACTCTACAATTTTCCTTATTGTGGACAATACTTTCTCTCCATCCAGGAATATAATCCCTGTAAATGAAATATCATTTCCCACCAGTAAATATCATTTATAACATATGTTTAACGAAAAAGTACAAATAACCATTTGCCTATAATGAGGAAGACGTAATTCTATTTTATTTAAAAGCCATGGCCGCCTTGATCGCTCGCTGCCAACCCGAATACAGCTGCTCCCGCTCGTCCTTGGCCATCACAGACTCAAAGACTCGCTCCGTATGATCATGTTGATTCAGTTCTTCTGTATTTGACCAGAACCCCACGGCCAGGCCCGCAAGATAGGCTGCACCGAGAGCTGTCGTTTCGTTCACTGATGGACGCTCCACAGGAATGCCCAGAATATCACTCTGGAATTGCATCAGGAAATCATTCGCCGCAGCACCTCCGTCAACACGCAGCGTATGTACGGGGTATCCAGAATCGGTCACCATGGCCTCCAGTACATCCTTGGTCTGATAAGCCAGCGCCTCAAGTGTCGCGCGGATAAAATGCTCCTTCGTAGTGCCACGAGTAAGGCCAAATACAGCTCCTTTCACATCGCTGTCCCAATACGGGCTTCCGAGTCCCACAAAGGCAGGCACCATATAGACCCCGTCCGTCGAAGGCACTCGCTTCGCATAGTCCTCACTGTCTTTGGACGAACGAAGCATGCGAAGACCGTCCCTCAGCCACTGCACGGCTGAACCTGCTACGAAAATGCTGCCTTCCAGCGCATATTGAACTTTACCATCCACACCCCAGGCAATCGTTGTAATCAGCCCGTGATCCGATTGTACAGGCTCCTCGCCCGTGTTCATCAACATGAAACATCCGGTACCGTATGTATTTTTCATACTCCCCTGGATATAACATCTCTGACCAAACAATGCAGCCTGCTGATCCCCTGCCGCACCCGCGATCGGAACCCTGTGGCCGAAGAAATGGTAATCTGTCGTATGTGCATATATCTCGGAAGAGCCCCGCACTTCAGGCAGCATCGCCTTAGGGATATCCAGAATATCCAACAATTTATCATCCCACTGCAACTCATAGATGTTATACATCAGGGTGCGCGAAGCATTCGAAACGTCCGTAACATGGGTACCGCCACTGAGTTTCCAGATCAACCAACTGTCGATGGTGCCGAACAGTAACTCCCCTTTCTCCGCCCGTTCACGTGCACCAGGGACATGATCCAGAATCCATTTTACTTTTGTACCCGAAAAATAGGGGTTAATCAGCAAGCCTGTTTTCTGATGAAACAGGTCGTCCAGCCCTTGCGTTTTCAACTCATCACAGATGGATGCTGTCTGTATGGACTGCCATACCACTGCGTTATAGATCGGTCTGCCGGTTTGCTTATCCCACACCACTGCGGTTTCCCGTTGATTGGTGATGCCGATACCTGTAATCTGTGCAGGTTTGATGCCACTCTCCGCCAGACAGGATGCCATTACGGCGAGGATCGAACTCCAGATTTCGTTGGCATTTTGCTCTACCCAGCCCGGTTTGGGAAAATACTGCGGGAACTCTTGCTGTGCCATATGCACAATCTCGCCGCTATGGTTAAACAGAATTGCCCGGGAGCTAGTTGTGCCCTGGTCCAGAGCCAAAATAAATTTTTCCATACCTTGTGCCTCCAGTGTGTAATTATAATGTAAGCGTTTTCCCAAAATACTTGATCAAATCATCATTGGATGTCGTTACAGCCGCCGCTCCCACACCGAGTGCAAGTTCCACTTCTTCAGGTGTACGAATCAGCCCCCCTGCAATGATGGGAATACCTGTCCGTTCAGACACCTCCGCAATAATATGCGGAATGACTCCAGGCAATACCTCGATATAGTCGGGCTGTGTTTTGGCAACCAATTGGTAACTTTTCTCCAGTGCATGGGTATCCAGCAGGAACACCCGCTGAATCGCCGTAATGCCTTTTTGTTTCGCTTTCTGGATGATGCTGGCCCTTGTGGAGATCAGTCCAGCCGGACGAATATGCTGGCACAGATACTCTGCGGCGTACTCGTCGTTTTTCAGCCCTTGCACCAGATCGGCATGTAGCAAAATCTTCTTCCCATACCGCCGAGCCTGGTCCATCATACTTTGCAGTTGTGCAATATGCGTTTCTAACATGACCCCGTAAG
Organism: Paenibacillus cucumis (ex Kampfer et al. 2016); assembly: GCF_019748695.1. Lineage (NCBI taxonomy): Bacteria > Bacillati > Bacillota > Bacilli > Caryophanales > Paenibacillaceae > Paenibacillus > Paenibacillus cucumis (ex Kampfer et al. 2016). The sequence goes on along the minus strand of NZ_JACLIC010000028.1, from coordinate 14,592 downwards.
TATATGGGCCTTCGATGATTGCTTCAAACTGCTTCATACTCTTCGCCGCTGGCAAAATACGTTGTCCCTCAAATGCCACCATCGTTCCCCCTGCATTCATCAGATGTCTATATTGTATAATTCGTCACACACCAACGGCAAGTGATTTGGGGGAAGTCACCAAATTCAAGAATTCAGGCGACATACCGCATATTCCTCCCGGCAAATTATCTTACACCGCAAAAAGACTGCTACTGCACTTTTCAATATGAAAAGCACCGTAACAGCCCGTATACATTACAACCAACGTATGATCACTATAAATTACCATGTAAATCCAAATATTTATTCTTAATCAATCAAGCCTGTGCATGTGGAACACGTGTCTCTGTCGCCGTCTCTGTCCAGCTATCGCTTTCCGCCAGGTGACCTGAACGCTTCACTTTCGTTTGCAGATACTTCTCATTAAATGCCGACCGATCTCCCCAGAGCGGAACGCGTCCGCCCACATTGAGTCCTGCTTCCTGCAGTGCAGCCAGCTTACGTGGATTATTCGTGATCAACGTAACCGGAGCTGACCGAAGTGCACGCAATACAGCAATCGCATCGTCATAATTACGCGCATCATCCGTGAAGCCAAGTTGCAGGTTCGCATCTACTGTATCCAGACCTTCTTCCTGCAAAATGTAAGCCATTGCTTTGCTGAACAGGCCAATGCCCCGTCCTTCATGATTCGCAAGATAGAACAGCGCACCTGCGCCATGTGCCGCAATCATCTTCATGGACTGCTCCAGTTGGAATCCGCAGTCACAGCGTTTGCTGCCGAAGATATCGCCTGTGTGACAGATGCTATGCATACGAATCAGCGCATCCTGCGCCTCAGCAAAATCGCCATACACCAGCACGCTGGATTGCTGACGCTCTGCCAGTTCAGCACCCGCAAGAGATGCGATTAGCTCGCCGCTTTCCATCGCTTTGTCCGTTTTCAGCCAGCTGTACCATTGAAATGTTCTCGTTTCCCCATCCAGATTGACCGGCAGTTTAATCGGTCCCACCAAATGTATGAATTCTTTTCCGCTCGGAAAAGTCTGGATTTTAGGGGCAAGCAGTTGAATAATATGTGAATTGATCATCGTTCGTTCCTCCTGTTAAGCATCTTCATCTCAAAATGTCTCATAATATTATGCATTCGCATCCGCTTTGATTTTGGATCACTTACTGACGTAATACATTAAAACGTCTTATTTTCAAGCTCTGCTCACAGCGAAATATTACGTATCTATATAATCCTCACTATAATTAGTTACTTAATGTAAGTTAGTTTAGAATAAAAATTATATTGTGTCAAGTAACTTTTATTTTTAAAGTAACTACTAATTTTATGTTAGGTAATGGACACAACCCATGTGTTTCATTTAAGGAAAATTGGGTATGAGTTTAGAAACTACTCATACACTATTGGTGTAGTCCACGAAGCCCAGCCTTAGTCTCTGATACTTCTTGCGTCAAACCTAATGATGAGGGGGTTAGCCTATGAACCGCCGTAGAAGAACCTGTTGGATAGCCATCATCATGGTCTGTGTCCTGCTAATCAGCGGATGCTCCATCTGGCCGGGACAGGATGATTCAGCATCCAGTAAAAAGGTGGCGCTTACATTGTGGTATTGGAATCGATCCATTGACGACAAACTCATTGCCAAGGCCAAAGAGGAATTCCCGAATATTGAACTGACTGCCCAGAAGATCGGTGGGGATTTCAAAGCCAAGCTCAAAACCACCCTCGCTGCACGCTCAGGCGAGCCAGATATCGTTGCACTTAACGACTGGATCATGGAGTTATTCCCGAGCGAGGATCGCTTCTATAACCTGTATGATCTAGGCGCAGGAGAGGTCGAAGACCAGTATTTGCCGTGGAAATGGAAGCAGGGCGTGACGCCAAATGGACAGATGATCGGCTTTCCGATGGACACGGGGCCGACAGCACTTTTCTATCGTGCAGACTTGTTCAAGGAAGCAGGGCTACCTTCCGAACCGGAGCAAGTTGCACGCCAGATTGATAACTGGGATGCCTACGCTGCTGCCGGAGAGCAGATTAAGGAGAAGTTTGGCGGAAAGGTTTTTCTGACCGATAATATCGGAAGCGTTTACAATCAGGTGCTTTCTCAAGCTGCAGAACGGTATTTCCGTCCTGACGGGTCGTTTATCGGCATGGATTCTCCTGCTGTACGCAAAAGCTGGGACACAGCCGTTGCTTTTAAGGAAAAGGGACTGCTTGCTAACGCTGACGGCTGGACACCCACCTGGAATGCAGCAATGAATAACGGCGAGATTGCCTCGTTCGTTGGTGCAGTCTGGATGAAGCAGGTGCTTCAGGAGGCGGCACCAGACACTTCGGGTAAATGGCGTGTTGCCCGAGCTCCTGGGGGAGATGGCAATAACGGCGGCTCCTTTCTCTCCATTTTAAAATCAAGCAAACATCCGAAAGAAGCCTTTGAATTGATTCGCTGGCTGCAAAGTCCAGAGAACCAACTGGAGCAGTATCAGACGCTCAACCTGTTCCCGTCAGCTCCAGGTGTGTTTGATAAACCAGCCATGAAAGAAGAGGAACCTTTCTTCGGCGGGCAAGCAACAGGCCCGGTATTCGCTGAATCCGCACAGCATGTGCCTGATGCTTTTTTTGGTGAACGATACCCTTCGGTACACAATATCATCACCCGTCGGCTGAACGATATTGCCAAACAGAACGCTGATCCACAGCAAGTCTGGTCGGATACGGTGCACCGCGTCGAGCGGGCATTACAGCGTTAAAGCATGCATTTGATCACAACGGTTATCACTTATATTTATTAGCTTCACTGGATCTCGTTTGATGTGGTTCGTTATCCGTAAAGGAGGAGTTGTTATGGCTGTCACCGAACCTCGCACGTCCCCTGATTCCGGTCCGTTCCAGCCCGATCTAGACCGGCAAAAATCACTTTGGGCCCGTATATGGGAGCATCGTGCGCTCTATGTTGCCATCTCGCCTTTTTACATTTTGTTCGCCGTGTTTGGCCTATTCCCGATTGCCTTCTCGTTCTATCTGGCCTTTCATAAATGGGATGGTATCGGTGTGATGACGTATAACGGCTTGAACAATTTCAAATATATGCTTACGGATGCCGAGTTCTGGCAAGCGGTTGGCAACACGTTGATGATCTGGATCTATTCGACCATTCCGATGCTTTTCTTCGCTCTCATTATTGCGTTTCTACTACATGCGCCTTTCATCAAATTCCGTACCTTGTTCCGGGTCGGTTACTTTCTGCCCAACGTCACATCAATTGTGGCGGTAGCCATCATCTTCGGGGCATTGTTCGCAAACAATTATGGCTTCCTTAACTATCTTCTGCAGTCGGTCGGCCTCCCGGTCGTCGAGTGGCTGAATGCTCCCTGGGGCATCAAAATCGCTATCTCCTCCATGGTGGTCTGGCGCTGGACCGGTTATAACGCCATTATCTATCTAGCCGGACTTCAGAGCATCCCGCAGACGCTGTATGAAGCGGCCAGAATCGACGGGGCATCCGCTGTGCAATCCTTCTTCCGTATTACCATTCCGATGCTGCGTCCGGTCATTCTGTTCACGGTCATTACATCTACGATTGGCGGCATGCAACTGTTCACTGAACCGCAGGTGCTGGTGGGCAATGACGGAGGTGCCGGAGCAGCTGGTATGACCATCGTACTTTACTTGTATCGTGAATCCTTTATCAACAATTATTTTGGATACGGTGCAGCCGTTGGATGGGGCATGTTCCTGATTATCGCCCTGTTCTCCATCGTGAACTGGAAGCTTGTTCAAGGCAAATCATCCTGATGTGACAAGGGGGGAGCGCTCATGGCGTCCAAACATCTCAAGTCGCTGGTGCTGTATACCGGCCTGATCGGTGGCATGCTTCTATCCATGTTCCCGTTCTATTGGCTCATTGTTATGTCCACCCGAACAACGTCCGACATTTACAAGTTTCCGCCCCAGCTCTGGTTCGGCGGTGAACTGTGGAACAATATTACACGGGTTTTGCAGCAGATTGATTTTTGGGGAGCCTTTCTGAATACCTTGTTTGTATCAGGTGTAGTAACCATTCTGGTGTTATTTTTTGATTCACTGGCGGGATTTGCGTTTGCGAAGTTTGAGTTTCCGGGCAAAAAATGGCTCTTCGTCCTGCTGCTCGCCACCATGATGGTGCCTTCCCAGCTGTCGCTGGTGCCTTCCTTCGTGCTGATGGCCACGTTCGGGTGGGTAGGTTCCTTCAAAGCCCTCATTATTCCGGGCATGGTCAATGCCTTCGGCATCTTCTGGATCCGTCAGTATGCGACGGAATCCATCCCAAACGATCTGCTCGATGCAGGGCGGATCGACGGATGCAATTTCTTTCGCTTGTATTGGAACGTCGCATTGCCGATTCTGCGGCCAGCATTTGCCTTTCTTGGTGCATTCACCTTTATCGGCGTGTGGAATGACTACCTGTGGCCGCTAATTGTACTGACAGATGCACGCAAGTACACGTTGCAGATTGCATTGTCTCAATTAAACGGACTCTATAACACGGACTATGCGATGGTCATTGCAGGTACACTGCTTGCCGTTCTTCCACTCATCATCATGTTCCTGTTCATCAGCCGCCAGTTTATCTCGGACATTGCGGCAGGAGCTGTGAAGGACTGACCTTTGAGAAGTAAGAAAACTCTAGAGCGGAGCACGTAGATGAAGCCATTTTGATCCTTCCCTCAAGTCTGATATTCTTATTATATAGATGATATACCAGACGTTATATAAGCTTGGATGAGCTGTTATGTGCAAGTCGAGGAGACAGAACATTTTTGACACGCATTCCATAACACTTTCCGACGCAGTAATTGAAACGGAAGAGGGATGATCACCATGGCGGCTTCACCTTATATGATTGGCGTAGATATCGGCACAACCTCGACCAAGGCTGTGTTGTTCAAGCAAGACGGCAGCATTGTGGCACAAGGTGGTGCAGATTATCCGCTACACACACCATCGCCCGCGATTGCAGAGCAGGATGCAGAGGACATTTTCCAAGCAGTTATTTCCTCTGTGCAGCAAGCCACCTCTAAAGCTGGGGTAGAGCCGGACGACATTCTGTTTGTCTCGTTCAGTTCAGCCATGCACAGCATCCTGCCTGTGGACGCACAAGGCAAACCGTTGATGCGAGCGATGACATGGGCAGACAATCGCAGCGCCGAGTGGACAGAAGCACTCAAATCGGAGATGAACGGACATGAAATCTACCTGCGAACAGGCACACCGATTCACCCGATGTCCCCACTCACCAAAATCATGTGGTTAACCCGGGAACAACCGGATCTGTTCAGACAGACGCATAAATTGATCTCCATGAAGGAATATGTTTTCTACAAGTTATTCTCTGAATTTGTTATCGACCATTCGATGGCTTCCGCCACCGGACTTATGAATCTGGAGAAACTCGAATGGGATGCGGAAGCATTGCATGTTGCCGGCATTACGCCAGAGCATCTGTCCAGCCTTGTACCAACAACTCATGTATTCAAAACAGGACTTCACCCCGAGTATGCCAAAGCGATGGGCATCGCGGAGACGACTTCATTTGTGATTGGGGCAAGCGACGGTGTGCTCTCGAATCTGGGTGTGAACGCCATTGACCCAGGGGTTGTTGCTGTGACGATCGGCACCAGCGGGGCGATTCGTACGGTCGTGGATAAACCAGTGACCGATCCAAAAGGGCGTTTCTTCTGTTATGCGCTAACGGAGGATCAATGGGTCATCGGGGGCCCGGTGAACAACGGCGGAGTGATTTTCCGCTGGATTCGGGATGAGTTTGCGGCTTCTGAGGTGGAAACGGCAAAACGCCTCGGGATTGATCCGTATGAAGTCCTGACACGTGTCGCTGAAAATGTACCGCCAGGTTCAGAGGGACTATTGTTTCACCCCTATATGACCGGGGAGCGCGCACCTCTCTGGAACCCGAACGCACGCGGATCGTTTTTCGGCCTGACGTTGCATCACAAGAAGGAGCATATGATCCGTGCCGCGCTGGAAGGTGTGCTGTTTAACCTGTACACGGTTATGCTCGCGATTGAGGAGAAGATTGGTCGTCCGAAAAAGATTCAGGCCACCGGCGGCTTCGCCCGCTCCGAGCTGTGGCGCCAGATGATGGCCGATATATTCGATCAGGATGTCATCATTCCGGAAAGCATCGAGAGTTCCTGCCTTGGTGCTGCTGTGCTCGGGCTGTATGCCACAGGCCGCATCGATTCCCTGAGCGCCGTTTCCGGCATGATTGGCTCGACACACCGCCATAAGCCACACCCGGAACGTGTACGTGTGTATCGCGAACTGTTGCCGATCTTCATCCGCATCTCACGCAAATTCGAAGAGGAATATGCCGATATCGCGGCGTTCCAGAATCGAATGATGCAGTAAATGAAGGCTCTTCCCTATTCTAGAGAGGGGAAGGGCCTGTTTCATTCCATCTTTTTTTCAAGAAAATATGTCCATGATAAGGTGTACACACTCTCCAAGATACAAATAAACCCCACAGCTTAAAGCCGTGAGGTTTATAACACACCTACGAATTATATTTGCTGAACGCATTCTCGTCCGCTTGTACATTTTCCAAGTATACAATCTGGCCTGCATCATTCACACGCGCAATATCCACGCCCGTCTTCGCATACACCGATCCATCCGCTGCTTGTCCGCACACAGCCCAATTGGTTTGATAACTACCGTCCGGCTGGGGCACCCAGGCATCCCACATATGTTTAATGTCTTGGTTATAATCATAAAAGGCTTTCATAAACCCCTCAAACCCGGCATGACTGGTGCCATTCAACACAATCTCGGCATCTGGCGTAAACAGGGATAACAAGTCCTGCATAGCCTGTTTATCTGTTCGTGAAGCATCAAATAATCGGAAATAGTTATTCAACATCGTAATGTTCGCTGCTGTATTCATCAATGGTTAGCCTCCTGTTGTCTCTTGCTGTCTCGAATGAAATATTTCATACCGTATGCTCAGCACATGCTATCAATTCGAATAATTTCGAACTAATTATTACGATAAGAACTGTATCACACTAGCTTACCGAATCGCAATACATATTTCGAAATTTTTCGAACATTGAAAGAAATAGCCAACTATGCTAACGTCTATCTTATGAGAACTATAACGATACCTACCGCTTCGGAGATGAGTTTGACCACAGTCTGCAATGCACTCGGTGACCCCATTCGCATGAAAATCGCATACTGCCTGGCGAGCTCGGGTGAGAAAAATTGCTCGGCTTTTGAAGTCGACCATATCTCCAAATCCACGTTGTCCCACCATATCAAAATCTTGCGAGAAGCTGGCATTATTCAGCCACGTATTGAAGGCAAACACCACTTTTATTCCCTTAGAAAGGACGAACTCATTGCACGTTTTCCAGGACTGGTCGCTATGATTCTACAAACAGGAGGCTCAGATTAATGGATAAAAAGGCAATCAAGATTCTAATGAGTACATTCTGGGGCGGTGGCGGTTGGAAATCACCCCATGCCCCCTTTTCGGGTGATGATTTCGAATATGCCAAAAGCAAGGGCGTCATGTTCGACCCGCTCACGATCAGCCATGACGAGATCGTAGAGCGTCTGCATCACATGCATCAGAACCCTGCGCTTAAAGAGCGCGTCATTGCAGCCTTTCTACACAGTCTATCCACCAAAAAAGTGTATCTGCGCAGCGCATTATCCAGCTGGGCTTTGACACGAAACATGCCTCTGCATACCTACGGTGAACGCCCGGCTTTACATGCCAATACAAGTGCCTGCGGGGACTGTAACTTCCTTCGTTTACAATCGGATAAACAATATGTGGATGCAGATTTAAACGTGCTCAATTTTGAACGAATCAAATGGGGTGGCGTGCGGCACGGTTGGTTGCTCTACTGCCTGATGGATCTGGAGTTACTGCTCCAGGATGACAACGATAATAGTAGTAACAGCACGGAGAGCAATCACATTCCCCCTTACGAAGTGACTGAGGAAGACCGAACGATTCTTGCCAAGATGCTGGAAGCCTCACAGACAGGAGATCCAACGGACAGTGCACGCTCCCTGGAGAAAAAGTGGAAGGAATGTGTACCGTCCAGTAAACAAGAACGGGATTCTCTGTTAGAAATCTGGGCGGCAGCAGGCATTCTGGTTCCCGGAGATACGCCAAGGAAACGTAAAGGTGGTTCAGGCGACTTTATCTTTGTCGCTACTTGGCAGGGCGATGATGGGTATCATGCCGAAAACGTACTTGATTACTTTGGCCCTTATCTGCCTCAAAGTAACCTCTAGATTGGTTTCATCTATTACATCTGATTCGCATGACCATCCATGCTCCAGGTTACAATACTGATATCGACAGATTTCGGGTTGAACTCGTATAATAAGAGGAAATGAGAATGATGGGAGTGAACCAAGCGAGTTTATGATGTACATACTGGCTTTCATATTGTCTTTTGCTGTCGTGGTTCTGCTGATTCCGCCGCTGGGCCGACTGGCGCACAAGCTGGATTTTGTGGACAAGCCCCGGGAAGATGTGGAGCGTAAGCTACACAGACAACCGATACCACTGACCGCTAGCTACGCGATCTTTACTGGATTTTTCCTGACATACATTGCTCTTACTAAAGAATTGACCTGGGAGACAGCCGCATTGGTTGCGGGTGGCATGCTTCTCCTGACGATCGGTACGATTGATGACTGGTACAAAACCAAAGGAAAAGACTTTCCTGCGCTACCTAAAATGATTATTCAAGTCTCCGCTGCAGTGCTCGTTTTTGCTTCTGGTATTGCGTTCACCGGATTCGTGAATCCGTTCAATGCAGAGTATGTGCTCCTGCCGATCTGGTTGCAATTCATTCTGACGATCCTGTGGATTTTCGGAGTTACGACGGTGATTAACTTCTCGGATGGTATGGATGGACTGGCTGGTGGTTTGTCCGCGATCTCAGCGATCACGCTGTTTATTGTAGCGATCACTAAGGGCCAGAGCGATTCAGCACTGATGTCCATTACTTTAGTTGGGGTAACGCTTGGTTATCTCAAATATAACAAGGCTCCAGCCAAAGTGTTTATGGGCGATGCCGGCGCTACGTTCCTAGGCTTCATTCTAGCGGTTATCGCACTTGACGGTGCATTCAAACAAGCAACGATGCTGTCCATTTTCATTCCGATTCTGGCGCTGGGCGTACCGATTTTCGATAATATTTTTGTTGTGATCAAACGTTTCCTGCAAGGCAAAGCGATCTATCAAGCCGATGCAAGTCAGGCTCACTATCGCCTGCTCCGTGCCGGTTTGAACCACAAACAGGTGGTTGCCGTGCTCTATCTGGTCAGCACTTGTCTGTGTCTGTCCTCCATTATTTTATTGTTAGTCGATATGTAAAAAAAAGTCGTTGGATCACACAATGCAAGCTATGCCAATGAATGATTCAATAGAAATACAAGAAGCCACCCCCATGTCGAATGAGGGTGGCTTTTTTTGTTATTGAATAACTTGTTACATGAGTATCAACTCATCAAGAACACATCAAGATTAGCCGTTTTTTTCTTATTCGTAAAAAACTATGATTTAACCGCACCCGCCATTGCACCGCCAACGATAAAACGCTGCAACGCAACGTACAGCACAACCAGTGGCAACGTCACGATCAGAATACCACACGCTAGTAGCGGCCAGTTATTCATATACTGCCCATAGAAGGTAAACAAACCTTTGGTAACCGGCTGATAATTCGGATCAGACAGATAAATGGTCGGCCCAATAATATCATTCCATACCCCGATGGCTGTGAGAATAATGCCTGTTGCCAGAATCGGCTTCATTAGCGGAACAAGGATGGTAAACAGATAACGGGTGTATCCGCATCCGTCCATGGCAGCCGCCTCATCCAGCTCGCGGGATACCGATTTGATATAACCGACAAACATCAGAAACGCAATGCCTGTGCCCGTCGTTTTCAGCAAAATGTAACCCGTTTGCGTATTATACAGCCCCAGTTGATTGATCAAAGAGAACTGCGGAATCAACGGGTTCGGCAAATACATGGAGATCAAAAAGAAAATATAAATCAACGTACTGAATTTCACGTATCTGCGAGCAAGCGGGAAAGCTGCAAATATGGACAAAATTAAGGTCAGCAGTGTGGACATGCCCGTGTAAAGCACACTGTTCCACATGTACTGCGAGAAACTGCCCTTCGTCCATGCTTCTGCAAAGTTCTCCAGCCGTATGCCTTCCGTAAGTGCTACGGGATTCAGCAAATACTCCGTCTGAGTTTTCATCGACACATTAAACAGGTAGAACAGAGGGAAGACGTATAGCGCAAGCATCAGCAGCACAATAGTGTAGCTGATTGTTCTTGATGTTCTGCTCTGCTTCATTATACTTCCACCTCTCTTTTGCGAAGATAGAACAAAGCGACCATCGAGATCGTAAACACAAACAGGAACTGAATCATCGCTACCGCAGAAGCCAGACCATAATCGGCTGAGCCGCTACCAAACGCTGTTGCATACACGTCAAATGCCAGCGTTGTTGTATTAAATTTACCGCCTGTGAGGACGTAGATAATGTCAAAGGTTTGCAGTGCGCCGATGATGGACAACAGCATATTCACGGTAAAAGAAGGAGCAATCATCGGGAACGTGATGTTAGTGAATGCTTTCCATCCCGATGCACCATCCATATAAGCCGCCTCGTACAGATCACTCGGAATCGTCTGCAGCCCGGCAAGGAAGATGGTCATGGAATACCCCATATACATCCAGATCTGCACGAAAATAATCAGCTCAAAGGCAATATTATAATCCCCGAAAAAGTTCGAGCTGGTGCCAAAGAAATTCAGAATTGACTGCGCCGGCCCGCCAAGCGGATTCGCTACGAGCTGCCAGATCAATCCGGACACCGTTACACCAAGCACGACGGGCAAAAAGAATACCGCACGATACAACTTGTCGCCTCTAAGCTTTTTGTTAATCAGGATCGCCATGAACAGACCTACTGCGTTTTGGATGATGACTACAGCAAACGCAAAATATAAGGATCGCCCAATCGCGTCCAGCCGGTCACCTGCATTGGATGCACCAAAGAAGGTTTTATAATTTTCGAAACCGACAAAGCTCCACTCTTGTCCTCTCACTCCAGTCGCATCGGTAAACGAAAACAGCACAGTCACCAGCGATGGGCCAAAACCAAATACGACATAAAGCAGTAGTGGAATGCTTAAATATAGATAAGGAATCAGCCGCGCCTTCCCTTTTCCAAACGGATACATCGTCCTCACACCTTTCATCGGGTAAAACCAAAAAACCGGAATAACAGCTTTGCTTGATCGAGGTTGGCCTGAAGGCTCTTACCCCAAGCGCTATTCCGGTGAATACTCTGTATTGAATCTTAGATCGATACTCGAACTATCTATAGTAGATGAGCCCAATCATTCGTTTATTTTGGAGCCGCTGCATCCCAGTCTGCTTGTGATTTGCTCGCAAGTTCCTCTGGTGTAGCAATTGGCCCAGCGGGTTTAAGCATCTCTGCATGAACACTAGACTCAGCAATGTACTGTCCTACGTTCTGACGATTAATAAACAACTGATCCCAGGAAAGCTTGAAGTTCTCCAGGTATGGTTGAATGTCTTTGATAAACTCGCTCTTGATTTCTACATCAGGCTGTGTCGGAAGGAATCCGGCTGCATTAACAAAATCCGTATAGTTCCCTTTCTCCGACAGCATTTCAAGCCACTTCAGCGCATAATCCTTGTTTGGTGACTTATCTACTACCATCCAGGTCATATCGTATTTACCAGCCAAGTCTTTGTTCTTCGCTGCATCGTTACTGCCCGGAATCGGGAAATATCCAAATTTCAGATCAGGGTTAGCCGCTTGAATCGTCGTTGCATCCCACGTACCGTCCGCAATCATCGCCACCTTGCCTGTAGCAAACAGACTTGGCAGTGTGCCGTAGTCAATCCCCATGAAACCAGGCATTGCACTGTTCATCAGCGTTTGAGCCTTTTGCAATACTTCAATCTGTACCGGATCAGTCAGCTTGGTTTGACCTGTCCACAGACCTTTGATGTAGCTTAGTTGGTCCTCATGGATGGAGGCTTGAAGACCTTGCACCGCAAGGCCAATCGGCCAAACATCTTTACCTGCGAAGCCGAGTGCTTCTACGCCGTTATCTTTGAATACTTTGATGACGTTTTGCAGTTCATCCCATGTTGTCGGCACTTGCAGATTGTATTTGGCAAAAAGGTCTTTGTTGTAGAACAGGCCTGTGAATGCCACTTTACCCATATTGACACCGTACACCTTGTCGTTGTACGTCATCGCGTTCTGCACGTCAACTTCGTTATAATTTTTGATAAAAGCCTGACCAGACAAGTCACTGATCAGCCCTGCGTCGATCCACTGCTTCCACATCGGATCAGCCGCACCCTTGGACCAGTCTTGCGGAGCACCAACGAAGCTGGACTTGAGCGGAATGATATCTACATCGCCCGTGTTACCTGCGTTCATCCGTGTTTGCATTAGTTGATCATACGTTGCATCTGCCGGAACTGTTGTGTACTCCACTTTCACGTCCGGGTACTTCTCTTCAAATTTTTTATTAAATTCTTTGATGTAATTGTTGATATTCTCTTGTTGCCAGTGAATGATCTTTAACGTCACTTTTTTGTTTCCATCCGTAGACGCCTTCCCATCCGAATCGGTCGAACCGTTACCACATGCTGCAAGTACAAACATTAAAGCGGTTACAAGTGTAATAGATAAAATCTTTCTCTTCATATCACTTTCCCCCAACCATTCAAGATTAATTTACGATTCAACAAATTTACGAAATCAGTTTCGTTAATTACACCCTCATTATGACTTCACCTGATAAATTTGTAAATAGTTTATTTGAATTTTTACAAAATATGTGATGAAAGCCGCGTCTGATATGGGATTTAGCATTCTTCCATGGGTAGATTCACACTTTTTTTTACGAAAACTCTATTCGCTGGCTTTATTTTTCCACCTCTACTCTTCCTTCCACTCTAGTTAAAATGAGCTTCATTTTGTAGGAAATAAGGTTATTTTTACTAAAACCTAGTAGAATTTTCGTTAGATTTGAGAGCAAATACTTAAAAAATATCCATACATATCATAATCACCTCGACGATCACCCTTTCTGTTATTGACTCTCAGAAGCTTGTGACATAGAATGTTGGCAAGAAAGCAATAAAAAGGCACAGTCACAATCTACGAAACTAGTTTAGAATTTGAGGGATATATAATGAATATCAAAACGATAGCTCGTTTGGCCGGTGTGTCTGTTGCAACGGTGTCTAAAATTATTAACAACTACCCTGACATTGGCGAGGAGACACGCCAACGCGTACTTAAGATTATGGAGGAAACGGGTTATCGCCCCTCATCTTCCGCCAAAACACTGGCAACTAAAAAGTCCAATCTGGTGGGTGTGGTCTTTGCAGGGAAACTGAATGTGGATTTCAGTCACCCTTTCTTTGTAGAGGTCATTAATGCCTTTAAGAAACAGATCGGCCTGTTAGGATATGATCTGCTCTTCTTTTCCAATGAAAAGTTCCTAGATCAGGGTGAAGACTACCTGGCACGTTCCAAATATTTTCAAGTGGATGGCTGTATTATTATTGCGGGGGATGAGGTGGAGAGCAGCGTGTCTGACCTTGATGCAAGTCCCATTCCGTGCATCGGAATTGACATTGAGATGAATGGACAGAACTCCTGTTATATCATGTCGGATAACGAAAAAATCTCGACCAAAGTGGTGGAACAATTTTATATGAATGGGTATCGGGATCTCGGGTTTATCGGGCTCCAGCGCGCCTCCCTCGTGATGCAGCATCGGGAAAAAGCCTTTAAACAATCCCTAAAGCAGTTTAGTCTCGAAGAGAACCCGGAATGGTTGGTATACAGCCAAGATTATGCCGCTACCGATGGTTACGAGGCAGCCAAACAGCTGTTACAAGCAGATGTCTTGCCGCGAGCTGTATTCGCCGCCACGGACTTGCTTGCATTCGGAGCAGTACGAGCCTTTAAAGAGGCGGGATTACGCGTTCCCGAGGACATTGCTGTTGCAGGATGTGATGACATTGAGGCTTGCCGTTACAGTGATCCTCCACTCACGACCGTTAAGCAGGATACAGACAAAATTGGACGTCTTGCGGCAATGATCCTGTTTGACCTGATGAACAAACAAATGGATAATCGTTGCATTAAAGTAGAGCCGGAACTGGTACTGCGCCGATCCTGTGGCACGTTGCTGGCATACCAGTAAAAGAGTCGGGCAGTGTAAAGAAGGACTAGGCTGCTTGACTGGATATCGCATTATTCAAGTTGAGCGGCACTGTGATTTGAGAGTGACGTCGAGTAGAAACATCGTCTGTCATGTCAGGTATATGTTGAAATCGAGGCTCTGATTATATGGATGGTTCAGCTAACGATCACCAGAAGCCTTATTTGCCGGATTTGGCCTTGGTAAAAATTCTAGCTATGATGAACGTAAACAAGGATA
>NZ_JACLIC010000027.1:0-1483 GCF_019748695.1 Paenibacillus cucumis (ex Kampfer et al. 2016) | reverse complement strand
TAAGGCTGAGCTGTGATGGGGAGTGAAAATTACAGTAGCGAAGGTCATGATCTCACACTGCCAAGAAAAGCCTCTAGCCAGATGAAGGTGCCCGTACCGCAAACCGACACAGGTAGGCGAGAAGAGAATTCTAAGGCGCGCGGAAGAACTCTCGTTAAGGAACTCGGCAAAATGACCCCGTAACTTCGGGAGAAGGGGTGCCCCGGTAGTGTGAATAGCACGAGGGGGCCGCAGTGAAAAGGCCCAAGCGACTGTTTAGCAAAAACACAGGTCTGTGCGAAGCCGTAAGGCGAAGTATACGGGCTGACGCCTGCCCGGTGCTGGAAGGTTAAGGGGAGTGGTTAGGAGCAATCCGAAGCTGTGAACCGAAGCCCCAGTAAACGGCGGCCGTAACTATAACGGTCCTAAGGTAGCGAAATTCCTTGTCAGGTAAATTCTGACCCGCACGAATGGCGTAACGACTTGGGCGCTGTCTCAACGAGAGATCCGGTGAAATTTTAATACCTGTGAAGATGCAGGTTACCCGCGACAAGACGGAAAGACCCCATGGAGCTTTACTGCAGCTTGATATTGAATTTGGGTACGATCTGTACAGGATAGGTGGGAGCCTTTGAAGCGTGAGCGCCAGCTTGCGTGGAGGCACCGTTGGGATACCACCCTGATCGTATCTAGGTTCTAACCTGGTACCGTAATCCGGTGCGGGGACAGTGTCAGGTGGGCAGTTTGACTGGGGCGGTCGCCTCCTAAAGAGTAACGGAGGCGCCCAAAGGTTCCCTCAGAATGGTTGGAAATCATTCGAAGAGTGCAAAGGCATAAGGGAGCTTGACTGCGAGACCTACAAGTCGAGCAGGGACGAAAGTCGGGCTTAGTGATCCGGTGGTACCGCATGGAAGGGCCATCGCTCAACGGATAAAAGCTACCCTGGGGATAACAGGCTTATCTCCCCCAAGAGTCCACATCGACGGGGAGGTTTGGCACCTCGATGTCGGCTCATCGCATCCTGGGGCTGAAGTAGGTCCCAAGGGTTGGGCTGTTCGCCCATTAAAGCGGTACGCGAGCTGGGTTCAGAACGTCGTGAGACAGTTCGGTCCCTATCTGTCGTGGGCGTAGGAAATTTGAGAGGAGCTGTCCTTAGTACGAGAGGACCGGGATGGACGTACCGCTGGTGTACCAGTTGTTCCGCCAGGAGCACCGCTGGGTAGCTATGTACGGACGGGATAAGCGCTGAAAGCATCTAAGCGTGAAGCCCCCCTCAAGATGAGATTTCCCAGTATGTAAGACCCCTTGAAGACGACGAGGTAGATAGGCTGGGGGTGGAAGTGCAGTAATGCATGGAGCTGACCAGTACTAATCGGTCGAGGGCTTATCCAATAGCAAGTTTTAAATCGCGTACGTTTCGTTTCGAATCTAGTTTTCAGAGAACAACACTCTGAATATGCGCTGAACCATTCATCCACACCGCTGTGATGGACCGAATGGAACG
>NZ_JACLIC010000026.1:0-1188 GCF_019748695.1 Paenibacillus cucumis (ex Kampfer et al. 2016) | reverse complement strand
CTGCGTCACTACCCTACTGCGTCCCCCCATCGCTCGTAACGATTTACGGTGGTACAGGAATTTCGACCTGTTGTCCTTCGACTACGCCTTTCGGCCTCGCCTTAGGTCCCGACTTACCCTGAGCGGACGAGCCTTCCTCAGGAACCCTTAGGCTTTCGGCGGATCAGATTCTCACTGATCTTTTCGTTACTCATACCGGCATTCTCACTTGTATAATGTCCAGCGCTCCTTACGGTACACCTTCAACCCTTATACAACGCTCCCCTACCCCTGATGCAAGCATCAAGCCATAGCTTCGGTGGTGTGTTTAGCCCCGTTACATTTTCGGCGCAGAGTCACTCGACCAGTGAGCTATTACGCACTCTTTCAATGGTGGCTGCTTCTAAGCCAACATCCTGGTTGTCTGTGCAACTCCACATCCTTTCCCACTTAACACACACTTGGGGACCTTAGCTGATGGTCTGGGCTGTTTCCCTTTTGACAATGGATCTTAGCACTCACTGTCTGACTCCCGGAAGTAAGTCTATGGCATTCGGAGTTTGACTGAGCTTGGTAACCCTTGCGGGCCCCGCACCCAATCAGTGCTCTACCTCCACGACTCTGTTTTCCGAGGCTAGCCCTAAAGCTATTTCGGGGAGAACCAGCTATCTCCGAGTTCGATTGGAATTTCTCCGCTACCCCCACCTCATCCCCGCATTTTTCAACATGCGTGGGTTCGGGCCTCCAGTGCGTGTTACCGCACCTTCACCCTGGACAGGGGTAGATCACCCGGTTTCGGGTCTACGTCCACGTACTCACTCGCCCTATTCAGACTCGCTTTCGCTGCGGCTCCGGCTCTTCACCTTAACCTTGCACGGGAACGTAACTCGCCGGTTCATTCTACAAAAGGCACGCCATCACCCCTAAAACGGGCTCTGACTTTTTGTAAGCACACGGTTTCAGGTTCTATTTCACTCCCCTTCCGGGGTGCTTTTCACCTTTCCCTCACGGTACTGCTTCACTATCGGTCGCTAGGAAGTATTTAGCCTTGGCAGATGGTCCTGCCGGATTCATACGGGGTTTCACGTGCCCCGCACTACTCGGGATCCGTCTCGGAGAGAATCAACTTTCAATTACAGGGCTTTTACCTTCTTTGGCGGGCCTTTCCAGACCTCTTCGTTTAACTGACTCCTTTGTAACTCCATGTGA
>NZ_JACLIC010000025.1:0-338742 GCF_019748695.1 Paenibacillus cucumis (ex Kampfer et al. 2016) | reverse complement strand
TTAAGTGTCCATCTTATAGGGTACATTTTACAAAAGTGAGTGTCCTTTCTTTCTGTAGAGATTGCATACGTTAGAGATCAAGGATACATTACCTGCCGGCTATTCAGATCTGCAGGTTTTCCTGTTCTTCCAGCAGTCGTTTCAGTTTTTGGCGCTGTCGTTTTTCCTTCTGACGGCGCTCTCGATCTTCAGCTTGCAGAGCTTTGAGAAGGGACACACACATGCCAATAAGTACAACTGCGAATGGCAGCGCAGCTACAATAGAGGCTGTCTGAAGACCATTCAATCCCCCACTAATCAGCAGTACGACCGCAATTGCCGATTGAAAGATACCCCAGGTTAATTTGACTCTTGCACTCGGGTTCAAATTACCATCTGTTGTTAACATGCCAAGAACAAACGTAGCCGAATCCGCTGACGTAATGAAGAAAATCATGATTAAGATTGTGGCAATGAAAGCTACAATCGTGCCTAAAGGTAGTTGCTCCAACATAAGGAATAGAGCCGTTGTCGTATCTTGCTTGACAGCTTCCGCCAGATTTGCAGCATTAAACAACTCCATGTGAAGACCTGTTCCACCAAAGACAGAGAACCAGACAAATCCGAAGAGGCTTGGAATGAGCATCACGTAAATCACGAATTCTTTTACCGTTCTTCCTTTGGATACCCTTGCGATAAAAGTTCCGACAAACGGAGCCCACGCGATCCACCATGCCCAGTAGAATAAAGTCCATGCTCCAATCCAGGTTTCTCTTGAGAACGGCGTTAGTCTCAAGCTCATGTTAACAATATTTTGCAAATAATTACCTAAGGTTGTTGTAAATGTGTCAAAGATAAACGTAGTCGGTCCGGTCACCAATACAAATAACATCAATAGCAAAGCTATAACGAGGTTCGTATTGCTTAGAATTTTAATCCCTCGGTCCAGTCCGGAGGTTGCCGAGATTAAATAAAGTACGGTTACTACCGTAATGATGATCACCTGTACCGTCGTGGAGTTAGCGATACCGAATAAGTGATTCAGTCCTCCACCAATCTGCAGTGCACCCAGTCCAAGTGATGTCGCTACACCAAAAATGGTGGAGATGACCGCCAAAATATCGATGGCCTTGCCAAGCCAGCCTGCCGCAAGACGCTCTCCGATCAAAGGGATAAAGGTGGAACTAATCAACCCTTTATACCCTTTTCGGAACTGGAAGTAAGCAAGCGCTAAGCCGATAACGGTATAGATCGCCCAAGGATGCAGCCCCCAGTGGAAGAAGGAATACCGCATGGAAAGTCTTGCTGCCTGAGCGGTTCCGGCTTCTGCTCCTTCCGGTGCAGATAAAAAGTGGGACAGCGGTTCGGCAACTCCCCAGAAAACCAGTCCAATCCCCATACCAGCGCTAAAAAGCATGGACAGCCAGGAAATCGTAGAATATTCCGGTTCATCATCGTCATCCCCCAGTCTGATATTGCCGAATCGACTGAACGCCAGATAGAAGGCGAAGATCAGGAAGAACAGTGTCGCCAGCAGATAAAACCAGCCAAAATTGTGAATCGAGAAGTTGTAGGCCACGTTAGCCACATCAGCCAGCTGATCAGGAGCAACGGCTCCCCATATTGCAAAGAGTGCAACGATGATAATTGTGATTGTGAATACCATGATGAGACCTCCGTTATGTAAGCTATAGCCAACTAATCCTTAGTATTGCTAGTCCGGCTTGTAATCATGCGAAAAGCCAGCTGTTGATAATTTAAAACAAACCGCTATGTAATGAAACACTGGCCGGCTGAATTTTAGTTACAGAGAACCGTAACTCAAACTATGAAGTAAAACAAAATGTCAAAACGATAAAAAAAAGCCCGACACTTTATTGAATCAAGCATCGGTCTTTACTTATTATTTATCCGTATCATGGATTTCGATTTGAAATTGATCTGAATACGATTTGAGGTTATCAGCAAGGAGGGTTAGCTCTCCGGAAATGCCTGATAGTTCATTGGCCGAACGCTGTTGCTCTACAGCACTGGCGGAAACTTCTTCGGACATGGCTGATGTTTCCTCAGTTGTGGAAGCAATGTAACTCAAATGTTGCTCCACCTCTTGGCGAATGGATTGCATATGGATTGTCCGATTTTCCAGACGTTGAGCAAGCTCATGCACTTCAGAGGATAACCGGCTTACCTGTTTGAAGCTTTGAAGACATTCAGCGATCTGTTCTTCCTGCTCCTTGGCAGCTAACATATTTGAATCCAGATGCGTTCCCATATGATGAATTTCTTGAACAAACGAACTCAGTATCTCATCAATCTCCTGAATCGAACGTTCGGATTCTTGAGCGAGATGTCCCATCTCATTAGAAACAACTCCAAAGCCTTTACCTGCTTCACCAACACGGGCTGCTTCAATCGAAGCATTCAAAGATAAGATTTGAGTTTGTTTTAATATGTTGTGAATCTGTCCACTGATGGAAGAAGCAAGTTCCGAACGTGTCGTCAGCGACTTGGAAATACTCTGTTGATCCTCAACAAGTTTGGCGTTCTCACGGCCCTTTTCTAGCAGAACCTCATGTTGGCGTGTCACTTGTATTTGCAATGCAGATAACTGATCGGAAGTACGGGTGAACTGTTCCACATAAGAACCTACTTCATTCATAATACTGCCCAGATTTTCAGAATGCTGGACGGAGTGTTCTGTCTCTTCAGCTTGTTTCATGGAGCCTATGGCAATTTCTTCGATAGCTCTGGAAAGCTCTTCAGACTGACGCTGATTGGTAAGAGACGTTTTGGCAATATTTTTAGAAGACTGTTGCAGTGTAGCGGAGCCTTGTTGTATTCCCTTCATAATGTTCGTTAGTTGAACAACCATAGTATTAATTAGGTTACTGATGTCCCCGAGTTGGTCGTTTGTCATCTGAGTGGATACAACCCGGAGATTTCCGGAAGAGACCTGTTCCAGGCTTGACTTAATGTCAGATACTTGACGAAGGATCCCTCTTACGACAAGCCACATGATGATGAACGATAAAATTAAAACTACTGCAAAAATCGGGATAACTTTACCATACGTATTATTCAACGTTAATGCAGAAACGCCTTCAACTTCTGCTGCAGACTGGTCCATACCCAAATAACCAATAATCGTTCCTTGCGAATCTTTAATTGGTGTAAAAGAGGACATAAGCAGTCCCCAGACAGGATCTTCGACAATGCCAGTCGTTACAACTTCACCGCTTGCCAAACGTTCTAGAGTTTGAGAGTTCAGCTCAAACGCAGTCCCGTAAGGACTGTATTCCGGATCGTCCCAATCCGCGCCATCCACGGTGTAGACCCATCCATTCGGTGTTTTATTATACATATAAACATAAAGGGCCCCCGATTGAAGGCGAGCCTTAACAAGCTGTTCTCTAAGTGTTTTGTATTCAGAGCTTTCCTCCGAACCTGAAGTATATAACGAGTTGATTAATGCTGATTCCTTACCCATCTCAGTAGCGATGTTCACTGCAAGCTTCTGGTTGTTATGCTGCATTGTCATCAAGGATGAATTTTCACTGGAGTAGTTCGTTGCCCACAAAATCAGGCCGCCCATAGCCAGTAGTGGGACAAGGATGATCGAATATAGTTTTAATCTTAAATCCATTCTTTTGTTGCGCTTGTGTTTCACGTTCTGTTCCCCCTCGGAAGTAAATAAAGCATAATTATTTATGAGCCTATACTATCTTATCGTAAACTTGAGGATTAGAATGTAGTCCAATGCTAAATTCAGTGTCATCTTGTCCGTTACTGGAAGTCAAATTACATATGTGATAAAGGCTAATATTTAAAAACGTTTTATCTCGTTTTATTTTGATTTACAAAGAATAAAGTTTTTGGGAAAATGGTTCTAAATCATAAAATGAAGTAGGGGAGAGCTTTCAATGCAGGTTCAGAAGGTTAATCATCATGAATTCTTCGAACAAATATATGACCATACACCGATTGGAGTTGCTCTCATAGCTCCAGCGGGAAATTGGCTGAAAGTGAATCCTGCTTTTTGTCATATGACCGGTTTCACTTGGGGAGAACTGATAGAGCTCCGTTGCCAGGATTTAACGCATCCCGAGGATTCCTCGAAGGATCACGTTGAAGAAGCTGGACTTTTTGAGAACAAAGTAACAGAAAATATATATGAAAGGCGTTGCATTAAAAAGAATGGCGAAGAATTATGGTGTTCTTTTCATGTAACTCCCGTCAGCGACGACGTAACGTTTGAACTCCTTTATTTTATTTGCTTTATTGTAGATATCACTGATCGTATCCGATCTGAACGGAAACTTTCGCACAGTAAAGGCATTATTGAAAATGCCGAACGCTTGGCGAAGATTGGAAGCTGGGAGTGGGATGTAGTTCATGATCAGATCACCATTTCTGAACAGGTAATGGAAATCTTTGAACTTGAGCGCACAAACCCATATTATTGCGCAAAAGATATCTATAAGGTAATGAGTACTGCAGATGTTGCATCTTTGCGAGAAAAAATAAGAAACGTAGAACAAAGAGATCCATTTGTTTTTGAATTTAAATACGCTCGGTCCGAAGCTAGAGTAAAGTATATTCAATTACGTGGGTTAATCATTTATGACAAACATCAACAGCCCGTAGAGTTAAAAGGTGTACTTCAGGATATTACCGAACAGAAACAGATCGAATTCAGGCTTCAAGAAACCATCGAACGTTACACCTCGCTCAAAAAGTATAATCATGATGCTATTATTTCATTTGACATGAGTGGAAACATTATTAATGCTAATCCTGCATCCGTCAAGATGACAGGTTATGCAGTAAACGAAATGATTGGAAAAAGTATAGGGAGATTTATTGGGGCTAGTAATTTAGGCCTCATTCTGCGGAGTCACTATGGTTTGGCTGAGAAGAAAATGAACACTGTTTTGCACAAGGACGGCCGTGAAACGGAAGTATTGGTAACGCTTGCCCCAATTATTATTAATAATGTCAATGTCGGCTACTATTTAATAGCCAAGGACATAACGGAACAGAAAAAGCTTCTCATCGCCAAAGAAACAGCTGAAAGGATGAATCAGGCGAAAAGCGATTTTCTGGCGATGATGAGCCATGAAATACGGACACCTATGAATGGTGTGATCGGAATGACAGATCTTCTTCTAGATACCCCGGGACTGAGCCAGGAGCAAACAGAATATATTCAAATTATTCAAAAAAGTGGAGATTCCTTACTTACTATTATCAATGATATCCTTGATTTTTCTAAGATCGAGTCAGGGAAAACCGATTTAGTGGTTGATCCATTCGATCTTCAAGAAATCGTGACAGAAACGGTGCAAATCGTGAAACCTTTGATCCGCGAAAAGAAGTTAGACATTCTTATTTGTTTGGATAAGACGCTGCCAATTCCGCTTTATGGTGATGCATCTCGTTTAAAGCAAGTACTGACTAATCTCATCGGTAATGCCGTGAAGTTTACTCTCGAAGGTAGCGTTGAAATTGAAGTACGGGTTAAAGAACAATGTGATGAGAACGTGTTTCTCGAGTTTAAAGTCAAAGATACGGGAGTGGGAATTCCAGTAGAGAAAAGGCAACAATTATTTGAGCCATTCTACCAATTGGATAACTTTATGACCCGCAAAACACAAGGAACGGGATTGGGACTGGCAATCAGCAAAAAATTGATAGAACTTATGCATGGAGATATATGGATTGAGGATGCAGATGAGCCTGGCACAACGTTTATATTTACAGCCTGCTTTAAAAAAAACAATAAGGAAGTCAGCCAGCGCTTAGATCTGTCCCCAAAAAAGAACAGAGACATCCCTCTCCATATTCTGATTGCAGAGGATAATGATATGAATCAGCTTGTCCTTAGTAAAATGATTGAAAAAAAGGGACACTTCGTAGATCATGTCGTGGACGGAAAAGAAGCGTTAGAAGCTGTCAAGAGAAATGCATACGATATAGTATTTATGGATGTGCAGATGCCAAAATTAAATGGATTTGAAGTGACCCAAGCGATCAAAGAGAATCTATCTCCTGAAGACTGTCCCTATATCGTTGCAGTGACTGCAAATGCTCTAAGAGGGGATAGGGATCGATGCTTGAAGGCAGGAATGGATGAATACATCAGTAAACCCATTAAAAGTGAAACTATTTATCAAGTGATGGAAATGTACTATACCAAGAAACAGATGAATCATTCGTAAATATTAAAGTTAATGTGAGAAAGCCCGTGGGAGAGTGAGGCCTCGAACGACGAAGTCAAAAAAATGTGGGTGAGCATGTCAAACCCAGTATTATCAATACAACAACCCGCAAAAACCCGGAATGATAGAAGGAGTTCCCAAAAGGGGACTCCTTCTATTTAGCTCTAATCAGTCGATTTAGTTCTACTTCGATCGATTGAGATGCAATGGATGGTTCTTTTCCGCGCTTTCCTGATTTAGTATTTTGTAGGTTGATCGGCCTGCATATAATGGAATCTCAAGCTTTGAGAAGTCGGGGAGTCCATTCTCTAAAAAACATGAATCATCTCTATAGCGCTGAACAATTTCTCCTGCGATCCACTCATGGTCGCCAAAACTTGTAATGCTCAGCGTACGGCATTCATATGCAAAGTAGGCATCCGTGAGAACAGGTATATCGACTTGAAGTCCTTCTTCATACTCAATATTAAATTCCTTGAATTTGTCCAAATCTCTTCCACTGTATGTTCCAACGGCTTGAATTATTTCTGAACAATGTGCAGGCAAAAAGTGTACACCGAATGCTCCGCTTTGCTCTATTAGTGTATAGGTATAGGTCTCTTTGCGAAGAGATATGCCATATATTCCTGGTAAAGAGCCGATGTACGTGTGCCATCCTGAAGCCATAATATTTTGCTTTCCCTCATGACGCGCAGTCACTATTGCAACCATTCCGGGGTATGAGTACCATGATTCGTCTTGGATCGGTTGTCGCATGAAAATCACTCCTCGTAACCGTATTTTCAGAGCTAAACTTGAAAAGGCCACCCGTCTGATAAACAACAATCATATTATGGGGTATCGATATGAAAGATGCCAATCTCATTATAGTGATCCAGCTTGTGATCAATGGTTCCCAGGCTACAGTTCAACACGTCCATTTGCTTCACGATATTTTGCCGATGTTGCTGTAGCATTTCTTTCCTCTGCTCACTAGTACTTGAACCTTCCAGACAGAGCAGCATGAATGCTTTTATATCCTCAAGTGGCATACCACTATCTCTCAGACAGCGTACTAATTCCAGCCAACATATATCCATCTCGGAATATTTACGGGTACCGTATTCTGTCTTTTTCAACAAAGGCATCAGACCTGTCCGATCATAGAACCGCAACGTGGAAGCAGGCAACTGGGTGCGTTCTGCAACTTGTTTAATCGTAAATTCCAAACAAATCTTCCTTTCAAAAAAAAGGTTGAAGGTATTGACTTAAACCTAAGTTTAACTACTATCCTAAGATAGTACAATAGAGCGTTTTCATAAATAGCCTCTAGTCAAACCATTCTCAAAAAGGAGTGATTCAGTTGAAATACAGAAAGCTGGGTAGAAGTGGATTGAAAGTTAGTGAAATTGGATTAGGAAGCTGGCTGACCTATGGATCGGCCACTTCTGAGGAGGCAGCGCGTGCATGTATGCATAAAGCATACGAACTCGGTGTCAACTTTTTTGATACGTCGAATTCATATACAGGTGCTGAAGAGGTCATGGGAAGTACGTTGAAGTCGTATTCACGCAGTAGTTATGTCCTTGCTACAAAATTGTTTTTCCCGCAAGGATCGGGACCGAATGAACGTGGATTGTCCCGTAAACATATCGTCGAGCAGTGTGAGGCGAGCTTGAAACGATTGGGCACAGATTACATTGACCTCTACCAATGTCATCGTTTTGATTCCGAAACTCCTGTTGAAGAGACGCTTCGAGCATTGGATGATCTGCAAGCGCAAGGTAAGATTTTATATGCAGGTGTCAGTGAATGGACGGCCGCACAGATTGCGGAAGCCTCCGGAATCAGCAAAAGTTTGAATCTGCGCCCGTTGATTTCAAATCAGCCAATCTACAATATGTTTGAGCGATATATCGAGAGAGAAGGTGTGATTGAGCAATGCGAGCAGGAGGGACTTGGTCTCATTGTGTTCTCTCCATTAGCACAGGGTGTACTCACAGGCAAATACAAACCAGGACAGCAAATTCCAGAAGGCACACGGGCTGCGAATGATCAAACAAATGGTGTCATCAACAGTTATTTACGTGAGGATGTGCTCCAATGTACTGTACAACTATCGGAAATGGCTAACGAACTCGGGGCAACCTTATCCCAATTCGCATTAGCATGGATTCTCCGACAACCCGCAGTAAGCTCTGCCATTATTGGCTCCAGCAGACCCGTTCAGATTGAAGAGAATCTCAAAGCAATTGAGCTTAAGCTTACACCGGATATTATCTCGGAAACAGAAAAAATCCTGTCTTCCATCAGCCATTTTGTGCCAATGCGGTAACAACGAAAAATGAATGGAGATATAGACTAACAGGTAGAGAAGCGCTCGTGTGACTTATATATACTGCAATGCACAAAAAAGGCCGTTAATATTAACGGCCTTTTTGTCCTATTTGAAAGAAAGATGGTCTAATTACTCACTAAAAAAATCTAAATTTAAGTTGATTAGACTAATCCACTTTATCAATCTCCAGGCTCACAATCACTCCGTTCTTCTCCAAATCTTTAACGATCTGCTTCGCATGTTCATTTAGCGGGTTGTTTCCCAGATATACCTCGGTTAAATGAGGAATCGTTTCAAGCACAGCAATATCTTGAATAAGATTATCTTGCAGATAAAGATGTTGTAAAGTTGGATGGTTTTTTAATGGTGTCAGATCCTTAATGCGATTATTGTCCATACTAAGCCATTCAAGATTCATCTTTTGGAGTGGTCTTAAGTCTGATACTTGATTGCCGCCGGCAAGCAAACTTGTAAGATTGCGTAAATTTTTTAGAGGTCCTAGATCTTTTATTTGGTTATCATTAATCAATAAACTTTCCAAATTGCGCAATCCTGAAATTGGAGATATATCTGTAATTTGATTTCCATCTAAAGCCAATAGGTTTATTTTTGTCAGCTTGGAGAGGGGGTTTATATTTTTGATTTTATGGCCGGGTAGAACTAGTTCCGTTATGTTAACTGCATACTCAAGTCCTTGCAAATTTGAGATTTTTCTTTTTTCATCCAATGAATACAAGGATTTCATTTTTTTTAAATCGGCTGCTTTCAGTTCATTTTTACCCGATAGCTTTAATTCTGTTCGAATGATTTGTGTTAAAACGGGATCTTTAACGACTGAAGCTGCCAAAGTTGTGGATGTCGGTAATATTAAAAGCATCAAACAAAATACGATTAAACGTTTTACGAATGGATTAGGCATAGTGCACTCCTTAAAATTAGGTTCTACATTCATTCTTCGATCTCTTTCTCTCAACTATGTATGACTATGTACGATTCATGATCCACTCCTTATATGATTTAATAATAAAGAATATACCATGATTTGGAGCATAGTACATGGTTATATTGTCAAAATATTATACTAGTCCAGCGATGCAATCGCTATGTTTATTTGCGGATTTTTCTGTCATTTTGTCCACCATATGTGTACAAAAAACAAAAAAGATGCTACATTGAAATCAGGAAAATTCCTTTTATAACAAGGTTTTAAAACAGAAATTTCTTGTCTCCTGTACGAGGACATACGTATATCGAGGAGGGAATAGAATGTCAAGTCAAGCATTGGATCAATTTTTAAGTTCGAACATCGAAGATCTAAAGTCTAAAGGTCTATATAACGTTATCGATACGCTACAGGGTGCAAATGGTCCGGTTATTCGAATCAACGGAAAGTCTCTAATCAATTTGTCTTCTAATAACTATTTGGGGCTGGCAACAGATAATCGCCTGATTGATGCTTCAGTTAAGGCAGCTCAGACATACGGGGCAGGTGCTGGGGCTGTGAGAACCATTAATGGTACGATGGATCTTCATATTGAGCTTGAAGAAAAACTGGCCCTTTTCAAAAAAACGGAAGCCGTTATCGTGTATCAATCGGGATTTAACTGCAATATGGCTGCTATATCCGCGGTAATGGACCAGCATGATGCGATTTTATCAGATGAGTTGAATCACGCTTCGATTATTGATGGCTGCCGTCTGTCGAGAGCCAAGGTGATCCGCTATAAGCATTCGGATATGAATGATTTAAGGCAGCAGGCGAAAGAGGCCAAGGAATCCGGTCAGTACCATAAAATTATGGTCATTACCGACGGGGTTTTCTCCATGGATGGTGATATCGCAAATCTGCCCGAAATCGTGAAAATAGCAGAAGAATTCGATCTGATTACCTATGTGGATGATGCTCACGGTTCAGGCGTTCTCGGAGCAGGTGCTGGAACCGTGAAGCATTTTGGATTGTCCGACCGTATTGACTTTCAAATTGGCACTCTTTCCAAGGCGATCGGCGTTGTCGGCGGTTATGTCGCGGGTAAGAAACAACTGATTGAATGGTTGAAGCTGAGAAGCCGTCCGTTTTTGTTCTCAACATCGTTGCCTCCGGCTGTAATCGCTTCTTGTAGCGCTTCTGTTGACATTTTGATGAATGACAAAGAACTGATCGAGAAGCTGTGGAAAAACGGCAATCATTTGAAAAATGGCTTGAGCCGGCTTGGATATGATGTAGGCCAAAGCGAAACACCGATCACACCTTGTATCATTGGCGATGAAGTAACCACCCAACAGTTCAGCAAACGGCTCTATGAAGAAGGCGTTTACGCCAAGGCAATCCTGTTCCCTACGGTTCCGAAAGGAACCGGAAGAATACGCAACATGCCGACATCTGCACATTCCAAGGAGATGCTGGATCAGGTGATCTCCGTTTATGAGAAAGTTGGCAAAGAAATGAAGCTGATTTAGTTGCACCTACGGGAGTCTATTTCGGGAGGAATGTCTTATGAAGAAGATATTGGTGACCGGAGCACTGGGCCAGATCGGTTCTGAGTTAGTTGTTAAATTACGTGAAATTTATGGTGGAGATCACGTCGTTGCTACGGATCTCAGGTCATCGTCCCACGAAATTACCCGATCCGGACCATTCGAACTGCTGGATGTGACAAATGATAAGGCGATGTTTGAAATCGCCAAGCGGTACGAAGTAGATACCGTCATGCATTTGGCTGCGCTACTGTCGGCTACGGCAGAGGATAAGCCCCTGCTTGCCTGGAACTTGAATATGGGCGGACTGATGAATGCACTTGAAATATCCAGGGAGCTCGGTTGCCAATTTTTCACTCCAAGCTCCATTGGATCTTTTGGCCCTTCGACTCCCAAAGACAATACACCGCAGGATACGATCCAGAGGCCCAATACGATGTACGGCGTGAACAAGGTGTCCGGCGAACTGCTTTGTGATTATTATTTTTATAAGTACGGTCTGGATACGAGGGGGTTACGATTCCCCGGATTGATATCTTATATGACGCCTCCCGGTGGAGGAACGACGGATTACGCGGTGGAAATTTACTATGCAGCTGTGACGACTGGTCGGTATACATCTTATATAGCCAAAAACTCTAACATGGACATGATGTATATGCCGGATGCCCTAAACGCTATCATTGATTTAATGGAAGCGGATTCATCACGGTTGATACACCGAAACTCATTTAATGTCACCGCAATGAGCGTCGATCCAGAGGCGATCGCTGCCGCGATCCGTGAAGAAATTCCCGGCTTCATCCTGGATTATGATGTTGATCCGAAGAGACAGGCAATTGCCGATAGCTGGCCGCATTCCATGGATGCTACGGCGGCGAAAACAGAATGGGGATTTCATGCCCGCTACGACTTGAGGGCCATGACGAAGGATATGCTTTCACACCTAAGCGACAGACAAATGCTTCGCAAAGCTTAAAGTTATGTTGAATTCGCTGTGTAAAGCGAGTAAAAATACAAAAGAAGCTGCATCAAGAGGTTGGGCGTTACCAAGACCTTTTGTTGTAGCTTCTTTTTTTTATCCTCCAGCCCAGTCGTTTCCTTAGTCGGATTCAATTATGCTCTTGATATTTTTAATTGTTGCAAAGTGCATTGCTTCATGGTAAATCAGAAAACTCAGTAATTGTTCTGCATTCGTAAAGCTAAGTCCTGTAGAAGACTTGTAATGAGGATTGATTTCTTCTTTCAATTTGCTTGAAAGTACCGATTCGACCCTTTCCATTTGTTCAGTTAACAAGTCGATTAATTGAGACAATGTCGGAGGCTCTGTATCCCAGTCAGACGGGTTAGTTCCTGGATCAAACAATTTACTAAAATTAGCAGGATATTTGGTATCTTCACCAGTAAGCTGGAAAGCGAACTTCTCATGTATAACATACATGTGGCCGAGATTCCATTTTATATTGTTTTTCAAACCTGTTGGAATGATTTCGGATGCAGAGTCAGTTATATTCCTTACATAATCAACTGCCTGTCGGCGAACAAATTTCAATTGATCTGCGACAAAATGGCTCATGATATTGACCTCCCATAAAATAAAGTCGCCAATGAAAACGCTAAAGAGAACACGTTTGTGTCAGTGACCAGAGTTGCTTTTAGAAACATAAGTTGAGACTCGTTGTGAAAGATTTGCCAACGTACGTTCAAAAAAGGATTCATCATTAAGCGCTCTACTCAGAACCAATGCTCCTTGAATACTAGCAATTGTTTCCTCTGAAAGCTGATCAGCAGTCTCTTTAGAGATACCTGTTTGAACTAGCGCCGCGCTTAAGGCTTCAATCCATCTTATAAAATATTGCTGTATTACAGTAGCGAATCGATCTCTTGTTCCGTCCAAAGCGAATGCACCAATAAGGCATATACGCTGTCCCGATTGAAAATAAGTATCGACCTCTTGCCACATATGATCAATGGCTGCTCGAGGTTCATTCTTTTCTAGCGGTTCAAAAATATTTTTGACAAACCATTGATCAATATGAGTAAGAATTTCAGCAACCATCTCATCTTTTCCACCTGGAAAGAAATAATATAAGCTTCCTTTAGATAGACGCGTACGGGCTGTAATTTTACTTAACGATGCACCTTCATAACCTAATTCACGGAATACCTCCGTAACGAGAGGGACGACGTCAGATTTTTCAAAAACAGTACGAGTCATAGGTTTAACTCACTTAGGCTTGGGTGTTCAGCAGGGCGTGTGCCTAGAGGCCAATGAAATTTCCGTTCCGATTCCTTAATCGGCATGTCATTAATCGAAGCGAATCTCCGCTTCATCAAGCCGTCATCAGCAAATTCCCAATTCTCGTTTCCATACGATCTGAACCAGTTACCGCTATCATCATGCCATTCATATGCGAATCTCACTGCAATACGGTTATCCGTAAATGACCAAAGCTCCTTAATAAGGCGGTATTCCAGTTCTTTGGCCCATTTTCTAGTTAGTAAAGAAACAATTTCTTGGCGGCCTGTGATAAACTCGCTCCGATTTCTCCAATAACAATCTTCAGTATACACAAGTGAGACACGCTGAGGGTCTCGGCTATTCCAGCTGTCTTCTGCCATACGAGTTTTTTGAATTGCTGTCTCAAGTGTGAATGGGGGAGTTAAATTATTCATTAGTTTTTCCTCACTTTCTAAACTGTTTGTGTCAGTATAAACCGATCGGTTTATAAAAGCAAGTTCATATCAAAATACTTTAGCAGACAAACGTGAAGATCTTTTGGTGGACCAAATAGCAGAATTGGTATGTTGTAAAAGAATAAAAATGGTACTTACTTGATCCCAAATTAAAATGCTAACATATTTCTTAGATTACGATGAGTTTGACTCTGATGAAAAATACAAAGGCAAACACTCGACTTCATGGTGAGTCTAAGCGTAGAAGAATTAGGGGGATTGATCTGATGCTAATCAGAGAAGCGAATATAAGAGACTATCCACAATTGAGACAAATTTATCTGGATTCCCGTCGTGAGAGTTTTCATTGGGTTAACACAGATGAAATGACACTTGATGATTTTGACAGGGACACATTGGAAGAACAAATCCTTCTTGCAGAGGAGAACGCCCATATTCTCGGATTTGCTTCATTGTATGTACCTAACCGATTTATTCATAATTTGTTTGTACACCCCACTGCTGCTGGCAAAGGTGTTGGCGATCTGTTACTCAAACGGGCAGCTGTTGTTGAGGAAGGAGAGCCTGGAGCGAAATATTGGGTTCTGATTTATGAGGTTCATACTTAACATTAACGCAGGAGTGGTTACAATGGATATTCGTGTAGATGATTTGACCGGGGCACAAGTGATTGGGTTAATTGCAGAACATTTGCAAGGAATGGCAGATGACTCTCCACCAGAGAGCATTCATGCCCTTAATCTGGACGGTTTGAAGGCATGGGAGGAAGATGAGCTTCTTGGCTGTGGGGCTATTAAGGAATTGGACAAGGAACACGCAGAGCTAAAATCGATGCGGACTGCTAAAGATCATAAGCGTAAAGGTGTTGCTAGAAATATTCTTGCCCACATTATTGAAGAAGCTATCAACCGTGGATACAAAAGGATCAGTCTAGAGACTGGCTCCACGGATTCATTTATTCCAGCTCGCAAGTTGTATGAAAATTTTGGTTTCACGTATTGTGAGCCATTTGCAGATTATATCCCAGATGGGAATAGTACATTTATGACGAAGGAACTGTAGATCTTGTAAAGAAGAGGAGCCCTCATTCGAAGGGCTTCTCTTCTGTTATGTCTCCCCGTACGTAAGCATGGATCACTTTAATCATTGATTGGAATCCCCGCAGCTGTTAAATGTCCGTGAGTTAAAATTTTTCCAAATTGAGAGGCAAGTTCACTCGGAGTATACGAAAAATCATTTTTAACCCACCATATTACAATGCCCATAAAAGTAGATGCGATATATTGAAGTAATAATTCCTTTGAAATCTTCAGAGGGGTATGATCCAAGCCATCTTCCACAGTATTTTTTATAATCTCCTCCATTTTTGATTGAAAACCATAAATTCTGTTCTCATCCAGTAAGAATGCTTTGTAAAAGGGGATATTGTCCTTAATTTTCTCCAGTATGGTTTGCATCAGTTGTTCAAGCATAGAGCCACTTATAGTAGATGTGCTACTCGAACAAAGCTTGAGTGTACTCTTTAACTCATCTAATAATTCGTCCATAGATACATTTAACAAATCGGGTTTGTTCTGATAATGAAGGTAAAATGTATTTCGGTTAATCATCGCCTTATCGGCTATATCTTGGATCGTAATCCCCTCGTATCCCTTCTCATTGAGAAGTTCTATAAATGCTTTTTTTATCGAATGTTTGGAGCGAATGATACGCAAATCAGTTTTTTTCTTCATCATGACCCGTTCCCTTAACTTTTTTTTGTTAGATATACGACATTGGAGTTGAAACTGTATTTTATCTCTCAAAATCAAAATTATTAAACATTGAATGCAGATCCTTTATTAATCATAATAAACAAAAGATAAATATACAACACGTTGTCCATTATTTATCTTGTTGATCATTAACTCTATTTGAAGGGAAGATATGAAATGAAAACGATAGCGATTGTTGGAGCAGGAGCAGGATTAGGGATGTCCATTGCAAAGAAATTCGGACAAAATGGCTTCCGCGTAGCTCTTATTGCGCGAAATGAAGACAAATTGAACCAACTGGTTATTGAATTAGAACAATTGGGAATCGAAGCGGCTTCTTTTCAGGCGGACATATTAAACAAAGAACAAATTGAGATGGCATTTGCTGCTATTAAAGAGAAATACGGATTTATCGATGTTCTTGAATACAGTCCAACGCCGAGCTTTGACACAGTAGCGCCAACATTAGATGTAACTGAAGAAAATGCGTTATACCAATTTCAATATAATGTTTTAGGTGCTTTATCGAGCATTAAACAAGTACTTCCGGATATGCTGGATAAGCAAAGCGGTGCTCTGTTATTTACAACTGGAGGTGCTTCAGTCCACCCGGTACCGATGATGGGTAATGTAGGAATTGCAATCTCAGGACTTCGTAATTATATCTTTAATTTGAACGGCGAATTAGCGGACAAAGGAGTATATGCAGGTCATCTTTCGATCGGAATCTGGATGCAGCCGAATTCAGGAGTTCAGGATAAAATCGCTGATATTTGGTACGACATGTACACCAAAAGAGATAGAGTAGAAGAGTTTATAACTGAAGATAAAGTGTGAGTTGAATAATTTATTTTAAAGGAGATACAAGAGAAAAATATGAATATCACTGTTTTTGGTGCAAGTGGTGCAATTGGACAGCTTGTAACACAACTAGCTTTGGATCACGGAGATTTCGTTACGGCATATGTTAGAAACC
Organism: Paenibacillus cucumis (ex Kampfer et al. 2016); assembly: GCF_019748695.1. NCBI lineage: Bacteria > Bacillati > Bacillota > Bacilli > Caryophanales > Paenibacillaceae > Paenibacillus > Paenibacillus cucumis (ex Kampfer et al. 2016). The sequence continues at coordinate 322,326 of NZ_JACLIC010000025.1, read as the reverse complement.
CCCAAAAAATCAGCCTCAAACATCCAAATTTGAGCCTTGTACAAGGGGATCTTTCGAATACTTCAACCATCGAGAAGGCCGTTGCCGAATCAGATGTCGTAATCAGCACATTGGGGCCAGCATCCGATATGTCACGAAAGCTTAAAAGCACGCCGATTGCTGACGGGCACGAACGGATCATTAAGGCTATGAACAAACTTAACAAAAAAAGGCTCATTACACTTGCGACGCCGGCTTTGCAATCCGATGACGATAAGAAAAACATTTCCACGATACTTCCAGGTGTCTTAGCGAAAGTTTTCCTACCAAACGGTTATGCAGAAATGAAGAAACTGGAAGGAATGATTAAGGAATCCAAACTGAATTGGACAGTCGTTCGAATTATTAATCCCAATGTCAAATACAAAGGGCAATCTTATGATTATTCATTCGGTGATAAACCAGCTAAATTAGGTGTTTCCAGAGAAAATGTTGCTAAATTCATGTACTCTGCCGCTCGTGACAACGCATTGATTAGGAAAATGCCTATTATTTATAACAAATAAATTTAAATGTAGTATTCACCGATTAAGGTGGTTAGTGAGGGAGGATTCAAAATGAAAATCGAGATATGGTCGGATTATGTTTGTCCATTTTGTTATATTGGTAAACGACGATTAGAATCTGCACTGGAGCAATTCGCTACTCCGAATGAAGTGCTTATTGAATATAAAAGCTTCGAACTTAATCCGCAAACATCCATGTACTCAGGCAAAAGTATGCATCAAATACTTTCGGAGAAACATGGTATGAGTCTCGAACAAGCGAAAAAGGCACATGCTGAACTTGAACAACAAGCAGCAATGATGGGTCTCGTGTATAATATCGACCAAATAAAGCCCACCAATACGTTTGATGCGCATCGTTTAACCCAGTATGCCAAATCTGTGGGTAAAGATCAGGAATTAGCTGAGAAGCTGTTCTATTCTTATTACACGGACGCCAAGTTAATTAGTGATCATGATACTTTAGCCAGTATTGCAGAATCAGTTGGAATGAATAGGGACGAGTCAATCGCAGTTCTCCATGATTCCTCCAAATATGCTAGCGAAGTGCGTTCAGATGAAGCCACAGCAAAACAATTAGGCATAACAGGAGCGCCTTTCTTTGTCATTGATAGAAAATACGCGATATCCGGCGCACAACCAACAGAGGTATTTTTAAAAGCTCTTAAACAAGCATCTCAGGAACCCTTCGTATGATTTTAACGATTATAAGCAAGTTTTAGTGAACATTTTAACACAACATTTTGGTTTAACTAACTAACAGATTCAATGATGAATGTAAATCTAACCGTGCTTAATAAATCAAGGAGGCAACTGATCTATGATTGGTTGCTTTTTTCATGCATTCGAACGCGCCAAAAAAACAGGTAGTTATCAGAATAAACTTAAATAAGCGAGTTAAAATGAAATAATAATTGCTTCTCAATCCTGTATGCGATATATTGCATATAAGAATAATTGTAATGAGGATGAAAACCATGCCAATTCCTAAAGATTTTGCCTTACCGGTCCGTATGTCCGCAAAAGAAAGAGCGTTTTCTCAGATTCAGCGATGGATTATTGATGGAACACTGCAGCCAGGTGAGAAGCTTATTGATGCGGAAATGGCTGAATCACTTGGAGTCAGCCGGACTCCGATTCGGGAGGCATTTCAGTTACTCGAAGTTCAAGGCCTCGTGTCGATGCATCCAGGGAAAGAAACAAAGGTAACGAATATTGAGAAAAACGATATTTTTAAAATGTATTCAACGATGGCTGCTCTTCAGGCATTAGCTGCTGAAATCACCGCCCAGATTATTGTTCCAGAACAGATCGAGAAACTAAGATCTATTAATTTGGAATTTGCAAATTCCATTAAAAATGGTCAAGTGTATCAGGCCATGGAGGTAGATGAGCTATTTCATAATTATATTGTGGAGCTCTCAGATAATCCTTATGTGGCCACATTTAATGCATCTCTTCAGATTCACATTAGGCGATTTAAATATGTGTTTTTAAAACAACCTATTACGGCTACACTAGCTTCAGTCGAAGAGCATGATTTGATTATTCAAGCTTTTGAAGGCAAAAATAGTGAGGATGCTCACGTACTAATGAAACAAAATTTTATCAGGCCTATGCAGGAACTGAACGAAATACTTTGAAATGAGGGAAGAAACATGGAGAATAAAAAAGATCTTCGTATTCGAAGTAAGGTAATCAGTGAAGGAGCTAACCGGGTACCAAACAGAGCAATGCTGCGTGCGGTTGGTTTTCAGGATGAAGATTTTAAAAAGCCAATGATCGGCATAGCGAGTACCTGGAGTGAGGTAACACCATGTAATATGCACATCAATGATTTAGCGGTACAAGCTAAGCAGGGCGCACGCGATAACGGTGGTGCTCCACTAATTTTTAATACAATTACCGTTTCAGATGGAATTTCAATGGGTCATGGCGGGATGTTGTTCTCACTGCCTAGTAGGGAAGCTATCGCTGATTCAATTGAAATTGTGACCGGAGCTGAGCGTTTTGACGGCGTTGTTGCGATTGGTGGTTGTGACAAGAATACACCTGCATGTCTGATGGCTATTGGACGAATGAACATTCCTTCTGTCTATGTATATGGGGGAACCATTCAACCAGGTAATCTCGATGGAAAAAAAGTGGATATCGTTTCCGCTTTTGAAGCCGTTGGTCAATATCAAGATGGCAAAATAACAGATGAACAGCTACATAAGGTTGAATGTAGTGTTTGCCCAGGCCCAGGGGCTTGCGGGGGGATGTATACCGCTAATACGATGGCCGCAGCTGCAGAAGCCATGGGTATGTGTTTGCCAGGTTCTTCCTCGACATCAGCGATTTCAGCGGATAAAGCATTAGAATGCGAAGCAGCCGGTAAACAGGTCATCTCACTGCTTGAACAGGAAATCTATCCAAGAGACATTATGACGAAGAAAGCATTTGAGAATGCGATCACCGTTGTTATGGCTCTGGGAGGATCAACTAACGCATTTCTCCATCTGCTAGCGATTGCGCACTCGGTAGAAGTCGATTTAACCTTAGATGATTTTGAACGCATTCGCCTCCGTGTTCCTCATTTGGCGGATTTGAAGCCAAGCGGCCAATATGTGATGCAGGATTTGAATGATATCGGTGGCGTCTCAGGGGTAATGAAGCTATTGCTTGCTGAGGGATTACTACATGGGGATTGCCTCACCGTAACCGGTAAAACATTGGCGGAGAATTTAGCGGAAGCTGATCCACTTCCGAATGATCAAGAGATTATACGACCACTCGATAATCCGCTGAAACCTGATGGACCATTGGTTGTACTTCGAGGAAACCTCGCTCCCGAAGGTGCTGTTGCCAAAATGTCAGGCATGAAGATCCAGCAGTTCTCCGGCCCTACCAAGGTGTACGATAGCGAAGATGAAGCAACAATAGCGATTACGAATGATGAAATTAAAGAAGGCGATGTCGTGGTCATACGTTACTGTGGTCCGAAGGGCGGCCCAGGTATGCCAGAGATGCTTTCCGTTACAGCACTTATCGTAGGCAAAGGACTCGGCGGGAAAGTGGCTCTCATCACGGATGGTCGATTCTCGGGTGGCTCACACGGATTTGTAGTCGGACATGTATCACCTGAAGCACAAGTAGGCGGACCGATCGCGTTGCTCAAAAATGGGGATATTATCACCATTAACAGTGATATTCAGGAAATGAAGGTTGAAGTATCAGAAGAAGAATTAGCCGCTCGAGCGAAAGCGTGGGTACAACCTCCGCTGAAAGTAAAATCCGGTGTACTCGCCAAATATGCTAAATTAGTTTCTTCTGCTTCAAAAGGTGCAGTAACCGATTTGATGGAATAGACAACTTTCTATTGTTATGCTTATAGTAGGGTAGGAAGAAACTGCTACGACGAATACTTGAAGCGCAATAAACTAAAAAAGCACCAGCTTTAAAAATCAAGAATTCACCAGAAATGATGAAGAATACGTTTTGTAATGATTAAATTGTTAATCTCCCGTTATTTTCATGAACTGAAAATTAACGGGTTTTTATTTTATCTGGACAGATTCTTTTCTTGCGTCAAAATGACTTGATTCTCATTATTGATAATCTCGTTTAATTCACGCTATTATGTGAGATAAGAACAACCATTTTGTCGAATTGTAAACATATGAATAATACATAGATATGTGTTTCATTGAAAGTAACTGGTTAATTCCCAATTGAGATTACAGGAGGTTGTGCAGATGATGGGAGGGCTGTAATCCTGTTGACTGATAAATACATTGGTATATAATAGATATTTAAAACAAAATAAGGATAGTGCATTCTTGGTATAAAATGTTGGTTGAACTTGGTATTAGAATTGGTGAACTGAAATAATTAGGTATGAATAAGAATGAAGTAGACAGAGTTATTCAATATTATGTTAATGAATATGAGAAGGGTACTAACTATTTTAACTTCTTATACAATTTATTTTCACGAATATCGAGTTAAGCCTTTGCCTTCCCTCTGTTTCCACTAAGTATTACAAAGATTCAATTAAATTGGATAAATCAAAATCCTCCTGAGTGGAGGTTTTTTTGATTGTGAAATTCAGATATCTATACTTATGTAAGGTTGGTTTTATCAACATATAAGAAGTTCTAGCCACCTTTCATCCAATCCATTTACATTACTACCAATAAGGCAGGAGACATATGATATAAGACCATCTGAAAAGTACGTTACGAATGATTATGAAGAGGAGAGCTGTGCAGAATGGAATTCAAATTTGGGAACGTTGCTATTGTTCTACCCCCTTTACAAATCACAATTATTGGGATCATCATTATACTCTTGTTAGTACGGTGGAGCAAACAATTAGAGACAAGACGTTTTACCGTATTCTTATACTTTTGGATCAGTACACTAGTTATACCAATCTATTCCTATGGTTCATCAGAAGGTGACTTTCAGCTATCGCTTCCCATTGGATTTTTATTGATTATATTATATCTATCAAACCGAGAGAGGTACCACCCGTCAAAAATGAAGGCGAGTCTTCTAGGGCTTTCCATAGCAATATACCAGCTAATTCTTCAATATGTTGGATAGCTACAATTGACGGGGGAGGAGGGATTACGAGTAGTAATTCGATGACTAATATGAAATACCCTAATAAAAAACGACGTATGCCTAGCTCTATCAAGGAGCGAAGTCATACGTCATTAGTCGGTAGAATGTGCAAGCTTTCATAATTTATTTTAAAACGTATTTTGTGATTGTTTTATCCATGTGAATATAAAATGTGTTTGCATCGTGAAAACGAATATCAGCTTGGTGAAAAAGAGCATCATCGATTTCAAGTGTGTTTTTTACTTTTAAGGTACGTGAATCGAAAATGTAGTAGATCGCCTTCTTCGGCTCTGGTTTAGTTGAATCATACCAAGCTTGTGATCGATCAGTGGTCCGAAGACAATACTCTGATCATTGAGTTGCTGTAGCAATCCTTGTGCAGGTAAATCATCAAACGTCTTGGTCGCAATCAATTGATTGTTAGCATTGTACAGACTAAGCTTATTTTATCTTGAATCAGATAGTTATTTTCTAAGGATATATAGAAAGAATCGTACATGTTATGCGCGTATGTTGTGATGTTTATGTATTAACATTAGATCACTGCAAGGAAATCATTACAGAAAGATGGAAGCGGTTTAGTAAGCGTGCCTTGAATGGTTCAGACACTTACATTTTTGTTGTTGCTTTATGCAAAATCCGATAACAATAGGAATGATCAAATATGGTGATACGAACGAAGATGTTACTAGCTATATCAAAGAGCTGAAAAAAATTATAGAGGGACTAAATCCCTTATTTATTTATGTTGAACAGAATGATCTTGAGCATTCCTTCAGAAAAGCGAGATATAAATGTGGATTAGCTAAACATTCAGCAGAAACAACAGCACTGCAAACTGTATCTCATTTATTACTTGCTGGTTTATAGAATATAAACTTGGAGATTTCTCATAGTTATTTTGAAGCACCCCAATATGTGTCCATTTAACCTGTTATAATGAAAATGAATTAGGCCTTTAGGTGGTGTACAAATGAATTACAAGAGTAATAAAGGATTTCGCTTATTAAATATTTACGAGCGTCTAAACAAGGGAGAAATGATCGATAAAGCTAACCTTGCTACAGACTTTGGAGTGACACAAAAGACAATACAGCGAGATATTGACGATTTACGAGCGTATTTGGCTGAGATGCACTATTCTGAAAGTGATGTATCTATCAGATATGATAGACGTAAAAATGTCTATTATTTAGTTCGTTTTGAGAGAGAATGGCTTGCAAATAGTGAAGTCATGGCGTTGTGTAAAATCTTACTTGAGAGCCGTGCATTCGCACGGGAAGAGCTAGATGCATTAATTGGAAAACTACTTAAACAAGTTGTACCAAACGACCGTAAACAAATTCAACAAGTAATTAGCAATGAGCAACACCATTATGTTCCTCTGAAGCACAACAAACCTTTGATAAAAACCATATGGAAACTATCATTGTTAATCAGTAAACGAAAGATTATAAAGTTTAACTATACCCGTCAAGATGGCAGTTCGAAAACTAGATTTGTCAAACCTTTGGCCATTATGTTTTCAGAATATTACTTTTATTTAATTGCTTATATGGAAGATGGCAATAATGAGTTTCCAAAAACATTTCGTGTAGACCGAATTTCAGGTTTAGCGGAAACAAAACGTCATTTTAATCTTCCTTACAGAGATAAATTTAATGAGGGAGAGTTTCGTAAGCGAGTACAATTTATGTATTCAGGTGAATTAATGAAAATTGTATTTAATTTCTCAGGTCCTTCATTAGAGGCCGTACTTGATAGACTCCCTACAGCAGAAATCATCTCAGAAAACAATGGTATTTACACCATTCAAGCTGAAGTTTACGGTACAGGAATCGATATGTGGCTCCGAAGCCAAGGCCAGTATATCCAAGTTTTAGAAGAGCGAAAGGGAGATGGAAATGGAAGATAAAACAGTTCGATTAATGTACAGTCTAACAGCTAATCCAATTTTGCAAGAAATGAAAATTCATAATCAGAAGCAGTATGGAGTTACTCAGGAGTATAACAGTGTAAATCGAAATAAATTATGGGATTCAGCATCTGCAAAAGGTAAATTTAAGCAATCTACTTTTAAGGATCGGAAAATCTACGATGACCCAATAAGCGGACAGCAATTGCATTTCTCACAAAAAGCAGCTCAACGTAGGTTTCGCATGAAAAATGAAGCAGGAGAGAATATTTCATCAGCTTGGGCGAGACATTCTGCTGAGGTTGATCATGTCGTTTCCTTAAAAGAAATACATAATCGTGTCAAATATAACCCATTCTTTAGCGATAAAGATATGAAGGAAATCGCAAATCAAAAGAGTAATTTCAGGGTCACTTCCAAGTCATTGAATACATCTAAAGGTAGTAAAAGTGATTTTGAATTGGCATTCGCGCCTGACAGTAAGAGTTCAACCCCAGGGAGAGTCAAGCTAATACAAGGTAAGGTCGTTGCGGAGGCCAAAGTCAATACGGATATTTTGTCTAGATCTATGAAAAATGCTGGAGCAGACTTTACAGAAGGAGCACTATTTTCACTGCAATCCTCTGCTGTCCCATTAGTAGTTGAAGGTGTGGGTAACTTGTACAAAGTTGCCTTAGGAGAGAAAAAGTTTGAAGATGCTGCCAAAGATATGGGGAATCTAACTCTATCTGTTGCAACTACAGGGGGCACAATACGAGTTGTTTCTACAGGAGTGACACATTTACTTGAAAATAGTGGAAAAGAAGCAATTCGTAAACTAGCAAATTCAAATCAAGTGATGCAGGTAATTACTATCTCTCTAATGCTAAAAGATTCAATTTTCAAATATGTAAAGGGAGAAATAGATGGAAAACAATTTTTCGAGGAAGTCGGAGAGAAGGGAGTAGGAATGCTTGCAGGAACTATCGGAGCAATAGCAGGTCAAGCACTTATTCCAATTCCGGTTGTTGGTGCGGCTCTTGGATCATTGATCATTTCAACGGTATGCATGGATCTTTATCACTCATACCGTAATGTGGATGAATATAAACAGCTTGAGCAGGCATCAGCTAAGATTGCATCTGAAGCTTTGCAGGAGATGGACAGACAACAAGCCGTATTAAAACAGCTAATTCAAGAAGAATATGCCGAGTGGAATGCACATTTTATTAAAGGATATAACATGATATTTAATGGATCTGTATCAGATTCACCAGAACAAATCAACGAAGGTTTAAGTACAATTCTCTCTGTTTTCTCAAAGAATGTCTCTTTTGAAAATCAAAAGGCATTTGATGATATGTTCTTTGATAACAATTCAGTATTCAAAATGTAGGCTAGGGGGCGTTTTTATGTTGTTAGAAAGTATTTTGCTCGGCGGGGCAGTCAGCAGTACCGTAGCGAGGATGATAAAGGCAGATAAGTTAAATGAAAAGGCTGAAAGTGTTAATGTCCGTTCGTTTGAACGAGTAGTGGAGGCAGAAGAAAAGGTCAAAATACAAAGTTCAAAAACGCAAGCCAGCATTCAAAAGCTTATCAATCGAAAACGGGGTATATATAAAACTTCAATTGTAAACTTTTTAGAGCTGTACAGAAATCTACAGAAAATTGAAATGGAGGAGGGAGCGGGATTAAAGGAATTGCGTTCTTCTTTTCTATCTCCAATTGCTGTTGAATCAATGAATAAGATGGTTGGAGTATCTAAAAGTGAACTATCTGATTCTCAAGTTTTTTCTACTTACATATTTTCAGGAATTGCCGGAGTGATAAAAAAAGAAGCAGAGATGAACTTGTCTGCAGCTAATGCCCGTAGCTCGCAATCATTCATGATTGAAAAACAAGCAGAGACAATTTGCATTGCTCTGGATGCTATATTCCAGCGTTCAGAACATATCTGTGATGTTCTACGGAATTTAAATGCATTATTTATCAGATCATTGCAACAATGTAGATCAATTATCCAACGTAACGATAACGAAAAAAATCAATATTCGCAAAAAGACAGGGAAGCTTTCATGATTTGTTTCAACTTTGCCAAAGGAATCAAAGATATATTGGATGTTCCTCTACTTGATGAGACTGGTGAAATTAACTTGAAATCACTTGAATTGATAGAAACAGGAGAGGCTTTTCTTAACAAAATGAAGAAAATAAATATTTGATATAAGGAGAAAATTGAATGCAACAGTTAATGAAAAGAATTGCCGTATCAGATAAATGTGTAGCTTGTGGATCATGTGTTGTAAATTCTGAATTTCTAACAGAAACCCCTGAGGGTTTTGCCATACCTGTTGATCCAGGATTAATTACCGAAGTGCAGTATCTTGATTTTAAAGAAGTAGAGGTAAGCTGTCCCGTTCAGGCCATATCTGTAGAAGATGAATATATCACAGGACATAGTGGGTCTGAGGCACTTGTAAAGCTCAAAGCTTTGATCTCCGAAAAACTGGATAACTTTTCAATTCCTTATCCCTCCCAATCAGATTATGATTTTGTTGAGAACAACTATGAAGCTCCTCCACTATTAACTAAAGACATGTCTGCCAAAGTGTATAACTCATACGATAAGGCAGATAGAGAAGGCTTTAATGCCTTTAAAGATACGATGTACTCCCAGCAAAAAGCACTTATTCAGGCAGTTTGTATTAATTACAAGACTAAACAACTCAAGAAGTTTTCCTATTATAATAAAACTGAAGGAAATTACTTTTATGATATCAATCGAGAAATAGCTAAAACGCTAGGAGAAGTAGTTGTATTAGGGCAAGCGATCTCTAACAATCAGCTAAATCTCCCTGCCGATTTTAGTGAGTTTGACGTTGGTCCTGATTTTGGCTTTGAAGGAGAATCTTATTGTTATCGGTTGAGGCATTTGGAGCGATACGATTGGAATACCGGAATGAAAGAGGCTGAATTTTTCAAAACTTACATCAACGTTGAAGATTACGGAGATGGCTACAAATATTCACTAGTCGAGGCCGAAAAGACATTCCGTGAATACATTGTATTTGGGCTCTCTATGCAAATGTATAAAGAGTTAGATCCGAAAATTGAAACATTGTATAAGAAATATTCAGAAGTATTCCAGGAGACATTAAATAAAAAGTTAAGCCTTTTAAAATCCGAACTGAAAAAACACATTAATTTAGAAAGTTCACCAAATGTCAATCAAGATGCAATTATTCAACAAATTAAATCTCTCGTGAATGAAACTAAGTCAATCCCATTAAAAAAGGAATCTGTCTTTCGCTCAATTGATACAGATTATGACAGCTCTTTTCGTTTTTCATCTCACAGTAAAGCGAGTGAGGCAGCACAAAATCGTGTTTGGCGGCTGTATAAAGAATGCTCAAATTATTTAGAAATTGGAAATGCAGATAGAATTAGTTTTGACTTAGCAAATAAGTATCAGACTCAACTGGAAAGTACGGTCAATACATTTAAGAAGAAGCTACAAGCGATTTATGATAAACATGGTATGGCTTATCCTAATTTCACATTGGAGCTTGATTGCGGAGCGTATATCATACTTGTAGATCTGTCAGATTATAATCAAGTAACTTCTCACATAAATGGGGGTATTCGCGAATTCATAGATGAAAATGTAATAGGCTGGGGCAGAGGGATAGATAAGGAAAACTACTTCTCTTATAGTGATCTAAGCTATGATGTAATAGAATCTATTACATGGAAGCAAGGCTTATTTGGAGAGAAAGAAGTTCCTGTCTTCTGCTATCATTACTTCAGTGGAGAATTTCTAAGTGGTTTTTATAGAGCTATTGAAGCTTGTTGTGATTATGTATTTGAGAGTGGTTATATGAGAACCTTGGTATTCAAGGTCTACGAATCTTTGCAACAAGAAGTGAAACAAAAAATTATACCTACATTAAAAAAATGATAATTTCTTTAGTGATGATCTACAAAGTAGATAACTTGAATTTTTTAATGTACATAGTTTGATGTGGGAGGGGAAGTATGGAGAAAGATAATGAATTGCTTTTACGTAAAGCTTATGAAAAACTGAAGATTGAATTATCTCAACCTGAAAACCAATATATTGAGCGCTCTGCTGTGCAGTTATTGGATGAGTTAAGCCAAGAAGTTCTTAACTGGAATATTAATGATACAATCTCCATATTCGATAAGTATTGGACAGCCACAAGAGCCAATGATATTTCAAAAGAGGGCACAGCTAAAATTTTCCGTTCAGAATTCAATAATATATTTCTTAAAGATCAAGATGTGCAGAATAAGATTCAAAGTTTAATTTTACTTCGCTTGCAAGAACCGCTTGACTACCGTCTTATTAGTAAAATTGCAAATGTTAAATTAATTGAGCAACTAAATAGAATCCCGTTTGAAAATGGTAGACCACTTTTCTACGTACATCGTTTAGAGATTATGATTTTTCCGCAGCTGTTTACTACTATAGCTGATAGAAATAAATTGGATAAAACAGCAAAACTACTTGGTATTAAAAGTGATAAAGTCGCTTTTGAACGTGTACAGTATCAAATCCGTGAAAAGGTAAACGACTTTATTCACAATGAGAGACTAAGTCAAGAAAGCGAATTTATAAAAAGTGCAATTGCCTGGTGGTTACTTGAAGTAGGAAATAATTAATTAAGTAACATGTATAATGTACGTGTATTATAAAAGTTATAAACGATGAACAAGAACATCTTCCTATTGAAGTCGCTATTATAAGCGGCTTTTTTATTTCGTCGTTACAAGTTCTTATCCTACGCCAAGGACAAAAAGCGTATTTAGGTAAGGATTTTTTGGGAGAAATACGCATTATAGATTAACAAACTGTGTTTTTGAAGGTAAACAAAGGCTGCTAAGCATTACAAAATTGAAATTTAGTAATAAAACTAGCCGCTGAGGGACACGAACCTGTTTCAATTCCTGATTAGCGACAATTCATAAATACTAAAAGTCTTTATATACGCGATATATTCTAAACGGAATGGTTTCCATCGACCTTATTACTTCCTGATTCTGTTAAACTCCATTTTTCTATCATTTCTCCAATACATGGCATAAAAACATTTAAAATGGCCCCACTGAAGCAGACAGCCAGTGCAGTTCCTATACCTATGGGTCCATTAAAAATGAATGCCATGAACAGGATTACAACATTAATCAGAGTTCTCGCAAAAAATATATTCGTTCGAGTTATTTTTTGTAGTGAGAGTGTTAATCGATCGATCGGAATCGGTGCAAAATTGGTCTGTAGATACATGGCCGTTCCTATTCCTGCAACAACCAAACCAGAGCCGAAACACAAAAATTTCAAAAACATTAGATCAGGTGCCACCCAAGTCCGTAACAATAACAGCCAGAAATCAATACAAATGCCTGTTATAAGTGCAGTTACTAAACCCAAATATTCAGGTTTTTGTTTTTGTAGCAACGAATTAAAAAATATCATAACTAGGGCAATGATAATCTCCCAGCTGCCAACAGTTAAACCTACGTTTAGGGACAATCCGACCAGAAGAGCATCGAATGGAGAGCTTCCAAGCTTTGATTGTATGGTCAATGTAATGCCAAGAGTTAAAATTAAGATACCTATTGCATAAATTAAATATTGATTTACACGTGATAACGGCATCATTTCGATAATAAATCTTTCACCATTAGATAATGCGGTATTCCATCTTCCATAAATACATCGGAGGTCGTCTGGTATCCTAGCTTGTGATAAAATCCCTCTGCATGTGTCTGTCCGTGTAATTTAACTTTGGAAATTCCTTTATTTTCTGCAATTTCTTCAAGTGATGTAACGATTAATTTACCCAGACCATATTGGCGATAAGGTTTCAAGATACATATTCGATCGAGTTTACCTACGCCATCTCGAAGAATAATTCTGCCTGTTCCGGCGGGTAGTTCATTAAAATAAACCAGGATGTGCTCACATTGTCCATCTAAATTATCATGATCATCAAACTCATCTTCAAGTGGTACATTTTGTTCTTTTACAAACACTTCTTCTCTTATTTGCAAAGAGATCTTGAGTTCTTCAATGGAATCTATTTTTTTTGATTTCATTTCTAATAATCCTTTCAGAAATTCATTTTGTAATTATAAACAAATTAAACGTTCTTTTAGTTAATTATAAATGATGATATTTTTGTTGTAAATACAACAAAAATGGGGTAAGGGACTAGAATTACGAAAAGATGGTTCCGATCAAGGTAACCAATAGATGAATTAGCACCGTCTTTATGTGGGGTGTCGCACTTCATATAGAAAGGGATGAAATAGTTATTTACTTCGATACGTATTGTGTCTTATAATTCTCACAAAGATACATATAGTATCCCAAAAGATTTGTAGTGCGCAAGTAATGTAAGAGTGCTCGCGTCTTGGTTCTAGTTTTTGTTGAAAGGAGGGGACAACTGATGGAAACGAAAAAAGCGCCTTGGCGGGAACCGAAATTAGAGGTTCTGGATGTGCGGCAGCAAACGATGGCTGGCCGTGGATACAAACAAATTGATTGGATCTCCGAACATGATGCAGACCTCTATAATCCAGCGTCCTCAAGTTGAAAATCGTATTCTTGCTCAAAAGGTCGCCTGTGGGCGGCTTTTTCGATGCTATGATGAGGGACAAGAATATGTTGCGTAATTCATTACGCGGCTCGACAAACATTGTCTAATTGATGCTTCCACAAAAAAATTATTTCTCCAAAAAAGGCTTATACAGACAGTTCATAATATATAGCGGAGCTTGTTCCTTCAAATCCAATGGTTGAAACACCTGTGATACACCAAGGTGGATGACAAACAAGTCACCTTTGGAAAACAAAAATACATTGGCCCCAATCTAATGAAGGCCTTCTTCTTCGTATACATAAGCGATTTCAACAAAATCATGGTGATGCATCATCGTAAACGGCTCTTTTTTGAATTATTTGTTATGCTAGAACAGCTTCTACACCATTTATAGTGTTGTGAGAGGGGATTGGGTCATTTTGAATACATCTAAACAAACGATGCCTCAGAATTCCAATGATCTTTTTAGTAAACTTGGAATTTATAGCGTCCAAAGTGTTTTTATTATTTTGTTCTTGCTGTTAACCCCTGTCTACTATTTGAACAAATGGGACTTCAAACGTCACAAAAAACGGAAACCTTTCTACACTAGTAAATTGGTTCGATTGCAAGAGCGTTATCCGATTTTCTACGAATTGGCCATGTACGTTCAAAATTTCCCTATTCCTCGTAATGTCTACAAAGTTCTACCCCCTTTAAAGGGCGATGTTCTACAAGTGGGCTGTGGTACAGGTTTATTGAACAAGTATCTTCGCAAGCAGAAGGATGTTCGTTTTCTCAACATGGATCCGAATTTAAATGCTCTAAAACTTGGAAAGAAGTGGGGAAGGTTTGATTCTTATATCCATGCTTTCATTGATAAGCCGACTTCTTTACCTGACCATAGCTGCGATATGATTTTGTTTGCAAGAAGCTTTCATCACATTCGCTATCACAAAAAAGCCTTCTTAGAGAGCTGCAGACTGTTACGTGAAGGTGGATCTATTATTATTGCAGACCCGGTCGTTCTCAAGTCTCTTTCAGGTTCTGTAACGGACGGTGGATATATGGCGAACTCTTCGATTGATGGTGTAATTTGGAGATTTACCAAAGAAACATTAATTACTCACATAGAGCGCTGTCTTCCTCCTGAATTAAAGATTGAATCCGTAACCGAAACGAGACAAGTGCATGTAACGAATTATAATTTATTTGTACCTCAGACAGATATCGTAGTGGTCCTTCGAAAAAGAGAGGCTGTATACAATGACAACTAAATCTATTTATGGTGTTTGAAATCTGTAGCATTATTCAATGTTTATCCTTTGCTCAGTTAGAAACATATCTTGCGGATAAATTAGCTAAAGGTACCTCTCCATAGAGGTGCCTTTTTTTGTTTATGATAACGTTCAGCCACTAAATAATGATTTCCACCTGTTTCTAATCACTCCAGGCTCATTGTAGTGACTATTATCAAGTTTTGGTTTTAACTTCCAAAAACCTTTTTCCCACTGTGAACAATCGGGTTCAATATATTGAAGTCCGCTAATTACAGAATCAATATCAGAAGGGGAGAGATCGATGAGTTCTTTTTTATGGAATAGGGCTGTAAAGCCGTGTTCAATAGAAATTCTGCAGTTTTTGTTAAAATTAAGGGAAAAGTATGAATGCCCATCTTTAGCATGTTCATGTAGAATCTGAAGTATAGGAAGACCTACATATGAATGGAGATCCTCTATTTTTTTAGGATAAATCGATTGAAACGAGTGATTTTGTTCATCATATATCTCATAAGCAATACCGTATAATTGCCATTCCAACAGACTTTCTAAGAAGATTGTATATATCTCGTGAAAATGCTTTTTAACAAAATGAATTGTACTTAGATCTTCCGTGGTTAGTGCATATTTAGTATCAATAAACGTATTAAGCGAATATATCTCCGTATTAAATAAATCTACCGAAGCTTTAACCTCCAATGACCCTTCCCAACTTTCATATTTTTCGATGTATCGCAATTGATCTAATGTTCTGTTCATTGTTCACCTCATAATTAATCTTTATTGAACATACAGCTTTCTCATAAGAACTAATATCCTCCATGACAAGTAGGCAGAGAGAATCAGTGTTTTCTTGTCACTCTGTATTTTAACAAAAAAAGAGTTGCCCTATATAACCTTCTTTGATATAAATACAATAAATACTGCCAAAAATGGTTCGATTGTAGGTTTGTTGTTTAGTAGGTTACAAGTTTTCTTTGTCATGGATAGGAATATATAGGTAGTAGGAGGTTTTTGCATGGTAAAAGTACAAGAACGTCGGCATTTAGTCTTGATTGGTAACGGGATGGCTGGGATCAACACGGTGGAACAGATCTTAAAACTGGCACCCAGCACCTACAGAATTACCGTATTTGGGAGTGAACCTTATCCCAACTACAATCGTATTCAGTTATCGTATGTGCTAGAGAAGAGTAAAGCAGTAGAAGACATTATTTTGAATGACAGGAACTGGTATTTAGAGAATGGAATAGAGCTATATACCGGAACGACTGTAACACATATTGATACGGAACAAAAAATTGTGAAGGCAGACAATGGTATGGAGGTTCCATATGACAAGCTCATTGTTGCAACCGGTTCCAATCCGTTTATGCTTCCGGTACCAGGAGCAGATAAAGAGGGGATTGTAGGTTTTAGAGATATCGCAGATTGCCAAAACATGCTGCATGCAGCAGATCAGTACAAGAAGGCTGCTGTTATTGGTGGGGGCCTGCTCGGATTGGAGGCTGCCAAGGGGCTGCTCAAACTGGGGATGGATGTGACAGTGGTCCATCTGTTTGAGGAGATAATGGAACGTCAGCTCGATCATACCGCCTCACTGATGCTTCAGGCAGAGCTGGAAAGCCAAGGATTGAAATTTGCTACCGGCAAACAGACTAAGGAGTTTCTAGGAGATGATCGAGTTAGCGGGATTCGTTTTACCGACGGAACAACGCTGGATGCAGAATTCGTAGTCATGGCGGTGGGAATTCGACCAAACACTGCATTAGCCAAGAAAAGCGGTATTGTGGTTAATAGCGGGATTCTTGTGGATGATTATATGTGTACTTCAGCAACGGATGTTTATGCGGTAGGGGAGTGTAACGAACATCGGGGCATTACATATGGGCTGGTAGCTCCACTATTTGAACAGGGAGCTGTCCTTGCGAAGCATCTGTGCGGAGTGGATACGAAGCCATATGAAGGATCTGTGGTATCTACTCAACTAAAAATATCTGGTGTAGACGTGTTCTCCGCTGGTGAGTTTATGGATGCAGAAGGACTATCTATAGTGCGGATGCATGATGAGTGGTTACGTATTTACAAAAAAGTGCTCCTGCGCGGCGGACGGATCGTCGGCGGTGTTCTGATTGGTGACGGAAAGGAATCTTCCAGACTGCAGCAGTGGATTCGAACAGGCACGGTAATGACAGAAGCCATTCATAATGCGATTATGGGACAAGCCTCGGTCGAAACCGGGAATACAGCCGCAGAGCTGGCGGATGAGGAAATCGTATGTGGTTGTAATGGTGTGACGAAAAAACACATTGTGGATGCCATTAACGAAAAAGGATTAACCACGGTAGAAGAGATCAAGGTGGCCACAAGTGCATCGCGTTCTTGTGGAGGTTGCCGACCGGTTGTAGAGCAGATTCTTCAATATGTGCTCGGAGACAAGTATGATTCAGCGGCGGCGAAACAGGAAGCAATCTGTTCCTGTACCACACTGAGCAGAGATGAAGTCGTGACGGCGATTAAAGAAAAGGGACTGATCACATCTAAAGAAGTAAGATATGCGCTGGAATGGGATAACCCGGAGGGCTGCTCTAAATGTCGTCCTGCGCTGAACTACTATCTGGGTATGATCTGGCCAACTGAGCATGTGGACGAGAAGGATTCACGTTTTGTGAATGAACGGATGCATGCGAACATTCAAAAGGATGGAACATTTGGCGTTGTGCCGCGAATGTACGGCGGGGTAACCACTCCGGACGATCTCAGACTTATTGCTGATATTGCGGTGAAATACAACGTCAAGCTGGTTAAAGTAACCGGTGGTCAGCGGCTGGACCTGCTTGGGGTCAAAAAAGAGGACCTACCAAAGATCTGGAAGGACCTTGGCATGCCGTCCGGTTATGCGTATGCGAAGGCGCTTCGTACGGTCAAGACATGCGTGGGATCACAGTTCTGCCGTTTTGGTACGAAAGATTCGATGGGGATGGGAATAATGCTTGAGAAGAAGTTCGAGCGGTTAGATATGCCGGCCAAGTTCAAGCTTGCCGTTAACGGCTGTCCGCGTAACTGCGCGGAGTCAACAACCAAGGATATTGGGATCGTCGGTAATGAGGGAGCTTGGGAAATTTACGTTGGCGGTAATGGCGGAATTAAAGCCCGACTTGCTGAACTGCTGTGTAAGGTGCGAACAGATGAAGAACTTCTGGAGATTGTCGCGGCGTTCATGCAGCATTACCGGGAGACAGGCAAATATCTGGAGCGGACCTCGGAATGGATTGAAAGGATGGGATTGGAATCCGTCACGGAAGCTGTAGTCAATGATCTGGATAACCGCCGGGTTTTAGCTGAGCGAATGGAGGTCGCTCTGGCGCAGGTGAAGGAACCATGGAGTGAAATCTTGAATAATTCGAATTTAAGGGAAAGGATGTTTGAAGAGATTAGTATCTCTACGAAACAGGACTAGAAACAGGAAGGGGCTGCATGATGGAACCGAAACTGAATAAAAATGAATACACGTATTATCTTGTTGGCAATGTAGATGATTTCACAGAGAGACTGGGACGAGTAGTGCGCTTAGGTAATGAAGAGATTGCGATATTTAAGACAACGGACGGACGTATCTATGCTCTTGAGAATAAAAGCCCTGGCCCGCGCGGAGGCACGATTGCAGAAGGAATTATATCCGGGGACGTCCTGTTCGACCCAATCTGTGACTGGAAGATTTCGTTGACGGATGGTCAGGTGCTTGATCCTGATACGGGACAGGTTCGGACTTATCCGGTTCAGGTTCACGTAGAAGAGGTACGAGTTGGATTACTGAAGAATGGGGGAGAGACTTTCCATGAGTAAAGACCTTCAGAACAAGAACGAATGGGTGCTTTAATTGTGGAGATTGCGAATTATTATGAAAGTCAGCGAAGTGGAGTAAAGACAGATTAAAAGGTTCGAATAGGTGGGCTGTAAAACATCACTCATATCATGTCGAGGGACAAGAACAGGATCCCATTAAAGTCGCTATTTTTAGCGGCTTTTTTTTATTTTATCAGTACTAACAAGTTCTTGGTAAGTCATGATTTGTCAACGGACAAAAACATTGTTTCATTTAGGTTAGAGGGCCAGCTTTTTCAAAGAGTAGCGTCTCCCCATAAACTTTATGATTTTATAATCAATTGGTTATATAAAGGTTATTTCATATATATTATAATACGGCACGGAAAGCGCTTACCGCTTAAATTAACAGAACTAACTAGTCAGCCGACTTTTCAAATGCATAACAAAAGAGAGAGGATGACGAACAAATGAAAAAACGCAGTGCTTTAATCTCCATCGTTACACTCCTTATTATGTCACTTGTTTTTACTGCATGTGGTAATTCTTCTGGTTCAAAAACGGAAACAAAGCAATTAGGCGCTAATGCCGGTGAGAATGCAACAGAATTGTCATTTTGGACATTCGTAGATTTGCACGGCAAGCATTTGGATAAAATGCTGGGGTTATGGAACCAACAGAACCCAGACAAACAGATTAAGTTGAATGTAACGGTTATGCCTTACGATGATATGCACAACAAGCTCTTATTGGCAGTTACAAGCGGAAAAGGTGCTCCTGATATCGCGGATATCGAGCTTGGTAAATTCCCTAAATTCTTGGAAGGTGACAACGTTCCCCTGGAATCTTTGAATGATGTATATGCACCATACAAAGAAGCTGTTGTTCCTTCACGTGTCGAGATTTACTCCAAAGCCGATCAGGTTTATGGCTTTGATTATCACGTAGGTGCTACGCTTGCTTTCTACAACACTGAAATTCTCGAACAAGCAGGTGTTGACTACAAGACCATCAAAACATGGGAAGATTACAAACAAGCAGGTATCCAGGTTTACGAAAAGACTGGCAAGTACTTAGGTACTGCTGATACGTCAGCTTCGTTCCAAGCATCGCTGCTACTAGCTCAGCAAAATGCTGATTTTACTGATGAAAATGGTAATCCAAAAGTGAATTCGCCTGAAATGATTAAAGCGCTTGAAATGTTAGTCGATCTACAGAAGAACAATGTTATTCATACGATCCCTGGCGGACAACCCGACACAGAAGAAGCAAAAGGCGAATATAACAAAGGCAACTACGCAAGTGCATTAATGCCTGAGTGGTACATGTCCCGCTTTGTAAACGAAATGAAAGACCTTAAAGGGAAGTATGCAATAGCTCCATTGCCTGTATTCGAAGAAGGTAACCCTCGTTCCGTTGGCTTAGGCGGTACTGGCACAGTTGTTACTAAGAATGGTACAGACGTTCAGTTGGCAAAAGAATTTGTAGCCTTTGCTAAGCTTTCGAAAGAAGCTACTACTGAAATTTGGAATACACTTGGATTTGACCCAATCAACATGGAAGTATGGAAAGATGATGCAGTTACGAAAAACCCTGAAAATGAATACGTCCAATACTTTAAAACAAATGCATTTGATACTTTGAATGAAATCAAGGACGAAATTAGAGCGATAAAGTCCGTTAAAGCTTCACCAACCATCGGCAATATATTCAATACGGTTACTTTGAATGCGATCTTTGAAGATGGCCAAGACGTGAAGGAAGCGTTGGATGAAGCACAAGCAGCAATTGAACAAGAATTGAAATAAATATAATAAGTAAATGATTCGATTAAACCTGTTGGCAGGTATAGTGGTCGGCAGGTTTAACCATAGTTAAGGGAGATTGAGAATATGATAAAGAAATTTGTATACTCTCAAAAAGTTGCGCCTTATGTTTTTGTATTGCCATTTATACTCATATTTTTGATCTTCTGGTTATATCCGCTTGTAAATTCATTCGTAATGAGTTTTCAAGATCGGATGTTGGGGCAGGATCCTAAATGGATTGGTGAAGCAAATTATTCGAAATTGCTTACAGATAAAGTGTTTTTGATATCTATTAAAAATAGCGTTGTGTACATGTTAGGAACCTTAGTGCTGTTAATTCCCTTTCCCATGTTATTCGCCGTTATGATCAACAGTAAGTTAATGGTGGGAAGAGAGTTTTTTAAATCTTCGTTCTTTCTCCCTGCCTTGACATCTGTCGCAGTTGCGGGGACCATTTTCCGTCTTACATTCGGTGAAATGGAAGGTTCATTAATGAACAGTTTCCTGGGTCTATTTGGTGTAGAGCCTATTAAATTTTTGAAAGACGGAGCATGGAGTATGACAGCACTGTTAATCCTCGCATGTTGGAGATGGACGGGAGTGAATATACTTTACTATCTATCCGGTTTGAAAAGCATTGACAATGAATATTATGAGGCTGCTTCAATTGACGGGGCATCTGCTTGGCAGAAGTTTAGAATGATCACAATGCCATTATTGAAGCCGACCACGGTATATGTTACCACAATTAGTGTTTATGCAGGTTTAGCCATGTTTACCGAGAGTCTGATGATGTTCAACGGTAACAAATCACCCCAAAATATTGGCTTAACCATTGTTGGATATCTGTATAGACAAGGGATTGAGCAGAATAAGCTGGGTTACGCAGCTGCGGTTGGTATCGTTCTGTTAGTCATTGCTATGGTTATCAATTTAACGCAGTTGAAATTTAGTGGAATGTTCAAAAGGGAGGAGGATTAGAGTGGGCAGAAGTCAGACAGGGAGTGATTTCATCTCTAGAATAGTAATTATTTGTTTATTCATTATACTATTCGTTATAATTATGATCCCATTCTATGCAGTGGCCCTATCTTCCTTTAAACCAGGTGAATCATTAGTTAGATATGGTCTTAACCTAAGTTTGGATTTTGAAATCATGAGTTTTGATAATTTTATCTTTCTGTTTACTGGAGAACATGATTATTTTGTGTGGTTTTGGAATAGTATGATTCTAACAATTGTTCAAGTGGTTTTAACACTTTTTGTAAGCGCATTTGTTGGATATGGTTTTGCTGCATATGATTTTAAAGGTAAGAACTTCCTCTTTATATGTGTTTTGCTCATTATGATGGTGCCTTTCGAAATATTGCTGGTTCCTTTGTACAGCCTAATTAATGATTTGGGAATGGTGAATAGCTATTCGGCAATCATTCTACCGGGTATAGCTAATGCCGCGACAATATTTTTCTTCAGGCAATATCTAAGAAGCATACCCAAAGAGATTATTCAATCTGGGCGGGTTGATGGCGCAAACGAGTATGCGATTTATTTCAGACTAATTATGCCGATTATGAAGCCATCCTTTGCGGCAATGGCTATTTTGAATGGGATGAATAGCTGGAATAATCTGTTGTGGCCATTCATGGTGCTCGGAGATCAGAGTAAATATACACTTCCAATCGGTTTGAAAACGTTGTTAACTCCATATGGCAATAACTATGACCTATTGATCGTGGGCTCCTTCTTCTCCATCATTCCAATTTTCATACTGTTTATTGCCTTCCAGAAATATTTCATAGACGGTATGACTGCCGGTGCTGTTAAAGGGTAATATATATTAACATCGGGTGTTCCTCTCTTACTCGGCTAGCGCCACCGATTTCAATTATTGCATGGGCTTATTTGAAGCCGACATAGATGCTGATTTGCTCGATGTCACCTCATGGCTCAAGTCGCTAACAGCGGTTCTCTCGACAGATGAGAGCATCTCAATATATGGTCCAGGTCATAATTCCTTCATGGTGTCAGAGGAAGACGCTGAGACGCTATTTGTGTTTCACGCAAGAACGTACAAGAACATTATAGGAGATCCGCTGTAAGATCCGAATCGCCATACATTTGTGACAGAGCTTTTGTGGACGGCTGATGGCAGATCCGATTTCCGCAGCTATGTTGAAGCACTTGCACGTTCTTTACCATGAACGAGTGTTCCAACAAGGTTGGTTGATGGATTTGAGTTCGTTTATCCAACTTGCCAAAGAGAGACAATAAGAACATCGAAGGCACCTCTGTGTGCCTTCGATTTCGCTCTAAAGATACTACGCCGAACCGCATTATAAGGGCAGGATAGTTTAACAAATAAGTCGAAGAGTTGAGTGGGACTAACCTTGCTTAAAGAGGAAAGAGATAACGTTAAATTATAAAAATGTTGTTTACGAAATGCTTAGGCTAATGCTGATATTAAATACTTTATACATAAAAGAGCTCAAAGAACTATGGAAAGAAGAGGACGAGGTTCAGTCACACGTTGAATGTCCAAGGACAAGAACTTGTACCGATTTCCGGAATGGACAAGAACATAGTCCGATTAACGATTAGATGTACATCTTAAGATTAATCACAAAAACAAAACAAAGATCATGTACGGAGGAGCTTTGATAAAGAAGAATAGTCCCACAGTTCGGTGAGGATTAATTTACATCTATTAGATAACTAGAACTCATGAGACTGCCCTGGCTCCTTGCGCCGCCAATTTATAAATACCAAAGACAAAGCAATTAATGTAAGGATCATCCCAACCACTCGAAATCCTTCGAAGCTGAAGTTATCTCCCATTACAGTGCTAATCAGTATAGAAGAGAGAATGGTTCCCAGGTATCTTGAGGTATTAAATATTCCAGATGCTACACCTATCATTTCTTTTGGTGAACTTTTGAATAAGGCCGCTTGCATAGCGACACTGTTCAACCCGTTGCTAACACCGAATGCAGCTAAAGCCAGACACACACTGATAACTGGTGAAGTCTGATCAAGTGTTACAATCCACACGGACCCAAATGTCATAAGTATTCCGGACATCAGCAATGCTGGCCCGGGACCTGATTTATCGATCCATCGTCCTGCCATTGGTGAAGTAACGAGTGAGCACAAGCCTAAGCTTAGCATGAGCATCCCTGTATGGAACTCGCTGACATGACGAACAATTTGCAAGTAGGACGGAAGCCCGAAAAAGAGAGAATAAAAAAGCAAGTTAACGATCAAAAATTCGACATTGACCCAAGTCATTGCAGGATATTTAACGAATGTGCGTAAAGGAATAAAGGGTGCCTTCGCTTTTAACTCATGTCGCACGAAAGCTCCCAGTGCAACGAAGCCAATCAGCTCCACAATAACGTTGCTTAATGTAATTTGACCAGACGTTTTTGTGGACAATAATCCAACGAGCAGAGCAACCAGACCCACGGTGAATAGGAGAACTCCTGGCGCATCAATCAGATCAGACCATTTACGAAAGGACATGTTGCGAGCAACGGATGTCGTAGACGGAATATCCTTAGGAATATGCCTCCAAGCTAATAAAAAACTTGTCACTACGAACGGAATATTAATCAAAAAAATAGCAGGCCAGCCCCACCAGTGAATGATGACTCCGCCAATAAAGGGACCGATCGCTGCTGCTCCGGATAGGAATATGCTCAAATATGACAGTGCAGTCGCTTGTTTCTCCTTAATATGAATTCGCACAATGGCCATTCCAACCGCAACCATCATGCTTGTTCCGATGGATTGCACAATGCGGAACACGATGAGCCACCCAAAGTTTGGGGATAGTGGAGCTAATAATGATGCAATGAAGGATATAACAAGTCCCGTAAGAAATATCCTCCTCCGACCGAATAAATCGCTTGCTTTTCCCATGATAGGTTGAGCGATAGCGCTCGCAATGTAGAAAGAAAAAATAATCCAAGATACCACGGTAAAATCAAGTTGGAACTCATTTTGCAGCCTTGGAATTGCAACTGAAACCATTGAAGAATTTAAGGGGTTCAATAGAATTCCTAGTCCAACGGAGATCATCAACCACTTATTGCGAAAACTCACTTCAATCCCCCCGATCTGTATGTTTGTGTCATCATCGTACTTGAAATCATTTATTTATTCCAATGCATTTTATGTTATGATTTCATTGACTCAAAGGAATGAGTGGAGGGTGTAGTATGGAACTTCTTCAACTGAAATATTTTCTCGAAGTAGCTCGTGTGGAGCATATGACCGAAGCGGCACGAAGTCTGCATGTCACTCAATCATCACTAAGCAAAACAATTGGGCGTTTGGAAGAAGATTTGGGAGTCTCGTTATTCGATCGAATAGGGAGGAACCTGCGATTGAATGAGTTTGGAAAGAGATTCTATTGCCGTGCAGAAAGAGCGTTGTTTGAATTGGAACAGGGGAAGCAGGAGATTCGTGATTTATCCAGCCCAGAACATGACATACTCGAATTGGCGGTGACCACCGCAAGCACATTGCCTCAGATCCTTCGGGAGTTTCGGAACAAGCGACCCGATATCCAATTTCATGTGCAGATGCTCACCACGCAGGAAATGGTTACGCTTCTTCATAGAGGAGAGGTTGATTTTTGCTTGTCCTCACCTCCTGTAAGGGGGGAAGACATTGAATGTCAAATCATGTTCATCGACCCGATTCTTGTAGCTGTTCCAAAAGGGCATCGGCTTGCTGACCGAAACAGCATATCTTTGACTGAGCTAAGAGATGAAAGTTTTGTTGGTGTAAAAAGAGGCTACGGTACTCGTGATCTGGTTGATTCTATATGCAAATCAGTTGGATTTATACCTACTTATGTATATGAAGGGGATGAACCCGCAAGGCTAAATTCTCTTGTAGAAGCGGGAATTGGCATAGCCTTTATACCAAGTACGGCAAGATATTTTTGTGAACATATCAAATATCTCAAAGTAGAGAACCATGAGTTGGTAAGGGAGATCGCTTTGTTATGGCATAGGAGTCGGTACATTTCACGGGCTGCTCTCGAATTCCGTAAGGTGGTTGTAGACTATTTCGGGACGATATACAAACAGACAATTTAATTATCGACAACTAATATAATGGTAATGAGAGATTCAGATGTTTGGGCAAAATCATGTTTTGAATCGACCTCATAAATTATCCGTCAAAAAAAGGGGCTTAATTAAGCCCCTTTTTTGACGGATTTTCTTCAGAAAAAATCTAATTTATAACTGTGATTCAATCGGGTCTTTCGAAAAAAGTGATTACAATTAAATAAGCTGCCTCTGGTAATGTACCAAGGGCAGCTTAAAACATATAATTTCATTTGCTTTATGAAAATTAAATCTATTTTAAATTTCGGTTATTGGAGGATCGGTATGAATATCTTCATCAGGATCATTGATAACCCAATTTGTAAAGGTAACCTTAAATGCATCACTAGTAGGTGCGCACAGGAAAGGCCCTGCATGATTTCCTTCCGAATAAGGAAAACGTGCAACACGAATAGTATGCCAATGGCTATCTTGGGCACGAGCCCTGATGATAACGGCATCTTTGTACATCGAAGCACGAATAGTCACTTTTTTTTCACTCCAATTAGCTGGCAACGGGAATAAAGACCAATCAGAAAACTCATCAGTAACAACTGCTCCGATATGCGGAACCCCATCGTTAATTTCAATCCCTGCCTTGATCCACTGATTTGGAGAATGCCATAACATGATGCCTGCCTGATCGTAGAGTTCTGAGAA
This sequence comes from Paenibacillus cucumis (ex Kampfer et al. 2016), assembly GCF_019748695.1. NCBI lineage: Bacteria > Bacillati > Bacillota > Bacilli > Caryophanales > Paenibacillaceae > Paenibacillus > Paenibacillus cucumis (ex Kampfer et al. 2016). The sequence continues at coordinate 295,984 of NZ_JACLIC010000025.1, read as the reverse complement.
GCCTTCAAACATAAAAGTCACTTCCATCGATTGTCCAGTATCCCAAGGTATCAAAAGTGAATGTCCATTGTCATGCTGGAATCCATACATTGTTTTTTGCCAATAGTCACTACCTTTCACTGCTTCGACAACTAGATGGCTGTCTGTTTCACTCGAAGATTTTGGTTCAGTGGACCAACTGCCCTTTTGCCATGAGATGTGCTGTGTCATAGAACGTTTCCTTCTTCCTACAGTTATTTTGAGCGTCCTTGGTCATATAATACTTGATTTAACGTAATTATTACAAGTATTATTATAACATCTATAATTATAGAAGGGAGGTCATTGATTATGCGCGATAATTCAGAAGTTCGAAAACATAACAAGAAAAAGATTCGCCAAGAACTTCGTAAGAATATAAGAGCCTCAAAACAGCAAATGTCAAATATGACTGGCTTGAGTGTTGCTACCTGCAATACACTTCTAAATGAAATGGAGTCCGAAGGAGAAGTTATTTCTGAAAAATCCTTGACAAGTAAAGTTGGACGTTCAACATCTATTTACTCACTAAACGAACATTATGGACTTTATTTATGTCTTGAATTTTCTATTGTTAAGACAAAACGGGTGCTTACATGGAATGTTATGACAATATATGAGCATGTGTTGGAGCGTAGCGTTGAAACTCATGATTTTTTAGACGAATCCATGCTTTTAAAAGTCATTACCGATATTAGAATTAAATATCCGCGTATCTGTTCAATTAGTATCGGTACACCGAGTATTGCGGAACATAACATCATTAAATACTGCGATATCCCGGAACTTGAAGGCAGCAGTTTTGTTAAGGAACTTTCACTTCCAGTAGCAATAGAAAACGATATGCATCTGAAGGCATACGGCTATTTTAAGGCAGAATGTGTTGAAAACGAGATTGTTACCCTTGGTTTATTCTCAGAACATCTTTTGCCTGGGACAAGCACAATTGTTAAAGGGCATATTATTCGCGGAGCTAATCAAATTGCTGGACTTGTCGGCTTCCTTCCCTTTGGGATTTCAAGAGAAGAATTAAAAACCAAATTCTCTTCTGATTCTCACTTGGAATTTACGGCTAAATCAATTGTATCTATTATTGTAGCGTTAAATCCGCACAAAATGATTTTGTGTGGTGATTTATTGAATTTGCGAGAAGTTGAGCTATTAAAGACAACGTGCGCTAATAGTATTCCTGAAGAATATTTGCCAACATTTGTGTATGTAGAGGATATGGAAAAATATTATGTCCGGGGAATGTTTCATCGGGCGTTGGAGGTTAGTGAAGAATATGAGCATCACTGAAAAAGAGAAAGCACAAAAAGGGTGGTTGTACGATGCTAATTACAATCAGGAACTACTCAAAGAAAAAGAGAAATGCCAAGATTTATGTCATGACTTTAATCAATTAAAACCATCAGACACGAAAAAGAAACGAGAAATTTTAGCTGAAATTTTAGAAAAGACACCAGAGAATTTTGTCGTTACTGCTCCTTTTTATTGTGATTTCGGTTATAACATTGAGATAGGGGAAGGTTTTTTCTCTAACTATAATTGCACTATCCTTGATGGAGCTAAAGTAACCTTCGGGAAATATGTATTTATTGCACCAAACTGTTGCTTTTCAACAGCGGGACACCCACTTGTTTCTGAACAAAGAAATGCGGGGCTTGAATTCGCTTATCCAATTACAGTTGGAAATAACGTATGGTTCGGAGCTGGGGTTACGGTATTACCGGGAGTAACTATTGGAGATGATGTCGTTATTGGTGCGGGTAGCATTGTTAATAAGGACATTCCTTCCGGTGTGATTGCAGTAGGTAACCCTTGTAGAGTGCTTAGAGAAATTACGGAAGAAGACAAAAGAAAATATCACAAAAGCGAGGCTTCGTTTGGGTAATATATTTAATTTAATCCAGTAAATCAATAAACAGGTTAGCATTAGTTCCGAGAATTAATCATGAGAAAAACCGTTGAGCAATGGAGCTCAACGGTTTTTTTGATGGCTCCGAATGGCGATATATGTGAATTGCAAAGCTGAGCCCAGCACAACGATTTTTTCATGCTATACAAGATGTAGTACTCTTAATCAGTTGTGAAAACACCTAGCATGCTCTCCGGATAGCGGCTACCAGCTGATCCATTCGGAATGATCTCAGCGATAGCTTGTAAATCAGCAGTGGTCAGATCGACATCTGCAGCACCGGCATTTTCAGCAACACGCTTAGGACTGCGTGAGCCTGGTATCGGTACAATTTGCTCATCCTGCGCCAAGATCCAGGCCAAGGCAAGCTGGGCAACGGTTATATTTTTGCTTGCAGCAAGAGCCTTTAATTGTTCTACAGCACGCTTATTGTATATAAAATTCTCGCCCTTCCAGCGCTCATCAATGCGGCGATAATCGTCCTCGGCATACTCCTCTGCAGGTTTGACTGCATCGGTCAGGAAGCCTCTGCCTAGTGGGGAGTAAGGTACAAGACCGATCTTCAGCTCTTGAAGTGTAGTTGTAATTTTTCGTTCATCCAGTTCCCGCTCGAAAACGGAATATTCACTCTGCAATACGGATACAGGAGTGACAGCATGCGCACGACGAATAGTTGTAGAACCGACATTGCTGAGCCCAAAGTACTTAACTTTCCCTTCCTTAATCAGGTCACCTACGGCTCCTGCTACCTCTTCAATAGGCACATTAGGATCTGGAACATGCTGATAAAATACATCAAGATAGTCCGTCTGGAGATATTTCAGGCTTTTTTCGGCTACTTTTTTGATGTTCTCGGGTCTACTGTTAAATCCAGAGCCGAAGGGCTCAGCCTCCATGTCTACTCCAAACTTTGTTGCCAGTACAACCTTATCACGGAAGCCCTTGACCGCCTTACCCAGAACCTGCTCATTGTGACCTGCGCCGTAGACCTCGGCTGAGTCGAAAAAGTTAATTCCTACATCAAAGGCTTTTTGGATAGTCTTGATGCCATCTTCATCCGTAGTAGGACCGTAAGCCGTGGAAATCCCCATGCATCCAAAGCCAATTGCTGATACTTCCAAACCTTGTCCACCTAATTTGCGATACTTCATAAAAAGACTCCTCCTTTATTGTCTATGATTAGTGTTGCTGCGATGAGAATACCACGCAACGATTACAAAGTAAACAAAAAAGTTCTATTTTGTATACTTTGTAATCGTTCATGTGTATTTTTCATGTATTGTGCAGTATAATAGCGATGATGAGGGAGGTCCTGAACTGAAATGAGTGAAAAAGAGATAAGTGAACGTCGTAATGAGAATCGAAACAAAATTATTGAAAAGTTGCTATCCTATGTACGTAAGAATGGGTTTCTATCGTTGACGATGGATGAAATATCCAAAATTTCTGGTGTCAGTCGTGCCACTTTATATAAATATTTTTCTACAAAGGATGATATTATTGAGTTTTTGGTCCACGCATTTGTGCAAAACATTGAAGAAGTAATCGAAGAAGAAGGGGCGACAAGACTGGGTATCCGTTTTCAGGAGATCTTCGAAAAATCGGTTATGTTAAGAGAATTTTTGACCCGAATCTTCTTGCAGGATCTGGAACAAGGCTATCCTGAGCAATATGAGCTGCTGAAGCAGACGATGAAACGTAGAGATGAACAGCAGCTTCGCTTTTATGAAGCAGGGCAGAGTCAAGGTATTTTTCATCCTGTTAATGGCAAGCTCATTGCACTGCAGGATGAAATATTGTTATATATGCTAGATGCTCAATTTCTGCTGGAAAATAATTTGACTGTTTATCAAGCGCTATACGATTATTATCAACTTCGAAAATTCCAGTTGTTCCGAACGGAAAAACTTCATCTTGTTGATGATCAAATATTCCTGCCCAAACTGGAGTACATGGCTCAAAAAATTACGAGAAACCTATTCTGAGACTTTGGAGGGATAAACAAGTTGCTTTGCAGTGCGAGACAGTATCAGTTGATGTTGCTGGTGAAAACAAGTATATCGTACAATGTGGATTAATCGTTGGGAACGATTGGATCAGGAAGACGAAACTTCGGTATTTTATCTCGTCCCATAAATGGGCCAGTCTGAGGTAAGTTTTGATAACAATTAATAGAACTCTATTCCTATAAAATAGTGAAAGTTATCTCAAATTATTATTTAGTTGTAAAAGAAGGTGTCGACTGTATTCTGTCGGGGCCTTCTTTTATTGTATTAACTCTTTAAGTAAATCTCTGAGATTAAGCAAAATAGTACAGTGATTTGGATAATTCCACAGTGGATGCGTATATGTACCAAGCTATAGCTCAGTAGTATCCTAATCTTAAGAAACAAATGAAGTCCATGTGAGATGAAGTCATTGGATACAGAGAAGGGTAGGAGAATAATATGAGTAAACAGCATTGGGACGCAACCAAAATACCTGATCAACAAGGAAAAGTGATTATCGTAACCGGCTCAACAAGCGGTCTTGGTAAAGAAGCCGTAAAAACCATTGCAGGTAAGAACGCAAAGGTGATTATGGCGGTAAGGAATGTAGATAAAGGTAAAGAAGTTGTTAATGAACTCAAAAAGGAATTTAAACATGCGGATATTGACGTTAGGAAATTAGATTTATCCAATCTGAGTTCTATTCGAGCTTTTGCCAATGTAATGGTGGAAAACTATGATCGGTTGGATATACTGATTAATAATGCGGGTATTATGTTTCCTCCTTACTCTAAAACGGTTGATGGGTTCGAGAATCAGTTCGGAACCAATCATTTAGGTCACTTTGCGTTAACTGGCTTACTTATGCCCCTCTTGAAAAAGACAGAAGGATCAAGAATTGTCGTACTATCCAGTTTAGGCCATACGATGGGAAAACTCGATTTTGAAGATTTGAACTGGGAAGCGAGAAAATATGATACACAGAAAGCTTACGGTGATAGTAAATTAGCAAACCTTTACTTCACGTATGAACTTGCAAGAAGGCTCAAAAGAGAAGGTGATCATCCCAGAATTACGGCTGCACATCCGGGCTGGACAGCTACAGACTTACAGAGAAACTCAGCTTTTATGAGCGGAATGAATAGGTTTTTTGCACAGCGTGTGCATATGGGGGTTTTACCTACCCTTCGAGCTGCTTTTGATGAAGAGGCTAAAGCCGGAGATTTTTTTGGACCATCGAAATTAATGAATATGAGAGGATATCCCGTTGCCCACTCATCGAACAAGCTATCCTATGATGAAACCATTGCCAGAGAATTATGGCAACGTTCAGAGGAAATGACAGGAATTAAATTCTAAAGGTGATAACAAGAGGGTGATACGATGAACGAAATGATCCGGATTGATTCAATCTCTTCATTACATGATCTTTTGGGGTATGATAAACCAAAACATCCTCTGATCACATGTATAGAGCTAGACAAATTTAATCCGAACATGGTATATCAGAACACACAGTTTATTAACGGATTTTATACGATCTCATTAAAGAACGGTGAGAATTTTGATATCAAATATGGACGTCGCTACTATGATTTTAGTGAAGGAAGTATGATCTTCGTGGCGCCGGAACAGCGATTAACGGTTGACTATGATCCGGGTGATCATGGTTCGGAAGGATGGATGCTGTGTTTTCATCCGGATTTAATTAGAACAAGTTCATTAGGAAACAAAATGGATGAGTATACTTTCTTTTCTTATGCAGCGAATGAGGCGCTTCATGTATCAGAGAAGGAGAAGGATATTGTAACCAAAATCGTGCATATCCTCATCGAGGAATTCAGCCAGAATATAGATATATACTCGACGGACTTAATTGTTTCCAATCTTGAAGTATTACTTAATTATGCACAGCGATTCTATGGAAGACAATTTATTACTCGAAAAACGATTCATCATGATGTGGTGGATCGATTCGAGCAATTATTAAAAGAAAGCTTTACCTTGCAGCAACTTGGGGAGAACGGTATACCCAGTGTGAAAGAGCTTGCCAAAGAAATGGGGTACTCCACCAATTATTTAAGCGATCTGTTGAAGAAAGAAACAGGAAAAAACACACAAGAACATATTCATTATCAGATCATCCATCATGCCAAAAACCTGCTGTCCGGTACTTCAGAACCGATCTCTAATATTGCTTACAAGCTTGGCTTCGAATATCCTGCCAATTTCTCGAAATTTTTAAAATTACAGACGGGAATGTCGCCCAATCAATTTAGAAAACATTAGATCTGACCAAATAAATAAGTGTCGAGGGACAAGAACATACTCCTATTAAAGTCGCTATTTTAGTGGCTTTTTTATTTTAAGGTACAAGTTCTTGTCCCGAGCAAAAGACAAGAACTTATACCGATTACCGGAATGGACAAGAACATAGTCCGATTGCTGATTAGGTGCATATTTAAACATTAATAACAGTATTTTACAACTTAATTAAATACCATAATACATATCTGGGAACGATTTTTCCGGTTCGTTATGCGACATTTTTATATCAGATCGATTCTATCGAAGTTCGATTGGAAAAATATTCAATCAATGCCCTATAAAACACTTTGGAAGGCGTGTTCAATACACGTTTTTTGTGCCGGACGATGCCGTGAACGAAGGTGACTTGTCGAGGCAGCGGGAGCGAGATGACGCTGCCTTCCGCAAGTTCCTGCGCCACAGAGATTTTCGGCACAAGAGCAACGCCAAGTCCGCAAGTCACGACCTGTCGTACAAGTTCGGTACTTGCAAATCCGGTCGAACGGATTCCGGGGGGTAGCCCCATTTCGCTTAACAGTTTGAGTCCTTCCGTATGATATACGCAGCGGGAACCGAAACCGATCATCTGAATCCCCGAAGTATTTTCCCATCCTTCGTTTTCGATCAAATGAGCCAGATTCTTGGAGGCGACAACGATCATTTCCTCTTCGATCAGCGGTTCAAATATCAAATCTTCTTTTTTGGGGTCCATCGGTACGATTCCGAAATCGAGTACATGAGACTGAACCTGTTCAACAATGTCGGCTTGAAATCCCGTTTCTAGCAGCAGATGGATTTCTGTATATTCCGTGAAAAAAGAATGCATAAAATTGGACATTCGTGTCACCAAAAAAGATTCCAATGATCCCAAACGCAACGTGCCTCGGGGATGATCCAAATTTTCCAATGCTTCTTCGAGCGAATGACCCAACTGTACAAATTTTCGGGCATAACGTGCAAACTGTTCGCCCGCTTCAGTCGGTTTTACGCCACGGGGAAGTCGGTGAAAAAGTTTTTTATTACAGCTTTGCTCCAATAACTGGATCTGTGAAGTAACCGTCGATTGTACATATCCCAGCTTTTCAGCGGCACGGCTGAAATTTCCTTCTTCTAATACTGCCAAAAAAGTAAGCAACGATCGTCCTTCCAAGGTCTCCAACATGATTTTTCCTCCTAGGTATCGAAAAAACAAATGGATTCTATCATATCTTTTCGTTTTTAAAATGGATAAACCGATGATAACATGAAGATGTTCTCAAGCCAACAACATCTTCAAGGAGGAACCATCGTGATGAGGAATTTATGTGGTCTGCCGCATCAGTCGTGCACGGGTCGTGGATAGTAGACGTATCGCCACGGCGGGCGGAATCGCAGCCGGCATGGAATTGGGATTTAATTTGCTCAGAAAAGCGGGTTATGACGAAGATTTCATTACGGAGGTAGCCCGAATCATGGAGTACGACCGCGCTTATGAAGTCTACCGTGACGATATAGAGCGGAACGCTTAACTACAAGGGGGAAATTATAATGTTGCATACAGATAATGGTCATTATATTGAGGTCGAGGAAAATGTCACTCTTTATGTGGAAGATGTAGGCGAAGGCAGACCTGTTGTATTTGTACACGGTATGCCTGTCAATCATAGGATCTACGAGTATCAGCAATCGGTACTGCCTCAACATGGTATCCGTTTTATCGGAATCGATCTGCGAGGATACGGCCGTTCCGACCACCCGCTGAACGGTTACACTTATGATCGAATGGCAGACGATATTAAGGCAGTGATCGACCAGCTTAATCTCAACGACGTTACACTGGCCGGTTTTTCTATGGGCGGCGGCGTTGTAACGCGGTATATGGGCAGACATCTGGGACATAAAGTTTCCAAACTGATGCTTTTCGGAGCAGCGACATTGAGTAAACTTCCTGAAGAAGCGGTAAACGGATTGATCGCTGGACTTCAAGCCGATCGGCCGCAAACGCTAACAAATATGTTTAAAGGTTTTTTCCACACGGTGCCTTCCCAAGGGATAGAAAACTGGTTATGGCACATGGGGATGAAGGCGAATGTTCATGCTACGATCGAAACGGTAAAAGCGATCGGCAGCGAGGATCTTCGCTCCGATCTTGAAGCCATCCGTGTCCCGACACTGATGCTGCATGGAGTTCACGATCAAGTGTGTCCATTCCCCGCCGCCGAACAAGCTCACGAAATCGTATCGACGTCAAAACTTGTTCGTTTTGAAAACAGCGGACATGCCCCTTTCTATGAGGAAAAAGAAAAATTCAATCGGGAAGTTATTGAGTTTGTATTAGCCTAAAAGAATACGTATATTTTTCGTAAGTCTTATTTATCCATTTGGACTTGTCGGTTTTATTCGGCAGGTCCTTTTTGTTATCTATCGAATCACTGCTATTACGAATGACACAAAGTTGCCCCCTAGACTGGAAAAAATCACCGAAGAAATACAGATCAAGTTTTAAATTTACTCAGCCATATTTCCAATGAGGCAAAATCTCCGTTCCAGTGTTGAATAGGGTGAGAACTCCAAACTGTCGAGTGGGATAATGTAATCTGTTTCTGTAGCTAACCTGCATGTTAACTTACTTAAATGTAAGTGAAGAGGGAACAGGGAACAGTAATGATGGATTGTAATATGAAGTGAGACACCCGCTGGAAATAAATAAAAAATGGTCCATGGTAAGTATCATTAATATTAAGCCACTGCAAAAGGAAATATAAAATAAAATATTCTGAAGCAAGGCTTGTAATAGTTAGAGAGAAGTAATTCAAAGAATCTTAATTACGCATAACTCCCAGTTATGTCGAAGGACAAGAACATGTTCCTATTGCCGATTAGACGTATATCTAAGCGGCGTCCTGCCCTTCAATACATTAAACTAACGGGAAGGATAGTTTAATGTATCGTGTTCAAGTAATTCGAAAACCTAGTATTGTAAGATCAATACGGCTCGCGATGCTTATAAAATTTTCTCCATTGCCATCACATCTACAAATTCCCCTTCTAAAACGCCTTGATTCTGAAATACACCTACTTCTCGGTATCCAGCATTATGATATAGGCTCTGACCAAGTGTATTAAATGGAAAGGGAAAAGAACAAACTTATAAAAGTTATTCTGCTTACCGATTTCGGACGAGAACTGGATGGATTTCAGGCGAGAGGAGAACTGGGTACCCGAATTCAAAAGGTGGTTGAATCCGGTACAGTAAAAGTCATGGCGGCATTCCATATTGAAGAATTTAAAAAACAAGGTGGAAAAATACAGGTTTCCGGAGCCATTCGAAATGAAAAAGTGGTTATTGATCATATTGATGAAATTGTAGGTAACACGGGTTCACGTCCTGACTTATCGATTGTCCGCGAAGTGCGGGTATTAACGGACCCAAGCTTAGAATGTGTTTATGAACTTGCGCCATTAATTGACCCCAATATCCACAGCTGCGGAACAGTTCGACCACATGGCGAAAAAGAACTCCGTCAACCAGAAAAGGACTTTTATATCGTGGGTGCCAAAAGTTATGGAAGAGCCCCAACTTTCCTAATGGCAACGGGATATGAGCAAGTCAGATCCATTGTAACAGCACTAGTGGGAGATATGGAGTCAGCACAAAAAGTAGAACTGGAACTGCCCGAGACGGGGGTTTGTAGTCTAGGTGCGAGTAGCACGGACAGCTGCTGTGAACCAGTTCAACTGAAGGAAGCATCTTCGGATTGTTGCTCTCCTGCAAAAACGGAAAAGGCAGGATCAAGTTCCTGTTGCGGATAATCAAGAATTCAGAGCTACTGCATCCGAATCGTGATGCAGTAGCTTTTTATAGAAGGAGGGAGAACATTGAAAAACATGATATATGATTGCATCGTTATTGGTGCTGGTCAATCTGGTTTGGCAGCAGCATACTACTTACAGGAAGCTAAACGTAACTTTATCATCCTTGAAAAAAGCGAAGAGCATTTAGGATCATGGGCAAATTACTATGATAGCTTAACATTGTTCTCTCCTGCACCGTATTCCTCATTGCCAGGACTCCCATTTCCAGGCGGTGCAAATGTTTATCCGTGCAGAGATGAGGTTGTTCAATACTTAAAGTCTTATGCGGCTACATACAATTTTCCAATACACTCAGGGCGAGAAGTAATCAAAGTGGATAAGGAAAGTAATATCTATACAGTCCATACCTCAAGGGGAGAACAGTTTCGTACACGGTCCATCATTTGTGCAAGCGGGGCATTCGTAAATCCTCATATTCCAGACATTCCTGGTATGCATGAATTTAAGGGGGAGATGCTTCATGCCAAGGACTACCCAAATGAGAAAGAGTTTATAAACAAACGGATTATTGTTGTGGGAGGAGGCAATTCGGCGGTACAAATAGCGGTTGAACTTGATAGGACGGCGCATGTAACGATTGCATCCAGAAGCCCGATCAAATTCAAGTCGCAGGTCATTGCAGGGAAAGATATTCACTTTTGGCTAACCATACTTAGGATTGATCAATCCAATTGGGGTAAACGGTTATTGCAAAAAAGCAGTGAAGGTGTCCTTGATACTGGTATTTATAAAAGTGCTATTGACCAAGGTAAGCCTGATACCAAACTGATGTTTAAAGCTTTTACGGAAAATGGGATAGTGTGGGCAGATGAGATTCGTGAAAATGTGGATACCGTTATTTTTGCCACAGGGTATATTCCGAATTTCGAATATCTTAGTGGTTTGAATGTTCTTGACTCATCAGGTGTACCATTAAAACAAAGCGATGATAGAATTCATTTTGTAGGTATACCGTGGCAGACCTCTTTTGCTTCGGCTACGATTCGAGGCTCAGGGAAGGATGCGAAAAAAGCTGTACAATCGCTTGTGAAAAGATTGTGAGCAATCGAATCTCAGCATGATGAATTATTAAATTAAGGTGGAGTCATTGAGTATCAAACGAAAGATATAGTTAAGATAAAAGACGGTCATTATTTTATGAAGTCAACATGTGAATTTTTAGTTCGAGAGTAAATTCGGTAACTTTATTGCCGACTTTTTTGGTGTATTTGTACCCCTTATATTCGTCATTGATTATATAAGTGAATTATTATATACTTATATCATTAAATGAAGCAGACAAGACTAATCACAGAGGTGTACATATGGAACAAAGAATTCAGGAGATGGCTGAGGCGTATAAGTTATTAGCTGATAAAACACGTTTGACCATTATTGCGCTACTTCAGGAACAGGAACTTTGTGTATGTGATATCACAGACATTATTGGCATGTCACAACCAAACGCCAGTCAGCATCTTCGAAAACTAAAGGCAGCCGGTCTCCTTAATGAAAAGAAAAAAGGGCAGTGGGTGTACTACTCTCTTAATCCAGATGCAGAAGCATATGTGCAGTGTGTGTATCCGTATCTGCCATCTATGAAAGATAAAATAGCAGGATTGAATAACTGCTGCGGTCCTCAGGAGGAAGCATGACCATTATCGCGATATTAATCTTTTTGCTTACACTGACGTTTGTGATTTGGCAACCTAAAGGACTTAATATTGGATGGTCAGCGTCAGCTGGAGCTGTCCTTGCACTTCTTTTTGGTGTCGTCAGTCTATCTGATGTAGGTACGGTTACAGGAATCGTATGGAACGCCACTCTTACTTTCGTAGCTATTATTTTAATTTCACTGATTTTAGATGAAATTGGATTTTTTGAATGGGCTGCACTACACATGGCAAGGCTCGCAAGAGGTAATGGTAAGTTGATGTTCGTTTATGTTGTGCTACTTGGGGCAGGGGTGGCAGCGTTCTTTGCAAATGACGGTGCCGCACTGATCTTAACGCCTATTGTGCTTGCGATGGTCCGAGCACTCAAATTTGATCACAAGATGATTTTACCTTTTATCATCGCTAGTGGTTTTATTGCAGATACAACTTCACTTCCACTCGTCGTGAGCAACCTCGTCAATATTGTTTCTGCCGATTACTTCGGTATTGGCTTTGTGGAGTATGCGAGTCGTATGATTGTTCCGAATTTCTTTTCAATATTGGCAAGTCTTCTGGTCTTATTTTTTTTCTTTAGAAAGAGTATTCCAGGCAACTACGAAGTCAGTCAGCTCAAAAAGCCAGCTGAAACAATCAAGGACAAGAAACTGTTCAACATATCTTGGGTGATCTTAGCCGTGCTACTGGTAGCGTACTTGATGAGCGAGTTCATTCAAGTTCCGGTGTCTGTTATCGCTGGGGTTATCGCCATCTTGTTTATTTTAGCTGCAAGGCAGAGTCACGCTATTCAAACCTGGAAGCTCATTAGAGGGGCTCCATGGGCAGTCGTGATTTTCTCTATCGGTATGTACGTCGTCGTTTATGGACTACGAAATGTGGGATTGACGGATGAACTTGGGAAGGTCATTCAAGCTATTGCCGACCAGGGGCTCTACACCTCCACACTTGGCATGGGCTTTCTAGCTGCAGTATTGTCTTCGGTTATGAACAATATGCCTACGGTGATGATTGATGCGCTTGCTATTGACAGAACCAGCACGGAAGGTGTCATTCGGGAATCGCTGATTTATGCCAATATTATCGGCAGTGACTTGGGTCCTAAAATTACACCGATCGGATCGCTAGCCACACTTTTGTGGCTACATGTACTGTCCCGTAAGGATGTAAAAATCACGTGGGGAAGTTATTTCAAAATCGGGATTGTGCTCACCATTCCAACGCTCTTTATCACGTTAACAGGACTGTATCTGTGGTTATACCTGATTCATTCAACACATATAAACGTTTGGTTAATGATTGCTGTAATCACAGTAGCATTGGTTGCTATTGCTATGGTCATAAAAACGTTGACTAACTCAAAAATGAGTGAAACCAAAATACAAGTAAGCCATACCAAAGATAAAGGAGATCAATAATCATGAACAACAAACCACTTGTTTACTTTTTGTGCACAGGAAACTCTTGCAGAAGCCAAATCGCCGATGGATTTTTAAAGTAACTTGGTAGTGACAAATATGAGGTGAGAAGTGCTGGATTAGAGGCGCATGGCTTAAATCCTCGTGCGGTTCAAACGATGAAAGAAGCTGGAATCGATATTTCGAATCATACATCGGATGTGATTGATCCTGAGATTTTAAAACAAGCAGACTACATCATCACGCTTTGTGGTCATGCCAACGATAATTGTCCCGTTGTACGTAATGACAAAGCTGAAAGATGGCACTGGGGATTCGATGATCCAGCTAAGGCGACAGGCACAGAGGAAGAAATCAAAGCTACATTCGCTGAGGTTCGTGATTCAATTAAAGCTCGTATCGAGCAATTCTTGAAAGAAGGTAAGTAAAATGGATCACGCAGAAAAGAAATACCATGCACTTATTGCTGAACGAGTTTTTATGGGCTGAGCTGCCGACGTAGAGGCAATGGTTCTTAACGAAGGCATAGAAGTAGTAGGGGATCTTCGAGAAGAAGCAACAGAGTGCGCGTATCCATGTGGATAATGTTCAGTAGACTTGGACAACTGAGTTTTGTTTATTGATGGATGATGAAGTCTGCATTGTCTGGAAGGAATGATACATATGTACAAAATACGAGTTTTGTGAAACAGTACTTAGGAAATTAAAAGAACCGCTATGAATTTATAATTTATATCCCATTGCGGTTCTGCTCATTTTTAACTTAATCCCACACAACTTCTGTTCCTGCTATAAAATCATGTATTGCACGACGATCCTCTCGCATACCAACCATAAACGCGCTCACAATAATTCCAATACCTAGCGTCAATACGTACACAAGTCCAGCAACTAAAACTCGCATTAACATTGTAGTAATTTTAGGCGATTCTTGTGTGTCATATATCTGAATTCGAATCCCACAAATTCGTTTACCAACCGTTCGGCCATACCAATAAACAGGTAAAAAAATCGCATATAACGAACTTAATATCTTCGCAATTGGTTCATCTGAATCATAATTACCAGTAAGCACACCTGCGATGATTACTGTTGGTATTCCAATAATAAGTCCATCCAAGAAACTCGCTGCAAGCCTAATCCAAAAACCTGATTTGTACAAAATCATTTCCTCCAAACTATTTTGTCATACCTTGATGCATGGTTATTTATATTATACAAGAAATATATACCATTTGGTTCATATTATTCATTTTTATCTCCCAAATATCTTTCTTCCCACTTTGTGAAATTATTAACTATTATATAGATGCATTTAATATGTTTAGACTTCACCTTTTCGCGTAATCCCTCTCTTCTATTACTTCCAAAATAAAGAAAAAGCCATATTACACATATGGCCTGGAAGTATATTTACCCTGCTCTTATAATCATCAATGAAATGCTCTCCAGAATGATCCTTCTGTATTAATAATGCTCATGATCTGACTAAACGGAATCGTAAAGGTCGGGAATCCCGCAGCATATGGCGCGATATCATAAGGGTTGAAATACAGATGTAGTGCATCTGCCGTCACAAAAAAAGGCTGGTCCGCACTTATTCCAGTGTACGTATCTGGAAAAACATACGAATACTGCGGATCATTTTTGATCTGGTCCCCTACAATTTGGCTTAATACCTTCACATAATCACTGTCCTGCTTAAACAGATCCTTCAATTCATAGAGCTGACCGTCGGTTAGATTAATAATGGCATACACCATCGTTGGCATCCCATGTGCAGCTCCTGCTGGATAGTTATAACCCGTCAACTGGAGTTGGAGCAATTGCTTCTGATAGAAAGTTATATCAAAATCACCGGTATAAGTATAGTCCAGTTGTTGATCTGCAGGAATCGGTTTTACTTGGGAAAGTTCTTTCAGCTTAGCATTAAGCTTACCCTGCTCTATCTGATTGGCTAATCCGTCAACCTGCGGATAATAAACGAGATAATCCCGGTTGGGTTTATACTTCTCTTCACGCACCTGATAAGGCGGATGTAGCGGTACGATCGTATTCTGTTGCCAAATCATACGTCCAGCCCGGTCCACATAGGATAAACGTTGATCCACAAACACTTTAATCAGATCCGGCGCCACCACTTCCATCGATCCTGCCCCTGTTACACGAGGATATCCTGGAGCCGGTCTACCGCTCAAATCCAGAAGATACGTCTGATTTCCGTCTGATGCAGATGCAAGACCATGTTTGTAATTTTCCACATTACGATAGAAAAACTCCGTTAGTATTCTTCCATTCAATTCAGCGATTGCATACAACGAGCCGATGTAAGGTTGTTCTGCATCAATGGCTTTCCCGAGTGCGTACCTGTTCTCCCCAAGCTCCCGAATATCGTTATAAGCCGGTTGAATCACAAATGATCCCTGCATATTAATGACACCATAGTTCGATTTGTAATCCTCTGCAGTATTAACAATAGCCTGCCCATCGTTAAAAGCAAATGCAGAAGTAAACTTAGGCTGAATACGAATGTTACCCCGTTCATCGATGTACCCATATTTTCCAGAGGATTCTTTTTGAAAAGCAAGCAAACCATCCCCTAGCGGCCCTACATAGGCATATGGGTAAGTCGCTAATCGATTTCCGTTCCGATCAATAAGGGCGTATTCCTGATCCTTAATCTGTACAACGGCTTTACCCTGCTGAAAATCATTTGCTGAAGCAAATTGCGCTTGGATCACTTCATTTCCTGAAGCATCCAGGTATCCATACAAGCTAGATGATCCATTCGTCTGATTCGGATTTTCATTATAAAACATCGCTCTGCCTTCATGCATATCTGCGATAAACGGATAAGTTCGTTTGGTGAGCACGGTACCTTGCTCATTGATCATTTTAAACCCTTGAGAATCAATGGCCATGGCCCGCTCTTCGGAAAAAGAATTAATGGAATCATACACAGGCTGAACCACATACTGCCCTTGAAGATTGATGACACCGGCACGACCGTTCTTAACGACGACTGCCAATCCGTTAGGCTGAAACGCCTGAGCGTCTTCTAGCACCGGCTCTAGACGGATATGTCCCTGTGCATCCATATAACCCCAGCGCGTCCCGCTTGTTGTTCGAACAGAGACGGGATATAACCACGTTGTCACTCTGGCATGTGTGCCTGCCGTTGCAGTCATCGCCTGCTTTATTTTATTCTCTAGTTCAAGCAAGTTCTCTCTTGAAGGATACGCTTCCGGAAAACGCAGCGCTTCCTGAACCGAAATGAGTGCCACGGGATAGGAGCCGGCATAAAACTGGGCATCCGCAAGATAATACCAATAGAATACATAATCGGGATACTGCTTCGTTAACTGCTCATAATATTTCACGACTTTAGGAAAATAGGCTCGGTATACATCTGTTGCTGGAACCCACTGATTCTGCTGCCACCGAATAATCTCCACTCGATAAGCTTCACCAGTGTCATGAATCCAGAGCGCTATTTCTACCTTTCCATCTCGCCCGTGAACGCCAGGTATATCCACAATCTCAGCGTAGCTGTAATACAAATCGTCTGGGGCAATGTCCGTAAGACCGGATTCGGTCCACTCATATACAGCGAGTTTTGACCAAATGGCTCCAATCTGCCAGCCTACGATTAGATTATTTCTTGCCGTTGAAGTTACAGGCGCTGCTGTCAGTAACGTAACGCCATAACCTAATCCTTTTGTCAAAGCCATTTTAATCCAATGCCCTTGAACGAATTTTAATATAAGCAGATACAATTCACTATTCAACTGATACACTGTAGAAATCTCAGGCATTCCATCACCTGTAAGATCAGCCGCATACACTGCCGGATGTTGAATTGGCTTATCTATCGTAATGACCGTTGCCCCCGCCGGAATATGTTGATTTACAATTTGCAGTAATAGCGGTTCACTCATCGACATCTCCGCTTCCTCCCTTATGACCGCATTCGCCTAATGGTATGCAACATAACTCGGGATATGACATGAAAATGTATTGTGACACCTCTACTTCATCCTATTACTCTTCTAAATTCACCTTCTGTCCATTGATTACAAGATTGCTTACATCTTCTACGCGAATGGTTTTAGAAGATATCCATTTGACCAGATCATTGTGCAATTGAATAAAACCGGTTAAAGCAGACATTTTTGTGCCGTCCTTCAGCTGCAATTCGATTTTCAAGTCCTCCATACGAATCATGCCTAAGGCCTCGCCTGTTAACGTAATACCGATTGGTGAAAGAGTTGCTTCCACTTGTGTGCCTGAATTCTTACCCAGGTTTACATGTCCACGTTTACTTTTGTTAAGCTGGTTCAGGTTAAAGCTCGTTTCCCACTTACCTTGAATAACTTCACCGATATTTGTAAAACTGCCTCGTAGCTTAAGCTTATTTAGTGCTTTAACTGATGAAATATCATATATATACTCGATATAATCTCCACCATAACCTACGCCATCTTTCATATAATAACCGTAGCTGATGGAGTTTTCAGGAATATCGAGCCTATGACCTTGTTCATCTATGAAATAGAAAAATCCATGATTATATCCACCCACCTCATTATCCGGATTAATCTGCACATGCAGCTTTCCATTAACGAAGCCGATATTAGATATATACATCCAGTTCACACCCTGAATGGCAATGTTCGTTTGATCCTTTCGCAGTACTTGGAACGAATCTTTATCCATTTCATTTGCAATTTCACCACCAAGTCCGCTGATTTGATCTGAATTCAACATTTCGTAACTGTTTTTCTCTTTTTGTTGTAACAATGATTTCCAGTCCACAGGGACGGAATAGCCATCCTTCCTAGCCGCTCCCGACATCAAAGTATTTATGCGGACAGTCATCCGATTGGTACTAACTTTACCCTGGGTTACAAATCGAACAATTGCTGTTTTGGCGGCTCTATCATAATAAATAATTTGAGCATTACTTGCTTTTCCTCCAGTTAATCTGTAATCATACACATCGAGATTCTCGTCAATACGGTTACTTATCAGATCGGATACAGAAACATAAACTTCGGTTGTATCCCCATCTCTAACTGCCCCGATAACCTCCACATGTATTCCTTGATCTTCACTCTCCTGATGAACTGGCTGGAGAATAGCAATTCGATCTACTCCCAAAAAATGAAGAACTGAAGTCAGGTCAAGAATCCCGATCGCGGCAGCTGCACCAGTAAATATACATAGAGATAACGCTACGGTCACAGGAATATAAATGAATTTACGATATCTTCTCCGATTGCTTATACTTCTTTGTGTTTGTTTAAGTCTGCTAAACGATGATTCAGATAGAACATTCGGCTCTAATTCAGCCTTCGTTATTTTGTCATAAAACCGTCTCTTAATATTGGATAGGTGTTGCTCGTTGAATTGATTTTTGGATTTCCCCATAGGATCACCTCCTTTTTTACTTCCTATTGTTCCACCATGTTTTCAAACGTTGTCTGGAACGATACAGTTTGTTATGGACTTGTCTGACATGCAACGACAGATCTTCTGAAATTTCATGTGGCTTTTGACCATTATAAAAACGACGTTTCATGATCTCGCGTTCAGGTTCCGGGAAAGAATGAATCATTTGATCAAGCTCTATATCATTCTCTTTGCGAATAAGCTGTAGTAAAACATCTTCCGTTTCTATTGAATGAATGTGCTCTTCATATGTAATCTCGGATCTTCGATTTATTTTCCGGTAACGATCAATCGCTTTGTGTTTTACAATTGTCGCAAGATAATTTTTTAGGCTGCTTCGCTCTGTTTGGAACGCCTCTGGATGCTGCCAGAATGTGAAGAAAGTATCTGCTACACATTCTTCGATCTCTTCATTGGAAACATGTTGGAGAATAGAATGTGCAATCGTCCACAACAATCCTGCGTATTGATTCATCACCCATTCCATAGCCTCAGGATTGCGATTCACTATGGCCTTCCTGATCTGTTCTTCCTTCACAATTACATCTGCCTCCTTTCCATGTTCATCCCCTGTGACTGCAACGTTATTTTGTAAACATGAGCTTCCTACATATATTCGTTGATCAAATCACTTTTACTCACATTCAACAACAAAAAAATCGCAGGGGCTCAGCCACCTGCAATTTTTTTAGATTATTTCTATCGAATTAGGACTACAACCAGCCCAAGAATTACTTCATACCATACCTTAGTACAGACTTAACACTGTTCATCGCTCTCTAAATCAGCCATAACGTTAAACAAGTTAACTAGAGAGATCAAGTTTGTGATTGTACACTAAGCTGAACATATTGACTCAGACGACAATATTGATCCAAGAGCCGTTCATCTTGTGCTTCGCCTAGTGCCACTTTGCGCCCTGCCTCTAGAACACCACTGATCAATTCATGCAGGAAGTGCATCTGCAATCGCTGCGCGTTGGCATCCAGTTGCTCAAGCAGTTGCGTATCTCGAATCGAAAATTGAGATAACCCCCGAAGAAGTAGTTCTTCAGACCAATCGGATAACTGCTGTATCAATCCACTATCTTCTTCCAAAACGTCCCATCCTTCCACTACTGGAATCCAGCTTCAAGCTTAGCAACGTCTGGCCCTTTAGAAAACTGATTGGACTAATACGTTTCGTTTCTATTCGAACAAATGCATAAAAATGTTCAAGTTTTTGAGAACCAAATCCTGATTCGAGTCTGTTAATCATAGATTGCCAATCCGATGAGTATGGAAGTGTGAGAGGCAAGCGCGCCCCCTCAGTATTCTCGACCATAAGGATCAGATCCTGCGTTTGTTTGTTAAAGCTATGCTCTGTAATACGGGCAACCTCAATTAGTGCCAACCGTTCTTTTGGTTCAGCGAATAGATCAATAGAATCGGGCTCCCGTTCAAGTGCTGCAGGTATGTCTAGCAGGTACTCTCCAAAATGAACCTCAGTCACTCCGGTTCGTGGTAAAATAGTGAGTTTCGCTCCATCACCTGAAGAAATTCGTCGTTCTTCATTCACTTTAACCGACTGAAACTGAACTTCTTCTCCCGTAAATTGACTAAATGTCAAACTTGGCAACCAGGGGGTAAACGCTGCATAATGCTCGGCAAACGAGAATTGTTGATCCTCATAGTACACCGCACGTACATCACTGTACGTATAGATCTGCCCATCATCAAAGCAATAGAAATAATACGTAATGCCGCGAAATCCTGACCGTGTCTCCCAAGAGTCTGCTCCTAGCCCATAGAGATGCAGTGAAGGTACGGTAAAGTACTTACTTCGGAAACTGCCAACCAGCTGACTTTGTTGCCTAACAGGGATTTCGCCTTGTTCAAGCACTTCTAGCGCGAGATATAGCTTACTTATACGATCCAGCATCGTCTGCATGGAGAAACGTACATGACGCTTGAAAAAAAGCTGGAGTTCTCCCTGAATGCCGCGTAAACTACGTTCAATCTCTGGAAGGTTACCACTATGTGCAGCAATGGCCAGCGTCTCCAGCTGCGCATTATATGACTGAGGCAGTCTGGCGAGCCCTGTCTTAAGCATGCCTCCCAACATGTCGCGGCATTCCTGAATCGTTTGAAGCGAGAACTTGGGCTCATATGCGCGGACACTCAAAGCGTCCGTGTCATCCACCCCATGATACATACGATATCTCAGCAAAGCTTCAAGCTTGGCCATTTTTCCCGCGGTCTGCTTTAACTTGCATAAAGCTTTGGTCAGCTGAGGTTCTTCTGTGAAGGAAACCTCTATATTCTGAATTTTTAAAAGTACAGTGAGCAGTGTGTCTTCCATAATTTGAATGTCTTCGGGATAACGTAAACGAAAAACGACCTCTTCAACCATCGTCGAAGTATATGATTTCAGGATGGGAGTAAGATCGGCTTCGAGCATCCAGCGAAAACGGACATGTCCCTCCGGCGCATGAGACTGCAAACCGTAATCCAGCCTTTCTGACTCGTTAATCTGATGAAACTTATCCTGCGTCTGAAGCTCGTATTCTTTAATAGTGTCAGGATCTGCAAAATCAGCAGAAGATGGTTTTAGATCCAAGGCTGACGGAGAAGATGTAGGAATGTCTGCTGAAGGCTTGGCAACTTGCGCAACTTCCACAATATCCTCGCCCATAGCACTGTTTTCAGTTATCTGCTGTCGCTGATCATATAGAATCCCAATCAATACATGCTTGCAGATATTCTCCGAGGGACAGGAGCACTGCCATTCATCCAGCGTAGCATAGAGGGTACACTCGATACCCTCACTTAACTGACAGCTCACTGAAGCTGTATTCCAGGTGTACTGTACTTGTACACCTTGATCTAGCTCTTTAAGCGCCCTTTTATATAGCCCCTTGTTCGCATAACGAATGAGATAATCCTCTGTGCACAATTTTGTAAAGTGTCTGAATTTCTGCTTGAATTCACTGAAATCGTTCATAACCACCAAATCAACGCCCCGTTGCTCTCAAAATATCATAGAGAGTCTCACTGAATACTCGGCCTGAAATTTGGCCCAAAGGAATGGATTTGTTATCTGCATAATAATAGTGCTGTCTCTTGCCATTTGGTTTGAAGAAATGTAACGATTCCAGCGTCACGTCGTCCATCCCTTCATAATACGTGATACTTGTACCGCTGAACCGAAGTTCAGCAACAATCTCTCCGTACTCTTTGTAAAACTCGTTGAACCAGCCGCCATCTTGCGCAGGACCTTTAATCCATCCGTATTTCTCCAATGCTTTCGGGAGAGCTGTTGGTGAAAATTCCTCTTCTGGAAGACCATCATATTCAGTCTTGGTCCGATCTTCATCCTCAATTAAATGGATTTGACGTTTCAATTGTTCGAACGGCTGCTTGACCTCATAATCCTCAAGCTGAGTAGTCCAGCCTTCAAGTGTATCCTGGTCCAGTTCAAGCGGATGTACAAGACCCACCTGAGCTCCTGATGGCAGATCCGTTTCATCCTCGTCCACCGTATTAAATGTACCGTCCTCCATATAACGGAATGTACGGATTAACTCACCCTGCTCATAAATGCCCCAGATTAATCCAACGGCAAAT
This sequence comes from Paenibacillus cucumis (ex Kampfer et al. 2016), assembly GCF_019748695.1. Classification (NCBI taxonomy): domain Bacteria; kingdom Bacillati; phylum Bacillota; class Bacilli; order Caryophanales; family Paenibacillaceae; genus Paenibacillus; species Paenibacillus cucumis (ex Kampfer et al. 2016). The sequence goes on along the minus strand of NZ_JACLIC010000025.1, from coordinate 273,775 downwards.
TTCTGCATGATGACATTGTCTACAAATAGGGAAGTCCATTCCTCAGCTGTCCATAAACGCTGTTTGGATAAAGACTCTTCCAAGCGTGCAGTCTGGATTGTAACCATCGTTTTCAGATCCTTCTTCAACTGGGTAAAACGTGCCTTGGATTCTGCCGCGAGCTCAGGATCATCCTTTTGTGCCGGAGCAGGCAAACTTTTAACGGCTTTACCTGTTTCTTCGTTTACGACCACAACCTGTAGATCGGCATTAACTTTGACCTGGAAGGACCGTTCACCGTAACTAAGTTGTAACGTGCCTTTTTCATCAAAACCAAGGGAAGTGACTAGACGGTCTTCAAGCTGTTCTGCAGTCAATCCCATATTCTCTGCTGCAAGCTGCAATGCTTCTTCGGCTGCGCCTTTTACCTGACGGTTCTTGACACTGCGTTTAACCTTGTCAATTGCCATCAGTGCGGCAGGTTCTTTTAGAAATGCGAGTACTTTCACTGCCTCGGCTGCTATAGCCCCGCGGCTATTCTCTGTCCATTCCTTAATCTGTGGGGTCAATATATGAACAATCTGAAGATCACCGAACAGTGCGGAAACATACATGATCCACTTTTCTTTCGCAGGTGCACCATCCTGAATCCATAGCTGTAACAATTCCTTTGAAAAACGAATAAGTGAAGCTTCGCTTACATATTCTCGCAATTCATTTAACCGCTCATTCGGGCCAGACCCATGATCAATCGATTGCAGTAATACATACTGTTTGATCCGATCATCTAATGGCAAACCATCTGTGGATCGAATCAAGGCAGGCAGTTCCTTTAGAGGTAACCAGCTGATCCGAGACATCTTTTTCGCATCGGCCAGGTCAGCTAACGCTGCATGTGAATATTCAGGGCTTAGGTCAGCCGTATCAAGCAGAATTTGAATCAGGTTTTTCCATTCGGTGGCTTTCTCATTTTGCAAGAGTTCAGTGTATAATTCCTTACTATTATCCAGACTACGGATCGCTGTTAGCGCCATTTCTTTAATCGAAGCCTTTTTCTCCGCACGGTAAATCATCATATACAGTTCTTGATCCGGAACCCGGTTGAACTCAGCCAAAGCAATACTGCTCGCCCGTTTAGAAGCATCCTGTAAACCTACCTGAATAGCTGCTACCAATTGTTGCTTAGGCAGGGTATCTCGCTGCTCAAATGCAACCTCAAGCGTTAAAAGACGTGTATCCGTTGGCAGTTTTTTATACTGTTTCAATGCATACTCCAGGTTTTGCTGTAAAATACGGCGATACTCATCCTGCGGCATCGATTGATACGTATAATCTGTCATACCATTCAGCGAGATCAGACTAGTCAGCAGTTGTTCTCGTTTCACCTGAGGGTCGTCACCATACGTATTTAAAATCTGCTCACCACTAAAAGCATAAGAATGATACATGTCCGAGACAATGTCCAGCGTCCATTCCGGATGAGTTAGCAAAATCGCAAAGCGGTGCATTGGCTCCGAATCAATTGGCAGGAAGCTGATACTAATGAGATTGTTAATCCGCTTCCGATCCCGGTTGACATGATTAAACAATCCACGGCTGTCCTTGTCTTCCCAATACTCTTCAAGCGTGTACTCGCCACTTAAATATCTCGCAATGGCAAGACCTTGTCTCCCACCTTCGAGCGGTTGACGCAACACTTGGAATACAGCATCTTCAATTGTGCTTTCCGGTTGAATTCCATTGATAGCTTGATCCAACATCATTTTATGAAGACACAACTTCAGGAATGGTGCTCTGACAATCTCATATGCTCGTTTGGCTTGCTCAGGTTGATTAGCAATTGCCGCTTTGATTATAATCCAAGACACGCGGTACGAATTCAATTCGAGTTGCATCATTTCAATCAATTGATAGGGCTCGTTCAGAGGGATTAGCCCGGACAGCAGATCATCTTCACTTCTTGAACGAGGGTTCATGCTAAGTAAATACTTACGAACCTCCATCGGATACAGTTCATGCAGGTGATGAATGACTTCGAGTAGTACCTTTCCAACGTCACTAACGTTATCCAGAAAGCGTTGCTTTCCTCCATTGATATTCGTCAGATACAAGACTGCACTGCTCAATAAAACCATCGTCTGATGGAATTCCGCATGTGAAACATGATGTTTCGCGGAGTAAGTGATTTCAGGATAATGCTTGGCAATCAATTCGCTACGTTTCTGTTTCAGGAATTCCTCTTCCAGCAACTGTGACGAACCGTTTTGTTTGCCTTGAACGTTGCCTGCAACCAAAGGTTCAATCAAGCGGTACAGCTCTTTATGAAGATTTGCCGCATCGTTCGCCATAACATGCTGAAACAACTCGGGCAGGACGGAACTCATATCCTCGATCTCTTGCTTATTCGCAAATTCCACATCCGGTTGCACACACAAATGAACAAGCATCATGGCATCAATCACATCTCTGAAATTACCCTGACTATCTGCTTTTTTGGAATCGAATAGCCATTGTGCTCGCTTCACGCGCCTCTTAAGCTCAGAGAGAATTTCTTCTTCACCCGCATATTGCTTCATTTTCTTCAAACGAGATAACAAGGTCCCCATCCGATCCGAACTCTTGCTTTTCCCATTTAATCCGTAAGCCTCCGAATCATCACCCAGACAAGCTGTGAATGCGTTAACCCCCCAAGGACTTCTACGGAAATAATTCGATTCCAAATGCATGGCAATAGCTCCGGCACGAAAAAAGATATCTCCATCATCTTTTTTGCCAAGCTTGGACAGAGCTTCTACCGTTCGATAGACATAATGACTCGTTTTACCCATCATCTCCGGGAACTTTTCGGTTGCACCCATGACGTAATCGATAATATCTGAGCTACGATCTGTTTTGAGCGAGTAGTCATCTGAACAAATGGAAGCGAACTTTTCAACCAAACTCTCTACTCCACGGTCTGCGGTCAGCATGATTTTATTCCTCCTATAAAGTATGTTTAAGTGATAATTTCGCCGATCCATTCGGCAAGTTCGTTAGGTGTAATCGCTGCTACATGTGCCCCCATATTGGCTAAAGTCTGTGCAGCATGTTTGTTGTACACCGAATCTCCGTTGAAATCGAGAGCGGTAAGCACAAGCAACTTGCATCCCGCATCAATAATATCCTTACAGGCTTGATACATTTGATTAATCGGGTAACCTTCCTCCAGATCACTTACCAAAATGTAGATCGTTTTTCCAGGATTATCAATCAGCGTCTCCCCATAACGTAGCGCTTTGGCGATATGGGTTCCTCCACCGAGTTGCACATTCATCAATACATCTACGGGGTCCTCAAGTCGGTCGCTCAGGTCCACAACTTTGGTATCAAAGATGAACAGCTTTGTGCGTAGCGCATTCAATCGATAGAAAATACTCGCCATGACCGAACTGTAAATCACCGAATCCATCATACTACCGCTTTCATCTACACCGATAATGATGTTCCACTTATTGTGTTGCTCTAAATTTCCGTCAAAATAAAGTCGATCGATCACAAACCTTCGTTTGTGTTTATCATAATTTTTAAGATTACGAGTAATCGTTCGTTTAAAGTTCAGGTTGCGCAGGGATCGCACCGAACTTGATGCGTACCGACTGCGTTTCCCCATAATACTGGCCCGGGTATGAGACTCCAGTTTCCTGCGCAGTTCCTCAACCACTGTGCGTACAATATCTTTTGCACTCCGCAGTACATCACCTTTCATTCGCCCTTTGAACTGCATGATGTTTTTGAGCAAGTTCATATTAGGCTCAAGGGACTCCAGCAGTTTTTTATCGGTTAAGAGCTCCGTCAGTCCATAACGATCAAGTGCCTGCTTCTCCAAAATTTCAACCGTTGATTTGGGAAAAAGATCTCTGACCTTGTGTAACCAATTGGGTACGGTAAGCTCGGATGAACCACGTCCACCCTCTTTTCGGTAACCTTGTTCTTCACCGTATTCACGGTTATAGAGGTACCCCAGAATCTCGTCCAATTCAACATACTGAAATTCACCCGTTTTATATTGATCCGATTCACAAAGACCTTCCTCTGCAGATTCCCCCAAAATCAGGCGCCAACGGTTCAACGTTTCAACAGCACTTCGTTCTTCCGAGGAAGACAACTCTGGCAACATTTCGTCCTGGCCGCGACGGGCATCATTCATATTAACTTCCATGCAGCAAACTCCTTTCGAAGCGCCTCGTCCTGCGTTCTGTAACGAATAAGCAGTTGCTCGTCCAGCACAGGCATCAACATTTCATCCGACCTCACTTGATGCAGATTGGCCACACGCTCGGCAATCAGATTTGTTTCCATTGGCGTAAAATAAGTGAAAGCCAGACGTAGTTCTGGAATCATAGCAATAAATTCATCATAGGATAACTGCTCAATTAACCCGTTTAGCTCTTGTAACAGCTGGTCCTCATATAGAAATGCATCTCGAGCCACGGTAAACACACCTTGTAAAAATAAAGCCGTTTGACGCGTCTGTTCCGGCGTTCCCCGGATATACCCGCGGGCACGCTCCACGATCTCTTCTCTAGATCGATCACCAAGTCCCGAAGCAATAGCGATACAGACCCCTTCGAGCTGAGCTGGAAGCTTCGAATCCGACAAGAGCTCGTGCAAATGGTTTCGAAATGCCGTATCCTGGAATTGCTCTTCGGCAGACTCGGCCAGCATTGCAAGTAGCTTTATTCCCTGAATAATACCCTCATGCTCGTCCGCATTCGTTCGCGAAAGTTGTTGCAGCTTGTCCACCGCGTTACGGTAAGCTTCAGATACTAACTCAGGAAGATGAGGGTCATCCGATAGTCCTAACAGCCGGCGATGCTGATGAATCCGATTCAGAATCGTTAAGCTGTTACATAGTGACAGAAAATGTCCATCTCTCCGCAGAGCATCACGAACCTTGGTGTACAGCTGCATTGCTGTCTCCTGAAGTCCCATTAATAGTGCCTGAAGCATTTTTTGAGCAAGTTCACCGCTGTGATGATCAGGAATATCTCGCATCTGCTCTTCCATCTTTCGAGTAGCTGCTGTGGCAAGTGTTCCGCCATATAAAGAATTTTCAATAAGCCTGGCTTCAATTCGTGAGGAATACATGTATTCCCACGTTTCACGAACCAGATTCATATCACGTTGCGCGATCCAATCCGGTCCCGCCTGTCGCTTCGCGAACTCGGGAACAAGATAAGAGATGCATTGAAACAACTGGCTAATCAAACGATGTTCCGGCTTGGCATACAGATCAAGTACCTTTTTATGCTGACCCGTTGTTCGAATCTGAAGTTTGAATTCTGTGCATCGCGCTTTAAAATCCTCAACGATAGGAATATGAAAAGCATTAGGTGCAACGCTCCCTATGGCGTCTCCGGTCAACAGAAGTTGTAGTTCCTGAAGCGGCTTGTCGGTGGCAAGTGTAAGCTCTCCTTTGACAAATGAAGAGAGGGCCGCGTCCATCAGCTCGTACACTCCGCCTTCCTGCTTGCCTCGAAGCTCCGCCAGACCTTGAATCATACTATATGCCTCAATGGCATCACTCGTGGAAACATGTTCTTCCCGTTCTCGCAGCTTGCGCATCAATCTGGATAACACGTTCAGTGTAGCTACACGGTAAGGAGAACGTGAAGTATGGAGCAGTTGATCCCAGATTTGATCGTAAAAATACACATAAGGCATACCGCTGGCATAGCCATTCAATCGATCAGCTTCGGCAAATGTATACACCATCGGATACACCTGTTCTTGAACATTTCCTGAATCAGATGTATCGTGCCGAGTCGAATTGCCCTTGGTTTCCTTTTCCTCAACAGTAGAATTCACTAACCCAAAAGTATGAAAACCTCCCGTAATTACAAGCACACGCTGATACTGCTCTTCAGCTTCCTTGATTCGTTTTGCCATATGGGCTTCTCTCACCAGGTCACCACTCGTCATCAGCCGCTCCGGGGTGTAGCACATTCGGGATAATGTACAATACGTGAAAACATCCTGCACAAAGGCAGAGGTGGGTTTCTGTAGCCCACCGATCTCAAACACCTTTTCCCATAGTTCATCAAAACTGCGGCAGTTTGTTTTCTCACATAAACGGTTAATAAATTCTGAACTGGCTAGCAGTGTTTCGTCCTGAACGGAGATTTCTTTCTGTTTTATTTGCGAAGGACTCTCCGTGTTTCTGGATACATGCCGATAATCCAAATCTATAAATTGTGCCGGAATGCCAAGCCGGTGGGCTTGCTTCAACGCAACATATTCGGGTGAATACCGGAGCATCGGATAATAACAGGCTTCTCTTCCATATTCATCTTCATAGGTATAATAGAGACTGACCGGAGGCAAGGTCGCTTCATCCGTTAGTACAGGTATCAGGGGATTACCGCTTTCTGGCCCTTCAATCAAAATGATATCGGGTTTGTAATCTCCGATGACATGCAACAGATGATGGGAACAAGATGGACTATGATGCCGTATTGGAAAATAAACCGTTCGATTATTTAAGTTATATACACTCGTATTGAATAAGGATTGAAGCTGATTGAAATCCGTAACATCCGATAAACCAACAACGTCGGCGGGCTCTACTTGGTCTAACCGATCCATTTTCTTTCCTCATAATAATTTTTCCAAATCTCCTCTTCGGCAGAGCGAGCTTTGACAATTTTGGAAAAATAGTTTTTGAGAATGCCTAGGTCCTTGTCGCTTTCCTTTGCAATGGTTCCCAGCATGTTTTGTACCAACCGATCCAGCGCAATAGATTTCCCCTCATAATAGTACGATGTCATTGCGCTCTGCACATATACCGACACGGCTTCTGCAGTACTCATGGACGCTTGAGGTGTATCGAGCTTGTACCCTTCACGTGACATGCCTGTTCGCAGCTCCATAAATGTAGTTGCCAGCAACTCCACCACGTCGGTTTGAATTTCGGTATCAATTCCACTATGTAATAACAGGTTTCTCGCCTGAGATTCAATGATTTTGGCTTCCATCTTCACATTCTGGATCGGTCTGATCGTTTCAAAATTAAAACGTCGCTTGAGTGCGCCGCTCATCTCATTTACACCTTTATCCCGAATGTTCGCCGTAGCAATGACGTTGAATCCCGGTTTGGCAAAAAGCACACCCCCGTCAAGTTCTGGAATGCTCATGACTTTATCGCTCAAAATACTAATTAAGCTGTCCTGTGCTTCAGCCGGACAACGTGTAATTTCCTCAAAGCGCGTTAAAATTCCTTTTTTCATGCCGTTATATAACGGGGAAGGCACGAGAGCTGCTTCAGAAGGCCCTTTGTCCAAAAGCATCGCATAATTCCAGGAATACTTGATCATATCCTCCGTTGTTCCAGCTGTACCTTGTATGGTATTCAGACTGGTCCCCGAGATCGCTGCCGTAAGCAACTCACTGAGCATTGTTTTTGCTGTACCGGGCTCACCGACAAGCATCAACCCGCGATTTCCTGCAAGGGTAACAACTGCACGTTCAATCAACACATCATTCCCGTAAAATTTACGTGTAATGGTGATCTTCTCTCCATCCAGCATCGCTGGCTTATCTCGACCAATAATAAAATCCCGCACATTAGCTGGAGATAATAACCAGTTGGGCGGACGATGACCCTGATCCTCCTGTTGTAACGCCCTTAACTCAGCCTCGTATAATGTCTCCGCAGGCGGTTTAAGCATCTCTATCATCAAGATGTCTCCTCTCAAATAAACAGATCGTATGTTCCTATTCACATCATTTTATCACAGCCGTAAGTTATTAAGTCTGAAAACGGGCAAAAATGGTTGAAACGTCCTTCTTACCTGCACTTTTGACTAAGTCCAAGGACTTACATCACCGCACAAATGTGAATCCTCTCTCCCGGTCTATCTCTAGAATAGAGCAATTTCTCATTCTATCCTTTGGAATATCGCTTAGGCATATAGTTCTACCTATCAACACTAACGACCGGACTTCAGAGATAGGGCACTACAATCTTATAAACAATCTAACATCTCTTCTAATCACTGCATAAAAAGAAAAGAATGCAAAACACAGAACTGTGCTTCCTGTGTTTCATCCACCCGCATAATTGGCGGCATATTGTCGCTCACTTCACGCACTCAACTGGCTACAGCCATAAACAAAAAGCCGCTAGATTAGCGACTATATGAAAACATATATCCTGTTCTGTAGACACTACATTCTCCGTCCGCACGAAGACGAGTACAGCTCGTACCATTCATACCGTGTGAGTTCAACCTGAGCCGCATCACGACAAGCGAGAATCCGCTCTGGACGAATCGAACCAATCACCGGCTGAATTCCGGCTGGATGTTTCATTAACCAAGCTAGTACAATGGCTTCACTCGTGACACCACGCTCTTTAGCAATACGAGCCACCAGTTCTGCCGTTGCTTCAATCTCGGGTCGTTGTCCTTCAAACGCTCTGCCTGTAAATCTTCCCTGTGCGAGAGGACCCCAAGCTTGTAACTGAATGCGCTCTGCCTGGCAGTACTCCATCGTACCGTATGGGAAAACATTTTCTTTCGCCTGCGCACGGTTCACGGTTACGCCAGCCTCTACAAAACCGATTTTATCAAGGCTCATCTCCAGTTGATTCACGATGAATGGCATACGACTGTGCATCTGAAGCAAACGGATCTGTTCAGAGCCCATATTAGACACGCCAAAGTTTCTTACTTTTCCAGCCTGATGAAGTTTAGCCAGCGCTTCTCCGATCTCCTGCGGATGGGCAAGTGGGTCGGGACGATGCAGCAGCAAAATATCCAGATACTCCGTGCCGAGCCGGGATAAAATCCCGTCAACACTCTTTATAATATGTGCCCCTGATGTGTCATAACGCTGTGGTCCCTCATCATCCCCTACCAGCCGAATTCCGCATTTAGATTGAATAATGATCTGTTCCCGAAGTCCGTTCCTTTCAGATAAGATCCGCCCAAATACATGCTCCGCTTTCCCGCGTGTATAGATGTCCGCCAGGTCAAAATGATTAATGCCAATCTCCAGTGCGACTTCTACCGCTTGACGGCCTTCGACCACCAAATCCTCAGTAATGGGGGCTCCATCCCAATCTCCTCCAAAGCGCATACACCCCAGAACGATAGGACTCGCGGGAATCTGATGATCATGTAAAGGCAACTGTCTATATGACATTTCCGTACTCCCTCTCATTTTTTTATTTTTGAAAACGTATTATTGACTTCCTAATCTTGTCTTCTTGAGTCCAACACGATATTCCTGCATCGCTCGCATTTTTATCATGGCAAAACAAGGTTTCGAACCTTTACATATGGAATAATTACAAAGTGACATATCTTATTGCTAAGGAGAGGAGATTACACATTTGAATCCAAATGAATCTAATGAGACGAATGAGAGCAACGAGACCTCTAGCCCAGATTTTTTCACAGCATCATTTACTCAAAATCCTTATCCGGTATATGAAAAATTAAGAAAAGATGACCCCGTCTTCAAAGTTATGTTTCCGAGTGGAGAGTTTGGCTGGATCATTTCTCGATATGAAGACGCTGTTCAGATTTTAAAAGATTCCCGCTTCAGCAAAGACATAGTCAAACGATACGGGACAGAGGGCAAGAGTATTTTTTCAAAAAATATGCTGTTCTCCGATCCACCTGATCACCGTCGTTTGCGGGGGTTGGTACAAAAAGCTTTCACTCCCAAACTTGTCGCAGATATGAGAAGTCATATCCAGAGCATTGCCGATGATCTGCTTGACAAGTTGCCTTCGCAAGCAACGATGAATCTCATCGATGACTTTGCTTTTCCGCTGCCTATTATTGTGATTAGTGAAATTCTCGGCGTGCCGCTTGAGGATCGTGATCAATTCCGCATGTGGTCCAACACCGTTATTGAGGCTTCCACCGGCAAGAATGAAGAACTATTCCAACAACATGAACGGGAGTTCATCGAATATTTGACCGATTGGTTCGCCAAAGTACGTAAAGACCCCGGTCAGGATCTGATCAGCCAGCTAGTCATTGCCGAAGAATCCGGGGAGCAATTGACCGAAAAAGAATTGCTTGGTGTGGTCTCACTACTTATTATTGCTGGACATGAAACCACTGTAAATCTTATTGGAAACGGTATTCTGGCCCTGCTTGAGCATCCGGAACAACGAGATTTGTTAATTCGGGAGCCTGAACTGATCCATCAAGCCATTGAAGAGATGCTGAGATATAACGGACCAGTTGAGTTCAGCACCTCACGCTGGGCTTCAGAGGATATGGAGTTTCGTGGGCAGCAGATTACCAAAGGTGAACTTGTGGTTGTGGCGCTGGATTCAGCGAATCGTGATGAAGAGCAATTCAAAGATCCGGATGTATTCGATATCACACGTGAGAAAAGTGCGCATCTCGCTTTTGGCAAAGGTATTCATCTCTGTCTCGGTGCACCGCTGGCCCGACTTGAAGGTGAAATTGCCGTGAGTACGCTGATCAATCGCTTTCCTAACATGAAGTTACAAAAAGATGTGGATACACTGGAATGGAGACCGGGCATGGTCGTTCGCGGCGTCAAGGAAATTCCGGTTCTACTGAAATGAGCAGTTTCTTATTCGTGGTATTCCTGTTGATTATTCCAATTCTCTGGTCCAAACTCGGCAATCTGCAACGTCAGGTAGATGAGCTGAAATCAGAGGTAGAGCTACTTCAAAACGGTTCGTCTCTCGATGCAAATCGTTTTGCCATGAACGCTTCTTCTGTCCAAAATGCTTCATCCTTTTCTCCATCTACAAGCACAGATTCTTTTCCTCAGAGCGGATTCGACATGAATACGGAGTTGGATCAGGAATTGCTTGCAATGGTACGGGGCGGAAACAAAATTCAAGCTATTAAAAAACTTCGTGAAGCCCGCAGCCTTTCTTTAAAAGAAGCTAAAGATTATGTTGAAGCATTAGATCAATAGGGGCAGAATTGACCAAAGCGATCTATTATATGAGGGTATGATTATACTAAACATCGTGAACTAAAAGCACTGAATTGTATCGCCCTCAAAATGAAAGAGGAACTGAGCGGATTAACGCATACAGTTCCTCTTTTGAGTACTCTTTTTCATGGCGCCCTGACTTCTTACTGAGCAGTTACCGCACCATCGATCGGATATACAGCTCCGTTGATGTACGGTGCATCGTTTCCAAGCAGGAAAGAAACCAGATTAGCGATTTCTTCCGGCTTACCGAGACGTCCGGATGGAATGCTATCTACTGTAGCTTGGAAAACCTCCGGATTATCTTTACCGAATTGAACAACCATCGGTGTTTCAATCGTCCCTGGAGCAATCGCATTCACGCGAATGTTCTCCTTGCCATATTCAATCGCTGCTGTGCGCGTCAAACCAACAACACCATGTTTGGTCGCCGCATACGGAGCAACTGCCGGAACACCCACAATTCCAGCGGTAGAAGCTGTATTCACTATGGAACCTCCACCCGTTTTGAGCATTTCGGTAATAACATATTTTAATCCGTAAAATACGCTTCTCAAATTAATATCAATAATCTGGTCAAATTGCTCAATGGTATGTTCGATTAATTTGATCCCTGGGCCGGCAATTCCCGCATTGTTGAAAAACATATCAATTCGGCCGAACTCTTCGATCGTCTTTTTCACATAATTCTCTACCTCAACAGCTTTACTTACATCAGCCTGAACAAAAATTGCCTTGCTCCCCAGCTGTTCAATCTGCTTCACCGTTTCAAGACCTGTCTTTTCCACCAAATCTACGACAACGATGGAAGCTCCTTGCTCCGCTAGTTTCAGTGCTGCGGCTTGACCTAATCCACTTCCTGCTCCCGTAATAATGGCTACTTTTCCTGCGTGACTCATGATGATCTCCTCCGATTATGTGTCATTTGTGATTGTACCTATTCATTCCTCGCCTCGATATGGATGAGCTATGTAGGTCAGCAAGGAAATTACTCCTTCCTGACTTTACCTATTTTAATAAACAATTGATTTAAAAACAAACTAAATTATATCAACCCATATGATTTTGCTTACCGAAGCAAGTTCGTTTTCGCCAGCTCAATTAATTCATCGCCACGGCCATTCAGAACGGCTTTCATCATCCATAACGTGAATCCTTCCGCTTGTTTTATATTAATTTTCGGTGGCAGGGACAGCTCCTGGCGATTCACAACAGCGTCGATCAATACCGGGCCATTGTGTTGCAACGCGCGCTCTATGGCTCCCTCAAGCTCGGCAGGATCTTCTACGCGTATGCCTTCAATGCCCATTGCTTGTGCCACCATCGCGAAGTTTGGATTCACAAGCTCTGTCCCCGATTCGAGGAAACCGGCAGCTTTCATCTCCAACTCTACAAAGCTGAGTGCGCCATTGTTAAACACAACCACTTTGACTGGGAGGTTATGCTGCTTCAGCGTGAGCAGATCCCCCATAAGCATCGCTAATCCCCCATCTCCGGACAACGAGATGACCTGCCTTCCAGGATCAGCAACCTGAGCCCCAATGGCCTGAGGCAGTGCATTAGCCATCGTTCCGTGATTGAATGAACCCAGCAATCTGCGGTTACGGCTCATCTGAATATAACGTGCAGCCCATACCGTTGGTGTCCCCACATCACAAGTGAAGATTGCATTTTCCGCGGCGGCATCACTGATCACTTTGGTCAAGTATTGCGGATGAATAGGCTTTTTGCCTGGTTTTCCCACCGCAAGCTCGTCCAAATCCTCCCTTACTTTCGTATAATGCTTCACGCTTTTGCGCAGATGTTTGTCACTATGTTCAGCCGTGAGGTATGGAAGCAACGCTTCAATCGTCGCCTTGATATCACCGCACACTCCGTAATCCAGCTTGGTTCGCCGCCCCAAATGCGAGGTTTGAATATCCACCTGTAACACCGTCGCATCTTCCGGGAAAAACTGACGGTACGGGAAATCCGTTCCGAGCATAAGGAGCACGTCACAGTCCATCATGGCATGGTATCCCGAAGAATATCCGATTAAGCCTGTCAGCCCTACTGAATAAGGATTGTCGTATTCTAAGTACTCTTTCCCTCGAAGCGCAATAACCATAGGGGATTTCAATCGATCACAGAGCTCCAGCAGTAGTTCACGAGCCCCCGCACATCCTGCCCCGCATAGAAGCGTAATTTTTTTGTCCTGATTCAGGTACCCCGCCAGTTTGGCGAGTTCGGGTTCAGAAGGATGTACAACCGGATGGGGTGCATGGTATACATGCTCAGGAACAGGCAGATCAGCCGCTTCAAGTCCAGCAACATCGCCCGGAAGCACAATGACAGACACACCGGAACGAGCTACTGCTGTCTGCATCGCCATTGTGAGCGAACGAGGCATCTGCTTGGCTGTCGTGATCACTTCACAATAATGGCTGCATTCCTGGAACAAATACTCTGGATGAGTCGCCTGAAAATATTCACTGCCAATCTCGTCACTTGGAATGTGAGCAGCAATGGCCAGAACCGGCACACGGTTTCGATGGCAATCATAGAGTCCGTTAATAAGATGCATATTCCCAGGCCCGCTACTACCTGCACATACGGCAATGCTCCCACTTACTTGGGCATCTGCACCCGCTGCAAAAGCCGCTACTTCTTCATGTCTTACATGAATCCATTCAATTTTGCCCGACTTGCGGATGGAGTCGAGGACCGCATTCAACGAGTCTCCAACAATGCCGTATATCCGGTGAATTCCCGCATTTAATAAGGCTTCGACAAGGACGTCTGCTATCGTTTTTTTCATAATGCGTAGTCACTCCTTTATAACGTTATCTTGATTAGGTTTCCATCCCTTGAATATACCTATTCTTATACCCCAATATTTTGAAAAAAGAATCAAAAGCATATGTCACTACAAGTATATAAGCACAATCTGCGTTAGCATCTGGAGAAAACTCAAAAAATCCGTTTACCTTGAAGGCAAACGGATTTTTTGAGTTTTTCACACGATATCTACTCCTGAGAGCATAATTAATCAAATAGCTGGCATAACATTTCCACCGCTTACAGGGATATACGCTCCAGTGATAAAAGAAGACAAATCAGATGCCAGGAAAGCAACGACGTTTGCAATCTCCTGGTCTTCTCCTCTGCGTCTCAATGGTACAGATCGAGTATAAGCCTCATCATGTCCTGGTTCGTTTGTTCGATCGCGTTCACTAATTGTCCACCCCGGAGCTACTTGGTTAACTGTAATCTGATATTCGCCAACTTCCTTCGCTAACACACGATATACACCGTCCATTCCGCGTTTTCCAGCGGTGTAGGCTGATTGATGGGCAAAATTTTGCATCGCGCATTCAGTATTAATCCCAATGAAGCGACCGGACCTCATTTCCTGCATTTGGGGAATGAAAGCTTTGGCAAGATATACACTCTGCATGACACATGATTCGAACTGGCTCAAGTAATCCTCTGGTGCTTGCTCCAGAACGGAAGTCCATTCGTATTGAATGACTGCATTCGCAACGACGATATCCACATTACCCAGCGTATTTTGGATGGCATCTCGTATCCAAAATGCGGTAGCCTGTTTAGTCATGTCACCTTGTACGATAACGGCCTGACAACCCAGTGCTTCGATCTCGTCCTTCAGTTCTTTGGCCTTCATTTCGTTGTTTATGTAGTGCAGTGCCAGATTCGCGCCACAAGTTGCGAGTGTACGAGCAATCACTCTTCCCAATTGCCCCGTAGCCCCCGTAACTAATGCCGTTTTGCCCGTTAAATCCAATTTCATGACCTGGGTCACCTCCTTATCCGTTCTACTCTAAAACGATTTCGAAAAGTGAATTTTGGAATACTCGTGACGCCTGCATTTTCGGATATCAAGACTTTCCTTTGGAGGTTTTTCTTGATCCTCAGTCCATTTTCAACGTTACTTTTAGATCTCTATTCACTCATTGTGTTTCATAAAATCAATTTCCTGAAAACGGCTGACTTCCTTCTCCCAGCGCTCTGCAACATACTGTCGGTGTACGGGATGGTCATTATAAGCGTCATAAGCAGCCTGATCTGCAAACTCCATAGAAAACCCGTAATCAAACTCATTTTTTGCACTCACTTGGCGTAGGACTTGAAAATGTTCAACACCTGGAATTTCCGCAAGCGCTTCCTTACTTTCGTTCAAAAAAACTTCGGACTCCGCTGTATCTTTACCTGCATAAAGTGTAAATGTCACCATATGTGTAATTCTGCTCATCTCTGTTTCCTCCTCCACTATGTTCAGACTCTGTACTCTAGTTTACAACTGAATGCACTGAAAGCGCAATATTTGGTTGAATTGAACCAATGAGCTTTCATACAAGAAACTAAGAAAACACAACCAAAAACAAAAACCCCCGGAATAACATTCCAAGGGTTGCTCCTCATCTATAAGAGAACTAGTTTTTGAGGTTGTATTTGCGGTTGAACTTGTCAACACGTCCACCGATATCCACGTTTCTTTGTTTACCAGTGAAGAACGGGTGGGATGCAGAGCTAGTATCTACACGGATAACAGGGTAAGTGTTACCGTCTTCCCATTCCATTGTTTCATTCGAGAACTTCGTGGAAGAAGCCAGGAATTTGAAGTCAGCACTTGCATCGTAGAAAATAACGAGCTGTGTTTTAGGATGGATGTCAACTTTTGGCATAATCTATTTACACTCCTTTAATATGGGTACTTCCTAGAATCAAACTAAATTTTATTATACTCTTTTTTTGCACGAAGTACCAGCAAGAATTGACGAAAAGACAAAAAAATTATAATCCATGCGAGTGGGTATCTAAATCCATCATTACGCCGGGCCTTTTTCCAGTACATGCAATATGTACTCGAGCGCCTCGAGTTCATCCCTTCCTCTCGTCTGTAATCGAACCATACTGCCGTTTCGAAGCGGAAGTAATGCCATGCCTAGCAGGCTCTTTACATCTACACGATGTTCATGATCAGCCTCCGTATAAGACAATGATATGTCCGAAGCAAAACGTGACGCTTGAGAGGATACCGACAGTAACTCATCCCGATGAAAATCCGCGTGAATCATAAATTCATGTGTTCTCACAACTTTCAATTCCTTTCGCCAAAATATGAGTAACTGTAATCATGTGTTTTCATTTATATATTAAAATCAACATGAATTATACCATGTGCTGGCAGGTTGTCCATGCCTTTCATGCGGAAAAAACAAAAAAATTACGACTACTCCCGTTACAATTAAAAAAAGGTCCTGTACACATATGTGTACAGAACCCACACTCTTTTCTTATTACATACCGTTCGGGTAAACCATCACTTTAAGACTACCGCTTTTGTTATGCAGCGCCCTCTCCATTGCCTGTTGTGTCTCTTCAAGGGGATATCGATCGGTGATCAAAGACATCACATCATGCTGTCCCGAACTTAAAAAGGCTACCCCCGCAGGATACGTATTGGCATAACGGAATATGCCATAGATATCGACTTCATTGTCGGCAATAAACGGTACATTGATTGCAATCTCATCCTGGGCGGGCAATCCAACAATGGCCAGCTTACCACCTCTGCGAAGAGAATATAGCGCCGACTGCAGTGCTTTGGGATTACCTGCCGTCTCCCAGGCTGTATCCACTCCGATGCCCTCGGTAATTTCCCGAATCACAGCAAGCGCATCCTCATGACGCACATTGATGGTGTGCGTTGCTCCCATCCGGCGTGCGGCCTCAAGCCGGACTTCCTCTAGATCCGTGACAATTATGGTCTCTACTCCGAAGGATTTCGCTGCCGCAACAGCCATCAGTCCGACGGGGCCCATGCCCATAATAGCCAGTGTCGTTCCTGGAGCCAGTTTACTCCTGCGAGCCGCATGAATACCAACGGAAAACGGTTCATTCATGGCTGCTTCCTCAAAGGTTAGGTGATTCGGGATTGGAAATACCATATCCTCTCGTATGACCATGTACTGTACAAATGCTCCATCGACAGGAGGGGTTGCCAGGAATTGAACTTCAGGACATAGATTGTAACGTCCTTCCTTACAAGCTGTACAGCGTCCGCACGTCACTCCAGGTTCAATGGCAACTCGATCCCCCACCTTCACTCGGGCAACGTCTGCACCAACCGCTACGATAATCCCCGCACATTCATGGCCAAGAATAATCGGTTTCTCCACAACAAATCTGCCAATGCGACCATGCTCAAAATAGTGTACATCAGATCCACAAACGCCTACGGCCATAACCTTAATGAGCACTTCATTGGATGAAGGTCTGGGAACAGGTTGATCCTCAATGATAATATGTCCAGGCTTTGTCATGACGGCAGCCTTCATCGTTACGGGCAGTTCGTGTTCACTCATACGCATTCTCCTCCTTATGCATGTCAGTGCTGTCTCTCGTTTCAAAGAAAACATTGCGTACTTTCGTACATGTTTATTTCATGCATGATTATTAGTAGATTTTTCGAGCTTGCTCATCCTGAATACCGCTCTTGCGATAAAAATACGTGTTAATCATATCGCGCCATTCCTTCGCGTGATCTGCCTGTTCCTCCTGCAGCGCAGCTACCTTGTTAAAGATGACTGGATCCACTTTACCTTCCAGCTCTCTCCATGTTTCGAGTAATGCCTCAGCCTGCGCAGCACCTTCGAAATGAGTATCGTAGATGTGCTGGATAACCGTTTTACCGGAATGTAACACATGCGTGTACGGGACATGATGGAAAAAGAGAATTAACTCATCGGGACAAGTCTCCAGTGATTCATATCTTGCTGCATTTTCCGCATGATATTGGGAAGTATAACCTGTACCACTCATCACCGTCCGATCAACCCCAATTCCATGACAATCGGCAAAGTGATACGTTCCCCATTTGGAATACTCGTAACCATCCACATTAGGTCCGTAATGATGATCCGGGTTTACCATCCAGCCTACACCGAGAGGTGCGGTATAATTTTCATAGATGTCAAGTGAAGACAGCAACATACCCGTAACCCGTTCTACCACTTGCTCATCATGTCCAAACGTTAATCTCACCCATTCATCTGCGATGGCTTCCGCCGAGAGCTCAGGATTCCACCCCAGTCTGCCATATCCGTACAAATTCGCTTGAGCCAGCGGATGGCCTGTCCAACTTGCATCCGCGCCGATATTGGATACAGCCGCAAATCCACTGTACTGGCGCTGATAGAGCGAACCGTCTGCAATGCGCTTGATCTCTGAGCCTTTGCCCTTAGCATACGTGTCAAAATCCAGAATTTCCTTCCACTGTGGCACAAGATAAGCCAGATGACGCTGTTGTCCTGTGTATTCTTGCGTAATCTGGAACTCTATCACTTGATTCGTATTCTCCATCGCCCCAAATAAAGGGGATACTGCTTCTCTAACCTGAAAATCCATAGGTCCATTTTTAATCTGCAAAATGACATTGTCTGCAAACCGTCCGTCTAGCGGTTTAAAGTGGTCATAAGCCGCGCGAGCCCGATCTGTAGTACGATCCCGCCAGTCCTGCTTGCAGTCGTATACGAAGCACCGCCAGATGACAAGTCCGCCAAAGGGACGAAGGGCTTCTGCAAGCATGTTTGCACCGTCTGCATGGTCACGATTGTATGTGAAAGGCCCCGGACGATTTTCAGAATCCGCTTTGATCACATATCCGCCAAAATCCGGAATCGCAGCGTACACCTTCGCCGTTTGAATCTTCCACCACTCACGTACCTGATCATCCAGTGGATCAGCTGTCTGCAAGCCACCAACTTCGATTGGACTGGCGTAATTGGCACAAAGAAACAAGCGAATACCATACGCTCTGAATTCAGCCGCTACCTTCGCAACATCACCAAGGTATCGCTCTGTCAGAAACAGACTCTCTTGTTTATGCACATTCACGTTATTAATCGATATCGCATTGATTCCGGTTGAAGCCAGTAATCGGGCATAGTCTCGAATCCGCCCTAAATCCTGCGTGAACTCACCGTTTTCGTAAAAAATAGAACGTCCGGCATATCCCCGCTCAATACTGCCGTCCACATTATCCCACTGATTAATCATGCGCAGTTGATTCACGGGTTGCTCTGTAATAAATAAGGGCTTCACCCCGTCAAGAGCCGAACCGGCCTCTTCTGACTTACCTTGCTTTAATGTCAGTTCACGCAACAAATGAAAAACAGCATATAAAACACCTTGCGGCGTCTCTGAACCAATAACCAGCTCCTGAAGAGACTCATGTTCACGAATGATAAAACCCTCACCCTGTACAGCAGCACGTTCCGCCTCCGTAAACGCACTTGTCACCTGATTGTTCCCTGCCCAGGTGCCCACTCGGATTGAAGGTTTACGTTGTTCGTCTGAATCCGTGCTTTGGGTCTGAGAATGGCGAATGACGGGCTGTTCACCGTATAACTTACCGAGCCCTTGCTTGAGCTCGGTAAGAGCGGTGTCGATGACCAGATGCTGTTCCTGTACATCAATATGCCGGCTCCAGAGAGGAGCTGCCGTTCTCGTTCTCGTAGACCCTTTCGCTTCTGGTAGTGCAACATGATAACCTAGCCATGCTTCATATTGCGGGCCGGACAGTCCAGATTGTACGGTAGTTTGACTCATTGTACAGCCTCCTTGCTTGCATAGATCTGTGCAAGACGATTATTTTTGCCTTCAAGCAACCACAGTATAGAAGTTACGCCACGTGGATAATATTTGCTGCCGACAGCAACACCGGATAAGATCTGGTCACTCCAGCACCAGTAGGATTCCTTCGGATGAAGCAACCATTTCACATGAGTTGCATCCGCTGCTTTCCCAGTCTCATCCCACTCCACACCCAGAATCTCACGTGTGATAAATTGGGACAAATAGATTTTGCTCAACCAGGAGTTGTTGCTTGTCGAAGATAGCTTCCAGCCACCATCTTCAAACAGGCATATTCCTGGAACTAGCACCGTTTTTAGATGCGTGTGTAGTGCCTTGATATAGGGTCCGAACCGGCCGTTAACATCGAGTGCCGCTTCACAACCTGTAAAATACGGGAATACCAGACCTTCAATCGCCGGAATGATACGCGAATCGTTATTTTCCGCAATAACCGCCGGGATGTAACCTCCATCAGTCAATTGAGCAGCGACGCTTGCCGCGCAGCGATCTGCTTGTTTTCCTGCCTGATGAGACAGCTCTGCGAGCTTCTCGGCTGCAAACAACTTTTCGAGTGCAACATAGACAGCCCAGCATTTACCCGCAAGATAGATATTGTTCCGCGATTGTCCAAGGGATACGTCCAAACTGTCGTACGTGGTAATCTCTGCCCCTCCTTGTGTACGGCTGCTATCCAGTCCCATTAAGCCATTACGTTGATCTTCTTCTGGATGGTCACGGTTAAGCATACTTTGGAAGCATTCCTGAATAACCGGCAACATCTCAGTCACAAACTCCCGATCTTGCGTCTGCTCAATATATACCGTTGCGCAGCAAAGCCAGTTGACAAGCTCTTCATGGCTCATCTGTGAGAAACAATCATCGATGCCAACGAGTTCATACGCCGAATGACCCGGACGGGAAAATACATTGGCGATTCCGATATCATGTGTAAACGTAATGCCGCCCGGATGAAGTGTCTCTTCTCCAGGGAAGCGAACCTGATCCGTATAACTATAACGCTTCACAAACCACTCCAGCTCATTACGAACAGTCCATGGATTAAGAGCAAGCTCGAAGTACAGCTGATCTGCGGTCAGATCCAGCGTATTCATCATCCGATATTCGCCTTCATTCACAATCCAGAGCGGCTCGCCATCTGCATCGAGCAGTTGGGTGCTCGCATAGTAGCTGTGGATGGAATGGGCAAGCATATAGGACTGATCTTCGCTAAGCGCTGCCGTTCCAAGTCGCCGATCTACTTCGGCACAGGATGCAGTCAATGCATCAAAACGATCGAGTGCATACTCACCTGCTTGCAGAATGTCAGCAAAGTAACGTGTGTACCAATATGTGGTGTCCATACCGGTAGTTACAATTCCTCCCCGATAGAAACATACCGCGAATTGGAACGTGCGTTTCTGGCCTGCCGGAACTTCCATCAGCAATACGGAGGTAGATCCTAAGCCAAATGCCAGATTGTCACGATGTTTTTCCTCTAAAATTTTCTCCAGCGTAAATCCGCGTGCAGGCCACAGACCTTCATTTTTCGACACAATAGCTGTCAGACGCCCTTGTCCAACCCCTGTCAATGGTCCTCCCTCTGGTCCACCAATTAAACGCATCGCAGAATACGGATCACTACCTTGATAACCGAAGTACCCTTTACGGGTTTTCTCGCCTTGGCTGTTGTCAATGGTCATCTCGACCAACACTGCGGGTACGAGTGCATCCATCAGCGCTTCACGATCTGCACTCTTCGGATGCGGAACGGGACGTACAGGCGAATAAATACGGAATTCAAGATCTCCTGCATTCCATGTATCTGTCCCCGAAGTGAACTCCCGAGTAATGTCTTCATCCCGAAACGCAGAGATCAACGGTTTTGCCCCCGCACCGTCAGACTGACTTCCACTGTCCAGCTTCTCCACATCATAACGGCTGCTCTCATCTTCACTCGCTTCATAAAAAGGCAATGCCTGATAATGCTCTCCATCACAAGCTTGTAATCCTATATATACGTTTTGGTCAGCCGGCTTCCCAAGTTCAAGCCCCAGCCCACCTTTAGCCCCTTTGTAACCTAGCGTGAAACTGGCAAATGCACCGATTGGTGCGTGATGAGCATTGTAAAAAATAGAATTGGATGTACTCATTCTTCATAACCTCTCTCGGAATAAGATATGCATGCGTTTTCATTAGCCCCATCCTATCACGCAGTGTCCGTCCAGACCATGAACAAATCAATCGGATATTTACCCAAATCAAGCTGAAATATGATAAAATATAAAGCGGTTACACTTTTAAAATTTTAATAAATTCGTTTTAAATATGTACATAACCTAGTGTAACATGACCCAACATAAGGAGGAATTCAAATGTCTTCCACGTATTTACCTCCCGATCTGGGAGAAAGTGTGCATGAAGTGTTTTTCCCAGATGTGCAAACCACCGTTAACTTGTTCGCCATTCATCTGCGCAGTGTCGGACCCGATTGGGACTATCCGGCGCACGAGCATCCTCAATATGAGCTCAATTATGTAACAGAGGGTGTGCAGTATATGACCATAAACGGTAATTTATATGTACAAAACGCTGGCGAGCTCCTGCTGATCCCTCCGGGAAGCATTCATTCCAGCCAGAGCCGAAGCGGACAAGGCTTCACCTACTTCTGTATGCATTTTGATATTGATGATCAGCTGTTTCTCTCTCTTCTGGCACGAATCAAGCAAGTATTATTCGGAGCAGACAGCCCGGTTACCCAGCAGATTGAACCTGTGCTGCACAAGCTCATGTCCTCTGCCCACGATCAATCCCCCAGTGCTATGGTACAGCGCATGCAACTGCAATCCGCGGTATTTGAGCTGTTTGGTCACCTCTGGGA
Organism: Paenibacillus cucumis (ex Kampfer et al. 2016); assembly: GCF_019748695.1. Taxonomy (NCBI): domain Bacteria; kingdom Bacillati; phylum Bacillota; class Bacilli; order Caryophanales; family Paenibacillaceae; genus Paenibacillus; species Paenibacillus cucumis (ex Kampfer et al. 2016). The sequence continues at coordinate 251,304 of NZ_JACLIC010000025.1, read as the reverse complement.
GACTGTGTCTCAGGAAGCAGTCCAGACGTTTGCGGGTGGGTACGAACGGATTGAACTGGCGCATCAGATTCGTACTCGGCTCCAAGGACTAATGAGCCAGCAATTCAAACAAGGCGATGAATCCGACAGCCACTATGGGATCGATGATATCGCCGCAGAACTCGGCATCAGTACTTCGCATTGCAATCGTGTGTTCAAACAAATATTCGGGCAGTCCCCCCGTACCGTTCTATCCCAAATGGTGCTGCACGAGGCCAAAGTTTTACTAGGTAATCCGCAGCTCTCTGTACAAAATATCGCAGTGATGCTTGGATATAAGGATATCGCCCATTTTAGCCGTCAATTCAAACGGTGGTCGGGGAAGTCCCCTTCACAATATAGACAGGAACAGCCTGCTCTGGAGTAATGTCCAGCAGCAGGCTGTTTTATCTGATGGTTATGTTACATATCGTTATTTCAGCAAACGTTTGATCAGATTCAATTTGTTATTGTAAGGCGGGTACAGCATATGCGGATTAAGCTTGGTACTCTTTTTCAAAACACTTTTCATATGTGAAAAGGTCTCGAAGCTGTACCCTCCATGGTAGGAGCCAATACCAGAATGACCTACTCCTCCAAACGGTAGCCGTGGATTGGCCACATGTGTAATCGTATCGTTAATGCATCCTCCGCCAAAAGAAACCTCGTTTAACACTTTATCCTGAACAGCTGAATCGGATGTGAACAGGTACAAGGCTAACGGCTTTGGGCGTTTAACAATATTACTAATAGCTTCATCTAAATGACTATAACTGATAATTGGCAAAATCGGCCCAAAAATCTCGTCTTCCATCGTAGCTGCATTCCACGATTCCGCGTCAATTAAGGTCGGTTCAATAAAGCGATCCTCTTCATCGGAAGTCCCTCCATAGATAACTTGATCCCGATCTCGTTCAATCAGAGCAGTCAAACGTTTAAAGTGTGACTTGTTCACGATGCGCCCATAGTCCTTGTTGCGCTGAATGTCCGTTCCAAAGAAGTTTACAATCGCAGCTTTCATCGCATCAATTAAAGGCTGTTTTACACGCTCATGTACGAGCAGGTAATCCGGGGCGATACAGGTCTGTCCCGTGTTGAGCAATTTGCCCCAAATAATCCGCTCGGCTGCTACTTGAATGTCTGCCTTCTCATCCACGATAACAGGGCTTTTCCCGCCTAGTTCGAGCGTGACGGGAACAAGGTTTTTCGCTGCGGCCTCCATCACGATTTTACCAACGGGTACACTGCCTGTAAAAAAGATATAGTCGAACGACGCATGGATAAGCGCTGTTGTTGTGTCTTTGGCTCCTTCGACCACTTGCACATATTCCGGCTCAAATACTTCAGCGATCAATTCCTTAATAACAGCTGATACAGCCGGCGTGTTCTCAGAAGCTTTGAGCACCGCCGTGTTGCCCGCGGCAATCGCACCAACCAGAGGTTCGATAAGGAGCTGAAAAGGATAATTGAACGGCCCAATAATGAGCACCGCACCATACGGTTCAGGAAGGATAAAACTTTTGGAGCCAAGGAGAGCCACTTGTGTCCTAACCTTAACAGGCTTCACCCACTTTTTGATTTTACGCATCGTGTGTGTAATGCTGTCGAGCATAAATCCAATCTCTGTCGTATACGACTCAAATTCACTTTTCCCCAAGTCTTGATAGAGTGCCTCGGTCAATCCGGATTCATGTTTCTGAATGGCCTGTTTTAAACGTCTTAAACGCTCTATTCGAACTTCCGCTGGTCTCGTGGCACCGGAACGGAAAAATGTACGTTGTTTCTCCAGAATGACGTGTACATCTTCGTGTGTTAATTCTTGAAACGTAGTCATAATGCTCACTCTCCTTCGTTGATTATTGATGAAAGGTTTAAACTGACGAACCTATACGTTACATGCCGTAGCATGTTAAGCCTTTTCTTGTTGTTGTGCAATCCGACTGTAGATTAATCGAGCGCTGAATCAGCTACTTATTTATAGGCATTCCTCTTCAAGCGCAGCTACAAGCTGTTTAAGCAGATCGACGGAAGCGTGCAGCGAAGCTGAATAATAACGCTGCGTTCCCTTCTGTTCCACGGAAATGAGCCCTTTCTCCAGCAGCAACTTCAAATGGTGGGATATCGCTGGACGGGACAGGCTGGAATGTTCCGTAATCTCATTCACTGTCATATGGCCTTTTTCACTCAGCATGAGCAAAATCGATTGGCGATGGTTGTCACTCAGAACTTGAAACAGCGGGATACATGTTTGGAAAATGGTTATGGCCTTCTGACCCATATTTACACCTCGATTATCATTCTGCGTTCTATATGATCGCTATCCTTCTACGAACTTCATAGCTTTTATTTCTATTTGTTTAAACATTTAAACCTATGTGATGAATTGTACCTCCTTATCTCAAAAATCTCAAGCAAAATAGCTCAAAGAAACCAATCCGTTATAAATAAAACGCTTCCACTCTACCATACTTGTATGGTAGTATGGCAATGAAGGAGTTGAAGTTGTGGAACATACCCCCAGATTATCATCCAAAGCCGGTTTATCGCCCTTGTCAGGCCACCTCTCGGCGTTGAACAAGCAATCTTACTCGACGCGAGATTTGGTCTATGACACGCTGAAACAACAGATTTTGAGTCTGCAGTTACCTCCAGGTACGGCCATTTCGGAGAAAGAAATCGCCCTGGACTTTCAGGTTAGCCGGACTCCTGTGCGCGAAAGTTTTGTCCGACTCGCTCAGGAAGGTCTGCTGGAAGTGTATCCCCAGCGTGGAACGTATGTCTCTCTGATTCAACTGGATCTCGTCGAAGAAGCCCGATTTATGCGCGAGCAGCTGGAGCGAGCTGTCATCCGTCTAGCTTGTGCACAATTTCCAGAAGAGCAGATGTTGGCCCTTGAACAAAATCTTGCAGAGCAGCAGCAATGCCTGAGCGAACCGGATGATGAACACATGTTTCAACTGGATGAGGAGTTCCATAGCAGTCTTTTTGCTGGCTGTAACAAAAGCAACACCTGGACGGTGATTCAGCAGATGAATGTGCATTTGAATCGCAGCCGGATGCTCCGTCTGTCTTCCGATCATCATTGGGATCACTTAATCGAGCAGCACCGATCCATGGTTCAGGCGATTCAGCAGCATGATGCAGAGAAAGCAGAACGTCTGATGCAGGAACATCTGTATCTGACAGTCACGGATCTGGCTGTTCTGCGGAGTACATATCCTTCCTATTTCCAATAAGTAAAGAATTTCTGCTTGCACATCGTAATACATGTTGTTTCTTCCACTAATGAGGATGAGGTGAATGAGATGAAGATGGTTTTTCGCTGGTTTGGCGAAGGCAATGATACGGTATCGCTGGATCAGATCCGGCAAATTCCGGGCGTCGAAGGCATTGTATGGGCACTACATGATGTTCCTGCAGGCGAAGAATGGCCGATGGACAAAATACTTGCTGTCAAGACAGCTGCGGACCAAGCCGGACTACATCTGGATGTCGTAGAAAGTGTTAATATTCATGAAGATATCAAGCTTGGACTGCCTTCAAGGGATAAATATATTAGCAACTACATTAAAACCATGGAGAAACTTGCCCAAGTGGGTGTCAAAGTGATCTGTTATAATTTTATGCCGATCTTCGATTGGTTGCGTACGGATCTGCACAAAGAAATGGAGGACGGATCAACAGCCCTCTTCTATGAAGCTAGCAAAATTGAAAACATTGAACCACTGGAACTGGTTCGCAAAATTAATGAAAACTCCACCCTCACGATGCCGGGTTGGGAACCGGAACGACTACAGTATCTCACAGGTTTGTTTGAAGCCTATAAAGATGTGACCGAGGACGATATGTGGGAGAACGCACGTTACTTCCTGCAAGAGATCATTCCTACCGCCGAGCGGCTTGGCATTCGAATGGCGATTCATCCCGATGACCCGCCATGGCCGATCTTTGGTCTGCCTAAAATTATAATCAATCAGGACAATGTTCGCAGATACCTGAATCTATATGATAGTCCGTCGAATAGTGTAACGCTGTGTAGCGGATCTCTCGGTGCCAATCCAGACAATGATATCATCGGTATGATTCATGAGTTCAGTGATCGGATTCCGTTTGCTCACATCCGGAATGTGAAGGTCTATGAAAATGGTGACTTTATCGAAACCTCTCACCGCAGTCAGGACGGAAGTGTAGATATCGCGGGTGTTGTAGAAGCCTATCACGATATTGGTTTTGAAGGATACGCCAGACCGGACCACGGTCGACATCTGTGGGGAGAAGAATGTAGACCAGGCTATGGACTATATGATCGTGCACTCGGAATTATGTATCTCTGGGGTGTCTGGGATTCACTACAAAGGAGGGCAAACGTATGAGCGAACACCATTCGAACCTGAATCTGGAGCGTACTTCTCGCCTTCAAGGTAAAACAGCCGTGATTACCGGAGGGGCAGGCGTATTATGCCGCTCCATGGCTGAAGAACTCGCAAGACACGGCGCCAAGGTGGCCATCCTGAACCGGACGGTATCCAAAGGTCAAGACGTTGAATCCGCAATTGAAAAAGCAGGTGGCCGTGCCATTGCCGTTGCATGTGATGTCACCCAAGCCGAAAGTGTTCAGGCGGCGGCAGATATTGTTCGCGAGCAACTCGGCCCATGTGACATATTGATTAATGGTGCTGGCGGCAATAACGCCAGTGCCAACACAACAAATGAAATTTTTAAACCGGAGGATTTGGGTAATCCTGATGTGACCACCTTTTTTGATGTAAGTGTAGAGGGGTTTCGGCAGGTCATGGATCTGAACTTTGTCGGCTCCCTCATCCCTACTCAAATTTTTGCCAAACACATGATTGAGCGCGATGTACCGGCTACGGTCATTAATATATCGTCCATGAGTGCCCCATCTCCTATGACCAAAGTACCTGCGTATAGTGCTGCCAAGGCGGCTATTAACAATTTTACACAATGGCTCGCTGTGCATCTGGCAGAGTCAGGGATTCGGGTCAATGCGATTGCTCCAGGCTTCTTCCTGACCGAGCAGAACCGCAACTTGCTCTTGCAGCCAGACGGCTCACCTACGGAGCGTTCCAGCAAAATTATTGCGCATACCCCAATGCGCCGTTTTGGTAAACCGGAGGATCTGCTCGGTACGTTAATGTGGCTGGCAGATGAGCATCAGTCCGGCTTTGTAACGGGTATTGTTGTCCCTGTAGACGGCGGATTCATGGCTTATTCCGGGGTGTAGCCCTCATTTTTGGATACATCGATTGTCTGAAACAGATTCACACTCCAACCGAACCTCGTGATATGCTCACGGGCTTCGGTTTTTTTGGCGTTGATTTGACCCTCAAGTGATAAGGAATAAATTGCATCGTTGTGGGCAAGGATTGAGGGTGTAAAGGGTGGTGATGCATATATGATGGAGGAAACTACGGTCGTTGCTGTGCGAGCGATTATCGCTTTTCTCACCTTAATTGTCTATACGAGGGTACTGGGAAAACAACAAATGGGCAACCTGACCTATTTTGATTATATTAACGGCATTACGATTGGCTCCATTGCCGGTACGTTTGCCACGGATTTGTCGTCCAAAGCGTGGATTCATTTTGTAGCGTTAACCATCTTCACCTTGATCACCATCATTTTTCAATACATTACGCTGAAAAGCCGAGCCTTCTCCCAAATTATGGACTCCGATCCCACCCTGGTCATTCAGAATGGCAAAATTCTGGAACAAAATCTGAATCAAATGCGCGTGAAGTTCGACGAACTCACCATGATGCTACGGCAAAAGGATGTATTTGACCTGACCACGGTCGATTATGGCATTTTAGAGCCAGATGGCACCTTATCCATTGCTTTGAAACCAGAGAATCAGCCCGTAACCGCAAAGGATATGCACATGCACCCACCATCCCAGAAACTCATGACCGAGCTTATTATCGACGGTGTATTAATGAAAGAAAAACTGGCCGAGCGCAATAAGGACAGCAGCTGGTTAACCGAACAATTGAAAAAACAAAACCTGACGATTCAGGACATTGCATTTGCTGCCATTTTACCGAATGACAAGTTATATATCGATTTGTATAAGGATCGGTTATCAGACATGACCAGCACGGATGAGAAAAAAAAACGTAACTGATCTGAATGAATCTAATATATTTGAACTCATAAAAACAATCTGACCAAACTTGTCCCGGGAGGTTCGGAAATGAAAAAGCATAAATGGCTTCTCTATACGATCCCCATTATCATGCTTTTGCTGTTCATCGCGATCATGATTAGCGGCCCTTGGCTCAAAAAACCTTTTGGCACGCAAGATCGCTTACTGGAATCCATCCAGAAGCTGGAGAAGCAGGTTCTGGACAAGCAGTGGACTCAAGCCAAAGATCAGATCGAGTATTCCCTGCAAGCTTGGCATCGGATCGTCAACCGCATTCAATTCAGCGTGGAGCGTGAGAGTATTTATGATATTCTGGGCGCACTTGCACGAATCCAGGGCGGTATTGCGGCGCAGGATGATCAAGCGATTATGGAGGAAATTTATTATTTTTATGCCTTATGGGATAACCTCGGGGACTAACACTTCGCACTATCCAAAGAGAGTTGAAACTAACCCGCAAATTATGCTGAGTGGTACAAAACAAAAAAACGATATAAAAACACCTCCTTTTAAAAAAAAGGAAGTGTTCTTTGTTCATCCTTCGGACTTTCGCCCTATCTACATTACGTTCTATGCTCTGTTTAATCCACGGGATTTCGACTTCGAGGGACTTGCCGTTCCTTCTTTTCGGAAGAAAAGTGCAAGAGCTCCCTTTGCACACCATAACGCAAACAATGCAAACAGCGTACCCCAGAACAGAGCTGGCATGAACGTCTGTTGCGCCAGATTGGCCGCATCTCCGGCCTGAGATGGACGGGTCCAAGATGCCCAACCGATATACATCGCACTAACAACGGACTCTTCGAGCGTAATAAAGGCCAGTAGCAGATAGTAGTACTTCGCGATTTTCACACCAAAAATCATAATAACTACATTCAACGCGATAAACCCGGTCAACCACAACATTCCGAATTCGCCTCTGACATATAACACCAGCGACACAAGTGCCACAGCCGTCATAACTCCCAAGCCCCACATGTGCCGCCCTTTGCGGTACAAGTAAAACAGAAGCCATGCAAAAAGCGATGCACCAATGTATCCTGCCAGCGAAACAAATATCGCTCTCCCCGATGTCAACATAGATGAATACGTGACACCGCTATGATCGGCGTATAATTCAATGCGTAACACTTTACCGGACAAAACCAGTGTCATCAGCGCATGAGCGAATTCATGAATCATCGTATCGAGATTACGGAACAAGGATGAGAACGGGATGAATCGGGTCAGAAATACAGAGGCCATTAGAAAAAGGATCGTTTTGAGCCACTTGTTCAATCTGTTCAAACCTCCTTGCCTTCAACTAGCGAGCCTATCCATTATAGTACGTCAGGCTTCCCTGCTTCGTTTCGTCTTTTGAAGTCAAGCGCGCATTGCTCCATCCACCAGCAAAAGCTGCGATTGTGCCCAATGAAAAAAGAAGATAGATCATATCGACCACGCCCTTTCTCAAAAGTCACCAAAAGTCGATTTCGCATCCGCAAAATGGCATCGTTCACGAACTGTTCGGCGGCTTTGCTCTGGATAAGCGTTACATACGCATATAGTGAATGATCGACAGGTTCATCCAGCGGACTAACCCCGGCACATGAAAACTCGGTCTGCACCCCTGCTTCATGGAGCAGGCTCAGGGAGCGAACCAGCTCTGCGTCAACCTCTACCCCGTTCCATATCACCGTCCGTTTGGGAGACACGGTTCGTTTGTCCCGTTCGGTCCAGTGCAACAGTTCCTGTTTCCGTCTTCTCCACAGATGTACAGGCTGTTCACTGAGCAGTACTTCCTGTTCCTCAAATTCTTCATGTACGTTCATCATGTTCCTCCTGGTCTGCATATCCAAACGTCTCAAACGAAAAAGAGCACATCACTGTGCTCTCTGCTTCGCAAAAGGCAAAGGAATAGGTCACGTTCATTCCTCAGCATGTTGTTATATTGTACCTTTTTCGGTGAAAAGCATCAAATGCTCATTAAAGTTCCTATTCGTTCAATGCCAGCTTCAGCGCTTCCAGATTCTCTCTCATCACGCTAATGTAGTCCTTGCCCGCTTTAACCTCATCCTCGGTTAAACCTTCGATAGGATTCAACACAGCCGTCTTGGCTCCAATCTCCTTAGCAATAGTTTCAGATACTTTGGATGAAACGAGTGTTTCGAAAAAGATTGTTTTCACCTTGTGTTCCTTGGCAAAATCAATGACAGTTGCCATCTGAGCTGCGGATGGTTCCTGTTCAGGAGACAACCCGGCAATCGGAACCTGCTGCAAACCATACTCCGCTGCCAGATATGCAAAAGCCGCGTGTTGTGTAATAAAGTCCTTCCGTTTGCTGTCCTTCACAGCCGCTTTGAAGTCCTGATCCAGTGCTTCCAGCTTGGCAATATATGCATCGGCGTTTTGTTTGAACTGGTCTGCATGCTGCGGGGCCGCTTTGGCAAGTCCAGCTTCAATGTTTCGTACTTCCTTTATAGCGAGCGCTGGTGACAGCCACACGTGAGGATCAAGCCCGCCATGGTCGTGGTCATGCTCTTCACCTGTTACGGCGTTATGGTCATGCTCGTGACCTTCCTTCGCAGAGGCGTCATCTGCGTGATCATGTTCTTCAGTGGTTGTTGCTTTGTCCTCATGGTCATGGTCATGTTCCTCTTCTTCTCCACCTTCACGAATGCTAATCCCTTGACTGGCTTCCACCTGCACAAGTTTGCTATTGCTTAGGCTGTCTTTGACCTGATCCATCCAGGACTCCATGCCTGCCCCGTTGTAGACGAGAACATCTGCTTTTTCAATGCTCGCGATGTCCTGAGGCGTTGGTTCCCAATCATGCGGCTCCATGGCTGGCGGAATAAGCGTATGTACATCAGCCAGATCGCCCGCTACATTTTTCGTAAAATCATACATTGGATAAAAGCTGACCTCTACATTTAATTTTTGCTCCGAAGCCGCTGGAGTACTAGCTGCTGCAGCTTGATCCGGATTGGAGGTTGTTGTTTTTTGGCCGCAACCTGTTGCAACAATTGCCAAACTGAAGATAATTCCCAGCGCTGAAGTTTTGCCCAATTTCATAGTCTGAATTCCCCATTTCATCTTTATGTGTTGCTTTTTGAATGAATATATAATGTTGCTGTCTTCTGCTTAACGGCGCGATGACGTTTACGATTGTATAGTGAAATCAGCTTTTGGGCTGATATTCCAGTCAACAGGAAAAGTAACAGGATGAGTGCAATGGTTCCTCCCGGAGGTGTATTCCATTGATACGAAGCGGTGAGCCCGCTAAAAATGCCCATCAATCCTGTAACGATAGAAATAACAACGGCTGCGGCAAAACTGCGTGCAACCCTCAAAGCTAATGCTGCCGGCAATACAATAAGTGCAGATACGAGCAGCACACCGACAATCGGCATCGCAGAGGCCACGGTCATTCCGGTTAGTATCGCAAAGGCAAATGATAAACCTTTCACCTGTACGCCTCCAATGGAGGCCGTCTCTTCATCAAAGGTCAAATTGTACAACGGTCTTCGCAAAACGAAAAAAAAGGTCAATCCAATCAAACATACCGCTGCCATCATCCACAGCTGGATATTACTCACCGCGACGATGGAACCAAACAGATAAGAACTGAAAGTTTTGGAAAGATTCATTTTTAGACTCATTAATACAACAGCCAAAGCCAGACCAGATGTCATAATGATTGCAACCGGCACCTCACTGTACGTCCGATAGCTTCGCCGTAGCTGCTCGACCAGCAGAGCACCAATAATTGCAACAGCGAAGCCGCTTAGAAGCGGATTCAGGTTCATAACCGAACCTAGGGCAACCCCTGCCAGTGAAACGTGAGAAAGTGTATCAGCCATAAGTACCTGCCGTCGAAGCATCAGATATACACCCAGAATAGGTGCAATGATTCCGATTAGTCCTCCAGCCCAGAAAGCACGTTGCATGAATTCGTACTCAAACACTGCCATTCCTCACTTTCTTGTCTCTCCAAGGTGATCGTTCGATCCAGCCGGTTACCCACTTCTTCGAGACCGTGTGTGACCATAATGATGGTGAGACCATGAACATCTGCATAGTGACGCATCAATTCATAGAACCCTTCTCTACTGCGCCGATCCATCCCGGTGGTGGGCTCATCCAGCACAAGCACTTGCGGCTGTCCAGCCAGGGCTCGTGCGATACAGATTCGCTGCTTCTGTCCGCCCGAAAGCTCTCCTACGCGTGCGTTGCGGTATTCCCACATGCCGACCTCACGCAGGCTTCGTTCAACAATCGCTTCTTTGTCTGAGGTGAATCGCCGAAAAAGACCTAAACTGTGATAACAACCGGATCGCACCAGTTCGATGACTGTACTGGGAAAACCACTATTAAACGAGGCTACTTGCTGAGGTACGTAACCGATCTCCAGCTTTTTGCCTCGAAGTTGCTGTGTATTCATATGTACCGAACCGCTCCAGGGCTTCAAGAGCCCCAGCAACAGCTTCAGCATGGTTGTCTTCGCAGAGCCATTCGGCCCCGTGATGCCGACAAATTCACCCACATGAATATCCAACGACAGATGATCAATGACGGGCTCTTTACCATATCCAAATACGACATCACGCATGGAAGATAAAATCATGGGTTAACCTCTTTCCATTTTCGTAAATATTACGATTTAAAAAAATCAAAATTTTTTAGCGGGTTTCCCGGTGAATCGTCATCTTCTTCAAACGAGGCGAATACTTCTTCATCTCCAGACGTTCCGGATGGTTACGCTTGTTCTTCGTTGTTGTATAGTTGCGATCCCCGCACTCCGTGCAGGCTAAAGTTACAATGACTCTCATGATGTTGCCTCCCTTTATCTATTCGTAATTATTACTATTTAATGATAGTAGCCTATGCCTTTTCTTTTGTCAACTTCTTCTCTTAGCTCCACTGTGGAAAAGGGTCTTTCATCTCGCGCCAGTTCATCTGCATCTCTTCATCTGTAAGTAATGTCTCATCCAATGTTCGTTCAATGGCTGCACGATCCATATCGATCCCGATAAACACCAGCTTGGTTACCCGGTCACCCCACTCTTCATCCCAATCGGGAATAGCTGGAAGCGTGTCGCCAAAATGAAGTTGCCGCTCTTCCTCACTCATCGCCCCTACCCATATTCCTGCCGGTGCAAGCTGTTTGGACGTACCCGCATGGCTAAATGAAATGGCCATATGGTTGCGAGTAGCCATCCACATTAACCCTTTGGAGCGAACGATACTGTCTGGCCATTTGGCAATCCAGCGCAGCAGGCGCTCGGGATGGAATGGGCGTTTGCGGTGATATACAAACGAATGAATACCGTATTCCTCGGTCTCAGGCGTATGCTCCTCTTTCATCAATTCGCGGATCCAGCCCGCGGACTGGCTTGCTTTTTCAAAATCAAACCGACCGGTATTCAAAATCTCTCTCGGATCAATCTGTCCATGCGTCGTGCGAACCAACTTGGCCTCTGGCTGCATCGCATGCAGTGCTTTTTCCAGCTTCGATAGCTCTTCTTCGGATACCAGATCACATTTGTTCAGCACAAGAACGTCGCAAAATTCAACCTGGTCGGTCAGCAAATGCACAATGCCCCGCACGTCATCTTCTCCGGCTTCCTGTCCGCGATCCTTAAGCGTCTCTTTCGAATAAAAGTCACGCCAAAACTGAGCGGCATCCACCACCGTTACCATCGTGTCTAGACGAGTGAATCGAGTCAGATCGATACCAAGTTCCTCGTCAATGTACGTAAATGTCTGAGCCACAGGAACGGGTTCGCCAATGCCCGTCGATTCAATCAATATGTAGTCGAACGACCCATCCAGCGCAAGCCGCTCCACCTCTTTTAACAAATCCTCACGAAGTGTGCAGCAGATGCACCCGTTCGACATCTCCACCAGCTTCTCATCAATCCTCGATAAACCGCCTCCGTCCCGAATCAACCCTGCATCAATATTGACTTCACTCAGATCGTTTACGATGACGGCGACACGCATGCCCTCCCGATTATGTAACACGTGGTTTAGCAATGTCGTCTTACCCGCTCCAAGATAACCGCTAAGAACCGTAACTGGCACTCGATTTTGAATATGTTGTTGTTTTTCTGATACTGACATTATTGCTTCCTCCACTTCTTATGGGTGAATTTAAGTGATCCATCAAACCTTTCGGGATATCTAGATGGTGAACTAAGATGATGGATGATGTACTTATGCTGATTTAGTTATATGGGCGATGTATTTAATCGTAATTATTACGATTAAATACATCGAGAACTATACCTTATTCCACCTTTGCTTGTCAACTGAGTCCCTTTGAGCGAGCTTTTTAATCGTAAAACAACTGATTAACTGCCCGAATCGATGTATGTTACGGCAAGTACAAGCATATATTCTAGCAAAGTTCTAGTTACGGAGGTCTTTTCATGAGAATCGCAGCTAGTTTGAAACTTCTCACCTTCCTGGTTCCCTGTGCCTTTCTGGTTCCGGTTGTTATTGCGTTCGCCCCGGATCTCAATAAGGTCTGGAATAGTGAAGCGTTGCAAAATATAAAAACAGTATTTGTGAGTATTTTTCTGGAAGCGGCCCCCTTTCTGCTCATGGGCGTGTTCCTGTCCTCTCTGATGCAATGGTTCGTATCGGAAGAGATGGTGCGAAGACTGACCCCCAAACATCCGGTTGGGGGCGTGCTTGTAGCGGGCCTGCTCGGTATTGTTTTTCCCATCTGCGAATGCGGAATGATTCCGGTTGTACGGCGGCTTATGCATAAAGGCATGCCTGCATATATCGCGGTGACGTTTATTTTAAGCGGTCCTGTCGTCAATCCGATTGTGTTTACAGCAACTCTCATGGCATTTCCTAGTCATCCAGAGATCACCATCGCTCGAATGGGACTGGCTTTTACGGTGGCTGCTGCCGTTGGTGGGCTTGTGTATGTTTTTGTGAAACGCAATCCTCTGCGCATGCCCAAAACGGTCGTGACGGAAGTAAAGACACATCCTGGGTTCAAAATGGCTTCTTCAGCTCATTCTCACTCGCACGGTGGCAACCATGACCATCATCACTCTCATAAGAAGGACTGGCGCAGCTTTTTCATCCATGCAGGTGAAGAGTTCGTCGATATGAGCAAATATTTGGTGATTGGAGCATTGATTACTGCGTGTATTCAGACATTTGTGAGTCGCAGTGATCTTGTTGCGCTGGGAAATGGCCCGGTTGCCTCGTATGTATTTATGATGGGCTTTGCATATGTTCTGTCCTTATGTTCTACATCGGATGCTTTTGTTGCGTCAGCCTTCTCACATACGTTTGCTTTGGGTCCGCTGATTTCCTTCCTTGTGCTCGGCCCGATGCTGGATTTCAAAAGCACGCTTATGTTACTCTCCACCTTCCGCACCCATTTTGTCATTGGCTTAAGTCTGGCGATTATCCTTCTGGTTTTTGCCGGGTCTTGGCTCGTGAACTTCTTAGGGTGATTGAGATGAAACTGCTTTTAGCTGAAGAGTACTTGTTATGTTATTAACAACATTAATCATTAATGCTGTTAATTAGTTTACCGGGTGGTATCTCCTCATTTGAAATGATCCATAGATGAGATTCATACAAGAAAGGAGTGCAAGTCATGGCTCACGCTAATCATGCGATGAACAAGAACTTTTTTTCAAAAAGGATCGTCATTCAGTGGCATACGCTCATTCGAGCAGGCTGGATTGGCAGTCTGGCTGTGTATATTATGCACCTCAAATCGAGCAACTCTCTACATTACTATCTGGCTCCTATGATGCAAAATCTGCTTCTCGGTTGTGCTGTTCCTCTCCTGTTTATTGCTGTTATTATGGCATGGCATGCTTTTTGGGGTCGAAATGAATTCGATTGCGATTGTGAACATGCTCCACCTTCCGGCCTGATTCGCAGTTTTATGGTCTACGGTCTAATTGCTTTGCCGCTATTGCTCGGTTTTCTACTACCGGATCAAGCTTTAGGCAGTTCGATGGCAAGTCAGAAAGGAATGTCTCTGACGTATACTCCACCTGAAATAAGGCGTAAAGACCCACTGCCAGACGAGTCTGCTAAGTTGAACGTGCAGGATTATACGGTCACGCAAGGTATAAAGCAGCAAAATGACAAGTTATCCGAATTACCTGCCAGTGTGCAGTTTGTACCACCGGATGAATACAGCCGGGAATTCGCGGAGCTGGCAGAAAAGTTATACGTACAACCTGTCATCCAGGTGTATCCAGAGATATTCTCGGAAACCCTCGGCACCATCGATATGTTCCAGCGCCAATTCACAGGCAAAGAGATTATGCTGACCGGATTTGTTTACCGGGACGATAACATGGAGCATACATCTCATTTTGCATTAGGACGTTTTCTCGTGATGTGTTGCCCAGCAGATGCCGCTCCTTTTGGCGTGATGATTCATATTCCGGATGCCAACAAGTTTGAGAAGGACAGTTGGGTACAGATCCGTGGTACCATTGGCTCCGCGCAAGTCGACGGTAAAGATACGATGGAAATTCAGGCAACGTCCGTAACACCGATTAATCAGCCAGCCTCTCCTTATATTTACACCAATGCCGATTCCGTTAAGGCATATGATAAGATCGTAAGTAAGTGAGTAAGTGAGAGAAAGTAGAGCATCATTGAGTTGAAGTGGAGCACTTTACGAAAAGATCGCCAGCACACTTCTATTTCTAACGATCTCAGACGAGCTTACTTAGGTGAAAATAGGCTTTTTGAAATTCTAACGATCACCAGAGAGCTTATTTTGCTAAAAACACAAGAAAAAGCCCTTTTTCACATCAAAATTCTAAAATAAGGTTTTCGTTAGAATATTTAAACGCGGGAAATAGCTCAAAGAGCGTTCCTTGTAATCGTTAGAAAATTAATCTCATTGGATCGTTTCAGACGCCCCATTTGCACACAAGTTAGTAGCCGAGCTGATGATAATCATGATGATCATGACAATTTAAACTAACGAAGAGCGGTTAAGCAACATTTTCAAGGTTCATAGAGAACCAGAACATTGGACTGAGGATTGTCGTATTATGTACTCAGCCGTGTTTCGAGTTTACGTGCACGTCGTCTCCGAACAAAAAAAGACGGGCAGATTATATCTGCTCCGTCGTCTTTCATATATTATGTTCACCTGTATGTTTACAAGTGTGTATCTACAACTGTGTGCCAGTAAGGGATCTTGCGGCAGTTTTGTGGCAGTCTAGCGGACTGCAATCAGCAGGTAAGTTATGAGTACATCGTTACCTTGCTTATCTATTCCGTTATTCTACCTTATTTTTCCTTTTACTCCGTTACGATATCATGAACCAATACAGGTGCATCGGCATGATCTGCAATGGTGATGTTTTCCTTGATTTTCGCAATCACGGCATCGACATCTTCACGATTCGCATGAATGGTTACCAGAGATTCACCGGCTTTCACTGAATCACCAACTTTTTTGTTCAGCATCAAACCAACCGCCAGATCGATCTCGGACTCTTTTGTTGCACGACCTGCACCAAGCAACATCGCAGCCGTTCCGATCTCATCTGCAACGATTCCAGCTACATACCCGTCACGATCTGCTGGAACTTCGATTAGATATTGTGCTTGTGGTAAGCGCTCTGGGTGATCGACCACAGAAGCATCGCCGCCTTGATTGGCCAAGAAATGTTTAAATTTCTCCAGTGCTTTACCGTTCTGAATCACTTCTTTGAGTTTCTCTTCCGCCTGCTCCAGTGAATCTGCTTTACCTGCAAGATATACCATCTGACGTCCCAGTGCCAGGCACAGTTCTTCCAGATCTTTCGGACCTTTACCTTGTAGTGTAAGAATCGCTTCTTTCACTTCCAAGGCGTTCCCGATGGCAAGACCCAGTGGCTGGGACATATCGGAGATAACCGCCATCGTTTTACGTCCTACATTGTTACCAATGCTAACCATGGCGTGTGCCAACTCTTTAGCATCTTCTGTTGTTTTCATAAACGCACCTGCACCTGTTTTTACGTCCAGTACGATCGCATCTGCACCTGCTGCAATTTTTTTGCTCATGATGGAGCTAGCGATCAATGGGATCGAGTTTACCGTTGCCGTTACGTCACGAAGTGCATACAGCTTTTTGTCCGCAGGTGTCAGGTTGCCACTTTGACCGATAACCGCTACTTTATGTTCGTTTACGAGACGAATAAACTCTTCTTTTTCCAACTCAACGTGGAACCCAGCAACGGATTCCAGCTTGTCCGTAGTACCGCCCGTGTGTCCCAGGCCACGACCAGACATCTTCGCAACAGGTACATCCAGTGCAGCAACGAGTGGCGCAAGTACCAGTGTTGTCGTGTCTCCCACGCCTCCAGTGGAGTGCTTGTCAACTTTAACACCTTCAATAGCTGAAAGATCGATCGTTTCGCCGGAGTTTACCATCGACATCGTCAGATCGGCACGTTCCTTATCCGTCATATCTTTGAAAAATACAGCCATCGCCCATGCGCTGACCTGATAATCCGGGATTTCTCCTTGCGTATATCCTTGAACGACGAAATCGATCTCTTCTGTGGTCAGTTCTTTTCCGTCACGTTTTTTAGCAATAATGTCTACCATTCTCATGATGATCTCTCCTTTTGTAAAATGGATTGTCTAGGACACGTGTTGAGCGGAGCCGTTCAGGACCCGGATCGTTCTTACGAGCGCTGTTGTCTCCAAATTTCTCTGATCACCATTTCCATGGTTAAAATTCGGAGACAAAGGCGCACGCTTTGCTTCTCCAGAATCGATTCCGGTTCCTCCACTCCATGCTTCAACACTAGTTTCGATACAATCATTAGGGATTATTTTTATGGTA
Organism: Paenibacillus cucumis (ex Kampfer et al. 2016); assembly: GCF_019748695.1. Taxonomy (NCBI): domain Bacteria; kingdom Bacillati; phylum Bacillota; class Bacilli; order Caryophanales; family Paenibacillaceae; genus Paenibacillus; species Paenibacillus cucumis (ex Kampfer et al. 2016). The sequence goes on along the minus strand of NZ_JACLIC010000025.1, from coordinate 234,292 downwards.
TACCGTTGAGCGGGACCGTTACGGACCCGGATCGTTCTTTCGATCGCTGTTGTCTCCAAATTTCTCTGATCACCCATTTCCATGGTTAAAATTCGGAGACAAAGGCGCACGCTTTGCTTCTCCAGAATCGATTCCGGTTCCTCCACTCCATGCTTCAACACCAGTTTCGATATGTTTACAGTGTAATTGCTGTATCCAAAGCCACAACCATCATGTCGTTAAATGTTTTTTGACGCTCTTCAGCTGATGTTTCTTCGCCTGTCAGCAAGTGATCACTTACGGTCAGGATTGTCAAAGCGTTCACGCCAAATTTCGCGGCAATCGTGTAAAGCGCTGTTGTTTCCATCTCCACGCCAAGCACGCCGTGTTTCATCAATTTCTCTGTCACGGAACGGTCATCGCGATAGAAGGAATCGGAGCTAAATACGTTACCTACGTGGATTTTCATGCCTTTTGCAGTGGCACGGTCATAGGCTTCTTTCAACAACGAGAACGTTGCAATTGGTGAGAAGTCGTATCCACCGAAAACATGTTTGTTCATGCTGGAATCGGTACAAGCTGCTTGAGCAAGGATCACATCACGTACACGTACATGCTCCTGCATTCCTCCGCAAGTACCTACACGAATCAAGTTTTTTACGCCATATTCGCTAATCAGCTCGTTCGCATAGATTGCGAAGGATGGAATCCCCATGCCCGAACCTTGCACCGAAATCCGGTGACCTTGATATGTACCTGTGAAACCGAGCATGCCACGAACTTCGTTGTAACAAACAACGTCTTCCAGATACGTGTCAGCAATGTATTTGGCGCGTAGCGGATCTCCTGGCAAAAGGATCGTTTCTGCGATATCTCCTGGTTTTGCTCCGATATGTGTACTCATGTGTAATCTCCTCCGATATAGATGATCTTTGTTACGATAGATAACCTTGAGTTCTTGATGTCGAGTCTTGTTGGTTTCAAGTTATTACATCCGCGTCTGAACGCAATTTACTTCAACTCATTCAAGAAACTTTTGCCATACTCCGGTAATTTCACACCAAAGTTATCTGCCACGGTTGCACCGAGATCGGCAAACGTGCTACGTAGTTCAAGCTTTTTACCCTCGCTGAAACGCGGGGAGTAAGCCAGCAGTGGTACATATTCACGCGTATGATCTGTGCCGCGGTAGGTTGGATCGTTACCATGGTCAGCTGTAATCAACAGCAGATCATCGTTTGTCATTTTCGCAAAAATCTCAGGTAAACGTGCATCATAATCTTCAAGGGCTTGCGCATAACCTTGTGGATCACGGCGGTGACCATATAATGCATCAAAATCCACCAGGTTCAGGAAGCTGAGTCCAGTGAACTCTTCGTCCAGCGTCTCAGACAACTTGTCCATCCCATCCATATTGGACACAGTACGAACAGCTTTCGTTACCCCTTCACCGTCATAAATGTCAGAGATTTTACCCAAAGCAATCACATCCAGACCGCCATCTTTCAATTCATTCATCACCGTGCGTCCAAATGGTTTGAGCGCGTAGTCATGACGGTTCGCCGTACGTTTCCAGTTCCCCGCTTCACCTACGAACGGACGGGCAATAATGCGACCAAGCATGTACGGGTCTTCAAGCGTGATTTCACGACAGAACTCACAGATCTCATACAGTTCTTTCAAAGGTACAACGTCTTCATGCGCTGCAATTTGCAGGACAGAGTCAGCTGAGGTGTATACGATCAGCGCGCCTGTTTCAACATGTTCCGCACCCAGTTCATCCAAAATTTCCGTGCCGCTGGCTGGTTTGTTACCAATGACCTTACGGCCCGTTTTCTCTTCAATGCGCTGAATTAACTCATCCGGGAAGCCATTCTCGAACACACGGAAAGGTGTATCAATGTATAAGCCCATGATCTCCCAGTGACCTGTCATCGTGTCTTTGCCTCGGGAAGCTTCCTGCATTTTGGTGTAATACGCTTTAGGTTTATCCGCGACAGGGATACCTTGGATTGGTTCAATGTTGGACAGTCCGAGACTTGCCATATTCGGCATGTTCAGACCACCACGTTCACGTGCAATGTGACCCAACGTATCGACGTTAAAGTCATCGAATTCTGCTGCATCCGGCGCTTCGCCGATTCCTACAGAATCCATAACGATCAGATGTACTCTTTTGAATGTTGACATAACTTAAGCACTCCTTCCAGCTTCCATATAATCCGAATTACAAAAACAGTCCAGTGATGATCGCAGACAGCACGCTGACCAGCGATGCACCGTAAAGCAGCTTCAGACCGAAGCGGGCCACCACATTACCCTGTTTCTCATGAAGTCCCTTTACCGCACCGGCAATAATACCGATAGAGGAGAAGTTGGCGAAGGATACGAGGAAGACGGATACGATTCCTGTTGTTCTGGCAGACAATGCCGTTTGCTCGCTCAAACTCAGCATCGCAACAAATTCGTTGGACACCATTTTGGTAGCCATAATACTGCCTGCCTGAATCGCTTCTTTCCAAGGGACACCCATAACAAAGGCAAAAGGTGCAAACACATACCCAAGCAGTTCCTGGAACGAAATACCGATTACAGCGCTAAAGATTCCGTTAATCAAGGCAATCAGGGCGACAAAACCGATCAGCATCGCCGCTACGACAATTGCTACTTTGAATCCGTCCAGAATGTATTCTCCCAGCATTTCGAAGAACGATTGTTTCTCTTCTTCCCGCACTTCCAATATATCTTCTTCCGCCGTAACCCGATACGGATTGACGATGGAAGCAATGATAAAACCGCCGAAAAGGTTAAGCACAAGCGCTGTCACTACATATTTCGGTTCAATCATTGTCATATAGGCGCCGACAATGGACATCGATACCGTGGACATTGCTGATGCACAGAGGGTGTACAGCCGATGTTTCGGCAGTAGCCCGATTTGTTTTTTCACCGAGATGAACACTTCAGATTGCCCCAAAATGGCAGAAGCAACCGCGTTATATGATTCCAGTTTGCCCATTCCGTTGACTTTGCTTAATACCAGACCAATATATTTTATAACAAAAGGTAAGATTCGGATATACTGCAGGATACCAATTAAGGCAGAGATGACCACAATCGGCATTAGCACAGTCAGGAAAAACGGACCGCTCCCGCCTTCTGCTCCAATGTTGATCAAACCGCCGAAAACAAAGGTGATCCCTTCGGCTGCATAATCAAGCAAGTTCTTAAATACGGTGGAAAATCCGCCAATCAGCCATGTTCCCACTTCCGTATTCAGCAAAGCGTAAGCCAATATAATCTGTAAAACAATCATTACCGCAAGCGGTCGGTATCGAATCTGTTTCTTTCCGTTACTGGCGATATAAGCCAGTCCAAAAACAACGAGTAAGCCAAGGATGGCAATAAGGTATTTCATGTGATCTCTCCTTTGAAGGTCGTTAATCCCGTTGTATAAACTGCTCAAAGGGTTACTGAATCTTATTTTGTGTCATTTCATAACATATGATTTCAGAAATTTTATAAAGCGCTTACAAACAACAGGATATATTACGTTTCATGTTCAAGTGAAAAATGGCCCTGAACCCTGTCATGTATCTCAGGCAGAGTTCAGGAGAATAACTCATTTTAGTAAGAAGAAGTGGACTGGCCGCCCTGCATGATTTTCACGCCAGAGCTTGCTCCGATTCGAGTTGCCCCTGCTTCAATCATTTTCTGCATATCTTCCAGACTGCGCACGCCGCCGGATGCTTTAACCCCTACGTCCGGACCAACGGTACGACGCATCAGGGCGATATCTTCCGGAGTTGCCCCACCTGTGGAGAAACCAGTTGATGTTTTCACAAAATCTGCTCCGGCTCTGACAGCCGCTTGACACGCACGTACTTTTTCATCATCTGTCAACAGACAAGTTTCAATAATTACTTTCACCAATGTACCTGCCGCAGCTTCGACAACAGCACGAATGTCCTGCTCTACAACATCATCTTTGCCGTCTTTCAGTGCGCTAATATTGATGACCATATCAACTTCTGTTGCCCCTTTAGCAATAGCATCTTTCGTTTCAAATGCCTTTGTTTCCGAAGTTGACGCCCCCAGAGGGAAACCAATAACTGTACAGATATCTACGCCAGTGCCTTGAAGTTGCTCTGCAGCGTAAGATACCCAGCCCGGATTCACACATACCGATGCAAATTGGTACTGCTTCGCTTCTTCCGTCAGCTTGGTAAGCTCGTTACGAGTTGCGTCTGCACGAAGCAGCGTGTGGTCGATCATTTTGGCTAATTGTGGTGTAGTCAATTGAAATCTCTCCCTTATCTGAACTGGTGAACTTATATCCTTACACTATCATGAACATATGTAAAAATCAACTTGAACATTCGTTCATTCATCATTTGTGGATCAAAAAGTGAACTTTGTGTTACGCCATGAGGAAATATTACTTGTTCCGTGTTTATTTTCCGCCTTACATAGTAAAACATCCGCCCGGATGTCATGGCAGATGTTGTCACTGTTGAACTTAATATGAAGTTGTGCAGGTGACAAGAATAGCAGCCATATGGGTTGGGTAACCCATCTATTCGCTTTCCTATAAACGAAGCAATGCCTGCGCTGTGTATTGATCCGTAACCAAAATGTTGGCATACTGGCCTTTCAGAGCCGCATGAATCGCTTCAATTTTGCGCCCGCCCCCAGCCACGAGAATGGATTTCTCCTTGTTTCTTAATTCAGCCAAATCAATCCCGACCGTTCTGCTGTTAATCTCCTCACTGATCAAGTGCCCTTCCGCATCAAAAAAACGTGAACAAATGTCACCTGCACCAGACTTCATCAGAAGCTCCTGCTCTTGTTCGTTAAAATATCCCAGCTTGAACAGAAGTGCATCCTCTTTCACGGTTCCTACCGTAAATATGGCGATGTTCGCCTGTCTTCCCAGCTCAACAATGCGTCCAATGTGACGGTCTGCCTCGACCATTTTTTTCACTTCAATATTATCGAAGATCACCGGAAGCGGCAGATACCTGGGAACCGTATGAAACGCTTCCGCAAACAGATGAACAATATCCGCGGCATAGGTGTTTATATGGGAGTGACTTACGCCCCCTTTAAGCTGTACCACTTCTACGCCTTTCACCTGCTTGGGTCTGAGTTGACGTGCGACCGCATGCATTGTTGTTCCCCATGTCACACCGATAATGTCCGCATCCTGCACGGTGTCCTGCAAATAGTCCGCAGCTCTCTTGCTTATATGCTTCTGAATCTCCTCATCACTCTTCAAGGGTGCAAAACATACCAGAGCGGTCTCCAGATTGTATTTGGCTTTCAGTTCCCCGCCGATAATATCAATATCCTCCAGCGGGTCCATGATTTCAATGCGCACGTACCCTCGGTCTTTGGCATATTGAAGAAGCCTCGACACGGTAGGGCGTGATACGCCCAGTCTTGAGGCAATATCCTGCTGGCTGTAATCGGACTGATAATACAATTTTGCCGCTTCAATGCTTAATCGCTGTTTCTCCAAGTCCATTCCCATGTGCATTCATCTCACTCATCTTATTATCGTTGGAAAATAAAATAAAACGTTTGGCCTCAACTTCTGGTATATAGCTGGCTGAACTTGTACGCATAAAGCTCATTTCGCTACAATACTTGTTCTTATATATTATACATATATTAAAGTTTCCATCACTATATTTTGCCAAAAGTCAGAATACATGCTACCTTCACTTCCTCAATGACCAACTTACCCGTCTTTTACCCGAACGGACGAATAAAAAATAACATCGCAGCCCATACTACTCCAGTCACTGGAGCTGTTTCTTGAGAAATATGGAGCCAAAAATCAACCTACATTGGAAAGTGAGGATACCAAGTTATGTCTACTTTATTGTATATTACTGCCCATCCGCATGATCATCAAACTTCATTCAGTATGGCTGCCGGCAAAGCGTTTATTGATGCGTACAAAGAAAGTCATGCCTCAGACGAAATCATTCATCTCGATCTGTACCGTTCCAATATCCCACATATCGATGCGGACGTATTCAGTGGATGGGGCAAGCTGCAAACTGGAGGCGACCTGAGCTCTGAAGAACAGTCCAAGGTACAACGGCTGAATGAACTATCTGACCAGTTCGCGAATGCAGACAAATATGTATTCGTTTCACCGCTGTGGAACTTCTCCTTCCCGCCAGTACTTAAAGCATATATTGATTCCATATGTGTAGCAGGCAAAACGTTTCGTTATACAGAGCAAGGTCCGGTAGGACTTCTGACGGATAAAAAAGCATTACACATTCAAGCCCGTGGCGGTGTCTACTCCGAAGGACCAGCGGCTCAGATGGAGTCGGGACATCGTTATTTGGGTATCATCATGTCATTTCTAGGTGTACCGAAGCTGGATGGCATCTTTGTTGAAGGTCATAACCAGTTCAAGGATCGTGCAGAGGAGATCAAACAGAAAGGGATTGAAGAAGCGCAGCGTTTTGCCAAGCAGTTCTAAGTAAGATAGAACGAGCCAAACAGCCGTAACCAGTACCAACGATCGTCCGCCATGATAAATAAAACCCGCATCACAGCCCTAGAGCATAATTCTAGGGTTGATGCGGGTTTTTCATGTAAATCTGCACTGTATAACAGTGTTGTATAACTTATATTAATGCTCAGCCTTTGTGCGCCCCGGCACTGGCACGGCTCATCGTTTCAAGCTTGCGAGTAATCGCATGGCGGTCTATTTTCAGTCCCCAGATTAACTCGATAATCTGTTCTTTTTCTTCAGGATGTTCGGCTTGTTTTAATTGTAGCAACAATTCATGCATCTGTTCGTTGATGTCTTCAAACTGGTTCCAAAGATCCTGCCGTACTTCGGTAGAATCCACGTGATGGTTCGCATCGACTTCTTCCTTCAATGCTTGCAGAATAGCGTCTTTCCATTCGTCATCACCAAGTTGTTTTGCAATGTTCAGGAGATCCAGATAATCGTCAACAAGAAGAGAGTTCAATTCAGCATATGTTTTCATCGTTTATTGCATCCCCTTTTCGTTCTATTTACCCAGTATTATACTCGGTATTTCAGGTAATGCAATAGTTGTCGAGAAAAAGGGAATCATTTGCTTATCCTCATGTCATATTTTGACGAATCTCATATCTTTGAAATTCTTCCCTTACGACTGCAGAAACTATCCTGTTTTAATATCCAACCAGATCAAGATTTAAGTTGCTGTAGTAGCTGAACTCGATAAGCTTCACTTTCAAGGGATTGAATCTCTTTATATTCTGCGTCAGTCAAAATTTTAGGTTCGCCTGCGGCCTTGGCAATCATATACACCTTGGCACTTTCCTCTACCACTTGTGTACGGTAATAGGCTTCGCGCAGATTTTTGCCTGTCGTAACCAGACCGTGATTGACGAGAATAAGCGCAGAATGTTCGGTCACCTTAGCAGCAACAGCATCGGCGAGAAGTTTGGTCGTTGGCAGTACGTAAGGCACAAATCCGATATCTCCAACCAGGGCGGACTGATCCGGAAACAGGTGCGGAAGATGGTCAAAAACAAGACTTAGGGCTATCGTATAAGCCGGGTGCGTATGCACAATAGCCTGAATATCCGGGTTAGCACGATAGCTGAACAGATGCATGAGGACTTCAGAAGAAGGACGGCTGGCTCCTGCTTGTGTCTCTCCTGTCTCCATATCAATCGCGATCCATTCATCCGGCTCCAGTTCCTCTAGCGCGAACCCGCTTGGAGATAAAAGCATCGTATTGCCTGATCGTGCGCTAATGTTACCTCCCGGCCCGACAACAAGTCCTTGAGTTACTGCCTTACGGGCGTATTTGGTTAGTTCTTCTCTAATCTGCTGTTCAGACATGTTTCTCCCACTCCTTTATTGCTGGTGTTGTTTCCGTTGGTTGAATTGCTGGTACTTTCCATATGCTTCCTGCCAGCACTCTGAATCTTGAGGTGTATACATCTCCGTATCGAAGGAGGCCGATACAATGTCACGGATCTCGGACAAACCACCTACTTCACCAAGAGCCACATATTGGAGCAGGCAATTGCCCGCAGAAGATGCCTCAACGGGTCCAGCAATTACCGGAACACCCGTAGCGTTCGCCGTAAACTGGCATAGCAGGCGATTGTGGACACCGCCACCAACCATATGAATCACAGGAGGCCTTACGCCTGTAATCTGTTCAAGCTCATCCAGCGTCTGCCTGAACTCCAGTGCCAGACTTTCCAATATACAGCGAACGATGGCTCCTACGGTTTCGGGAACCGGTTGGAAAGTGCGCTCGCAATATTGCCTGATTCGTTTAGGCATATCTCCTGGGCTCATAAAAACATCATCTCCCGGAGATACCACCGATTGATGTGCACCTGCTGATACAGCAAGCTGGACTAACTCTTCGTGGGAGTAGAATCGATTTTCCCGTTCCCACTGACGTTTACATTCCTGAAGCAACCACAGACCTGAACGATTTTTCAGCGTTCTCACCTTACCATTCACGCTTCCTTCATTCGTAAATCCAAGCTTAAGAGCCTGCACACTTAACACAGGTGAATCGCGTTCCACCCCCATAAGGGACCAAGTTCCACAGCTAATAAATGCATAGTTCGATTCAGTCGCAGGGATCGCCGCCAGTGCTGAAGCCGTATCATGTGATCCCACGGAAACAACTTTCATGGGACCGGTGCGTAGCTCTCTAACCAGATCGTCTGATAAATGACCAAGTACAGTCCCTGAGTGAACCAATCGTGGAAATAACGATACAGGTAAGCCGAGGCGGCTCATTAATGGTTCATTCCATTTCACTTCCCCGCTATGCAACAACCCACTGGTGCTTGCTATCGTATACTCGCATGCTTGCTCGCCAGACAGATAATAGTTAAACAGGTCCGGCAGGAATAATAGACGTGTATCAGCATCGGGATTCATTGTACTATCTTTAGAATTGATCCCACTGTCCTGAAGTTCACCGAATAACTGAAATATCGTATTAATCTGCTGAGGTAGCACACCTGACATCGCATATAGCTCTTGTTCATTGAGCATCTGAAGCACATCGTTCATCGATTTCGCATGACGTACATCACGATAATGACGGGGATTGCAGCGCAATCTTCCCGCACCATCAATCAGTCCGTAATCCACGCCCCAGGTATCCACAGCAATGGATTGTATCCGTCCCGGCATACCTTCAACGCCTTTGCGTATCCCTTGTTTCAGCTCGTAAAATAAACGCAGGAAATCCCAGTACAATTCATCCCGAAGCTGAACCGGCTCATTAGGAAACCGATGCATCTCATGTAGCGTCAGTCTGCGTCCATCTAGAGCGCCCCGTATGACTCGACCGCTGCCAGCACCGAAATCAGCAGCAAGCACATTTGCAGCCTGATTGCTCATAAGAAAGCCTCCTTAATTCAGCGTTTCAACGATACAACGGTCCAAATACATGACAAGCGCGATAATCTGCTCCCTCCGGCTCACTTGTGCCAAACAACCCCCATGCACGCGGACGGAAAATTTCTGCCTCAGGTACATTGTGCATATTTACGGGGATGCGTAACATCGATGCTAACGTAATCAAATCTGCACCAATATGTCCGTACGAGATGGAACCGTGGTTGGCTCCCCACTGATTCATCACCTCATAGACCGAAGTGAATGCTCCGGAACCCGTCAGAGTTGGGGCAAACCAGGTCGAAGGCCATGTGGGATCGGTACGCTGATCCAGCGTGTCATGAACATGCTCCGGCAGATCCACCGTGTAACCTTGGGCGATCTGTAGCACGGGTCCTAATCCCTTAACAAGATTCAGACGAGTCATAGTCACAGGCATACCGCCTTTGGTCAAAAAGTCAGCCGAGTATCCTCCACCACGGAAATACTCAACGGAAGCCGGTCTCCATGAGGTCGCTTTCAGGCAATGCTGCACCTCTTCATCCGTGATATCCCAAAAAGGTTTGAGAACAGGCTTGCCATCCTTCGATTGTTCCCCCGTTCCATCAAGGGCAGCAGATCCGGAGTTGATCAAATGTAAAATGCCCGCTGCAGCGTGCCCCTCCAGTTGATGTCCAGTCACCCGTTTCACTGAATCAGGGCTCCAATACGTCCGTACATCCGCAAAAATCTGAGCCGTTTGTGTCAGTAGTGAGCCAAACAACATGGATACACCGTTTAAACTGTCATTCTCCGTTGCCACAAGATAGGGTGCACGTTTACCATTCCAATCGAACGTGGAGTTCAGTATAGATTCCAGGAAATCTCCATTAGGGGCATGATCCGTCCATTGCCTCTGGCCTTGGAACCCCGAAACAATGGCATGATGTCCCATGGCCTCTTCTTCATATCCAAGTGCAGCAAGCTTCGGATTACCAGCCATCAGATCACGTACGATTTGCGTCATTTTAACCACGGTCTCCCACTCATCGTCTTTACGTTTTCGATCAGACTGAAGATGCTCCGGATTGTTATCCGGTCCTTCATTGCAATTATCCTTCACCCAGGCAAGTGCCCGCTCGTATTCCTCAGGATCATAGATTTCTTCTTCGATCCGCCGCGTCAATTCGCTCATATCCACATATTCGTTTCGCATGCCCAGATATTCCTGGAAAAAAGAATCATTCACTATGGAACCTGCAATCCCCATCGACACCGAGCCAATGGACAAATACGCCTGCCCCTTCATTGTGGCCGCCGCAAGCCCAGCACGGCTGAACCGGAGCAGCTTGTCACGCACATCATCTGGAATGGTCGTATCACCGCCGTCCTGCACATCTTCACCATAGATGCCGAACGCAGGAATCCCCTTCTGTGCATGTGCAGATAGCACGGCAGCCAAGTATACGGCTCCCGGTCGCTCTGTGCCGTTAAAACCCCAAATTGCCGTTGGTATAGACGGTGACATATCCATCGTTTCCGTACCATAACACCAGCAAGGCGTTACCGTAATCGTTACACCCACATTCGAACGGCTGAACAATGTCGCTGCGGCCGCTGCTTCGGCTACACCGCCGATACAGGTCTCCGCGACCACGCATTCGACTGGAGAACCGTCGGCATAACGAAGCTCGGATGAGATCAGCTCAGCTACAGACGTTGCCATACGCATCGTTTGCTCTTCCAACGACTCACGCACACCCTTGCGTCTGCCATCTATTGTGGGACGAATACCAATCTTGGGAAAAGGCTGTTGATAACGATAATCCTGATGAGTCATGCGAGAACGTCCTCCTTTTAGTGCATTTCAATAAATGCATGTGGAATTGAGAATATTCTGACTGAACGATGAGCGACAAAAGAAAAAAGAAATCAGATCACACTACCTGGTGGACATTTGCCGATAACCACACTCGTTGAATTTTGAATACGTTTACATAGATCTAAAAAAAATAAACCACTCTCATTAATCATCACGAAAAATAACGAGAACGGTTGATGTGTTGACTCAAAAAAATGAATTTATAAAGATCATTTTCAGAAATAACCTATAGAACAATTTTTCTTAACTGTACTTCTTAAATCAGATTAAAATAGTGCTTAATCCAGCAATTTAAAAACGAGTTAAGATCGTAGAATGTCTTTCAGGGTTATCGGTAACCCTAACTTACCACGCTCCTATGTTGCTGTCAATCACCATTATCCTTTAAAATGAAAGCACTATGCTGTGGAAAGGTTCGATTCCATTTGATTACAATCTATGATATTGCCAAAAAAGCAAATGTCTCTGCGATGACTGTCTCCAAAGTCATTAATCGCACAGGTCGCATCAGCACGGCTACACGTGAGCGTGTGCAGCAGGTCATCGATGAACTGGGCTACATCCCTAACTCCAATGCACGAAGTCTGGTGTTGCAGCGAACTCATATGCTGTCTTTGCTAATTACGGACATTACCAATCCTTTCTATACAACGCTCGCCCGTGGAGCCGAGGATGCTGCGCATCTTCGGGGTTATCGTGTTTTATTTGGTAACAGTGACGAGGATTATCGAAAAGAAAAAGAGTATGTGGAGGCGATCCTGTCGACACGGGTAGATGGCGTGCTCTTTGCACCTGCAGGAGATCGCTCTCTCCCCCATCTGCAACAGTTGCAGGCTCGAAACATTCCATTTGTATTTCTGGATCGAATCGTGCCCGGCATCACTTCGGATGTGATTGCCGGAGACAGCCGTGAAGGCGCAATAGAGCTCATACGTTACCTTATTCAACTTGGACACGAGCACATTGCACTGGTCAACGGGTCTTCCGAAGTTTCGACTGCCAGACTGCGTGAGGATGGTTATATCGAAGGACTGCAGGAAGCAGGGATTACACCCGATCCTTCCCTTATACTCCGTACAAGCTATCGTGATTTTAGTGATGACGAAGGGTTGGAACGTTTACTCTCCAGGTCACAGCAGCCTACAGCTATTTTTGCAGCCAATAACATGCTGGCGATTGGAGTGATCCGTCTGCTCCGCAAACGAGGGCTTAAAGTACCCGAGGATATCTCTGTCGTTTGTTTCGATGACCTTGATCTGGCTTCCGCCTTTGATCCTTTTCTGACCGTCATTGCACAACCTGCTTATGAATTCGGATACCAAGGGATGCAGATGCTGATTGACCGGATTGAAGGAAAACTGTCATCTGCCGCTGAAACGATGATCTTACCTTCCGAGCTGCGAATACGTACATCCGCTTCTGTTCCGCCTACTAATTGATGTTATACAAATCGAACTTGAGATTTTACACAGTCCACTCCGATGACAGAATAACCTTGAGGGTAGCTGTTATCCCCAGATTTTTGGGATTCCCTTTCCCAAAGGAGAAAATCCGGTGATAAAGGCGAAGCGTATGCTTTCGATGCTAGCTTTCTTACAGAAAGCTTTTAGCTTCGCTTTTCCAGTTTTTTTCTGCCCTCTTCGTTAATGTGTAAAAGAAAAGTTTAATTTATATAAGTGATATTTGTATGAGAAAAAAGACAAAAAAAACAGGAAGTACCCGAGATCGTATCTCTGGTCATCCTGTTTTTCTAATGATCAATTTAAGCATTTAGTTGAATACAAGCGTATCTCTCTATTGGCTCTCTTATAACGGATAAGTGCATCTCTTGGCGTGATTATCGTTCCGACTGTAGCGCAAGAGCGATCTCACGCACAAGACCCGGAAACCAGTCCATAAGCGTTTCAAATGTATACCCTGCATGCTCTGCTTTAGCTGTGTCCATCGTCCATGACTGCTGCACCCCGAAAGGAGACATATCTTCGTCCACGGTTTGCTTCAGAATCTGAGCCTGCATGCCCGTCACCGTTTCGATTAACTGCATCATCGATGCGAGTGTAATCGCCCCCTTCGACGCGGCATTCACAGGTCCAGTTAACGACACATTACCAAGCCAAGCAAGGAACCTTGCCGCTTCCGTTGAATGAATAAACCCAATCTCGGCAGCGGGATTCGGCATGCCTATCGGTTTTCCTTGTTGTACATGTTTGATATGAAAATGAAGCCGTCTCGTATAATCATCGATACCAAGTACAATAGGGATACGCATGGCCGCTACCGGGAAGGATGCCGTTTGGAAAAAGACAGCTTCGGCAAGCCGTTTGCCTTCACCGTATGCAAAGTCCTCCTTGTTACCGTACTGCAGTGGATACGTATATGGATCAAAGTCCGTTTCCACAAATCCTTCTCTTGGTTCTCCATACACCGAAAGTGTAGAGGTTAACACATACCTTTTAGTTCGTCCGGCAAATGCTTCACATGCAGCCTTGGCTTCATTCGGAGAGTAACAGATATTATCGTAGACGACATCCCACTCATCCGACTGTGCAACCTCTAATACAGACTGAGGGTCTTCCCGATCCATCCGGATTCGCTTCACTTCCGCTCCAAAATCGACCTCCGTCTGTCCACGAGTCGCAATCGTGATCTCCGACTTCCCTTCCCAGATCAGATGATCCACAAGTCGTTTACCGAAGAAACGTGTACCTCCAAGAATAAGAACCTTTTTCATCTCGTTTCCCTCCAATCTTAATCTGTCTAAAGTGAAGGCTTTCTTATCCGAAGCATCGTATGGGCATTACGCTGAAATTCATATGACGTTCTAACTTCAGATAGAAGATAGCCCTTTTTTTCCAAAAATATCTTCAGTTCATCCATATATTCGTAACGCTTGCCTGACAGATCTACGGTGGGAAAAATACGTACTTCATGCTTTGTCACACGCAGCATCTCCAGCAACGTTCCAACATGAAAATCAAAATTCAACCGATCTGCATAGGTAAATAAGAAATGTGCGGATAAGGTCAAATCAAACTGCTCATCATTGAAAGGCAACTCAGGTAGTACCGTGGCCACGTAACATTCAGGATAATGCCTCATATCTTCCACACAATCCGTAATGGCGCGCAATCGTTCTTCCCTCAACCCTTCAATCGTTCCGAATTGATCCCAGACATACTTTCCTTGAACAGCATGGATCTGTTTCATCGTATGTTCAATGTCCTGAAACCCCTTCGTTCCAAGTTCATTCATGTCATACTGGTAAACGATATCTGCCGCTACCGAATGAGCACCATGTTTCCGAGCCTGACTACTGAAGGAACATGCACCTCCAGGGCAATCCAGGATGTTCTGGCCTGCAAGCTCCTCCGTAGTCAGATCAAACATACTCATGTATTCCTCAAACGTTCTTCCTATAAAAACAATCTGGGACAGCTCCAGACCGCTCTCTTCATGCTGATGCATCTGTTTGCTGTGTTTATTGTCCCTGATGATGTCTTCCGAACGTTCCCGTTCTTCTCCGCTCTGCTGATTGTTCACGATCCTCTGCTCTTCTCGGCTCATCTCTTTAACTTCCTCTCATACGAACTCTCTCGTTTAATCGTTAGGAAAAACAAGACCAATCTGTTGCCTGATCTGATCCATGACCTTCATCGTTTGATAGGAGCGTTCGTACGTGTTCATAGTGGATTCTAATTTTCCTTGTTGCACCAGATTCACGAACTCCTCCACTTCATAATACATCGCGGGATGTGGCTGTTCCACCGTAAGTACCTCAATCGTCCCGTCATTATAACGAAGCTCTGCATGTTCAGGCGATCCAATCTTGTCGATGATGATACTTCCGCGCTCACCCATAATTTCGCTAGGTACATGTGAATTGGAGATTTTGGAGTAGGTCACGACGGCATCCATTCCATCATAATTCAACAATACACTGCCTTGCCCGTCGACGCCGGATTCCAGCATCATGGCTTGCGATTGAACCTGGTTCGGTGCTCCAAATAACGTAATGAGTGGATATAAACAATATACACCCAGATCCATTAATGCCCCATTAGCGAGCTCAGGCTTAAAGGCGTTTAATACGATACCTTCCTTGTACTTGTCATAACGCGAAGAATACTGCGAATAACCTGCTATGTACTTGCGAACAGGGCCGATTTTAGGCAAATGCTGCTCTACACTTTTAAAAACCGGAACGAGAGTGGACTTCATCGCTTCCATCAGTAACACCTCATGTTTGCGAGCTGTCTCGATCATACTGTGTACTTCTGCTGCGTTAGCCGCAAGAGGTTTCTCACACAGTACATGCTTGCCATTTTTCAGAAAAAGCTCCGCTTGTTGTGCATGCAGTGTATTCGGCGTGGCAATATACACTGCATCCAGCGCATCACTAGCTGCCATTTCTTCCAAATCCGTAAAACGATAGGCTGCATCATACCGATCTGCAAATGCGTTAGCCTTATCCTCTGTCCGCGAATATACCGCCGTTAGCTGAAAGCCTTGCACTTGAACTGCAGACTCCAGCAACCTTTCCGTAATCCAGTTGGTACCTACTACACCGAATCGAACCATGTTTATCTACCTCTTTCTTCTATGACTGATGTTTGTAATTGGGTTGGATATTTGTTCAATGGTTAGATAATAAGATGATCTCTGCTTCATAACCTATCCTGTACATTGTAGCGTATATTTCAGCAGGAATGAAGAAAGAGCAAATCTCATTCCTTCCGTAGCAAGATTCAATACCATGTATTTTCCATTATATCAGTTGAACTTTTCATTTACACAGACACGGAGAGGACAGAGAAAACCTGGAAAAGCGAAGCTAAAAGCTTTCTGTAAGAAAGCTAGCATCGAAAGCATACGCTTCGCCTTTATCACCGGATTTTCCCTTTGTAAAAGGGAATTTCAAAAAAATCTGGGGATAACCGCTACTCTTCAGGTTGTTCTGTCATCGCAGTGTTCCGGGTAAATATCTTTTATTCAACTGATATAGTTACAATATTGATATCTTGCGATTTCAATCCGAAACTTCGTCATTTCTCAATCATGCAGGGTATAATTAAAGCAGAGGTGAACCTGATGAAACCTACAGAGCAACATGATACCCTGTCTTCGTGGATTCCCCATGAATACTGGGAAGCAATAATCCAGAATGATCACACGTACGATGGTACGTTTTTCTACGCAGTACAAACAACAGGTATTTTCTGTCGACCCTCGTGCAAATCAAGAGCACCCAAATCGGGCAATGTCTTGATTTTCAGTCATGCGGAACAAGCGCTGGCTCACAAGTTCAGACCGTGCAAACGCTGTAAACCTACAGGAGAACGCGTTCCAGACCAGGAGTGGATTCAAGGGATTACGGAGTATATAGCGAAACACTACATGGAACCGTTGACGCTGGATGTACTTGCTGTTGCTAGCCATGGGAGTCCGTACCATCTGCACCGGGTGTTCAAACGCGTTACGGGCCAAACTCCGGTTCAATATATCCAAGCCAAACGTATCAGCGAAGCACAAACCCTTCTTAAACGTACACATCTAGCTATTAACGAAATCGCACGCCAAGTAGGGATATCTAATCCGGCTTATTTCATTTCCGTTTTTCGTAAGCACACCGGATTTACTCCTGCACATTACAGAGAAAGGCATGACAGCTCATGAAGGCTCAATTGG
This sequence comes from Paenibacillus cucumis (ex Kampfer et al. 2016), assembly GCF_019748695.1. Classification (NCBI taxonomy): domain Bacteria; kingdom Bacillati; phylum Bacillota; class Bacilli; order Caryophanales; family Paenibacillaceae; genus Paenibacillus; species Paenibacillus cucumis (ex Kampfer et al. 2016). The sequence continues at coordinate 217,367 of NZ_JACLIC010000025.1, read as the reverse complement.
CTTACAAGGTGCCCAAGACGTTATTAAACAAAGGCACGGGCTTCCTGAATGGTTACACCCATACCTTGAATCCTTATACCGGTTGCACCTTCGGATGTTCCTACTGTTACGTTAGACAGATGCCTGTCAACTTATTTCGTACGGAAGACTGGGGAACCTGGGTAGATGTGAAAAAAGAAGCCTCCGGTATTCTCGCCAAAGAATTGCAACGAGCCCGTAAGAAAGGAAAAATAACAATATTCATGTCGTCCAGCACCGACCCGTATCAACCCGTCGAAGCTCTGGAACAAATCACACGTTCATTGCTTGAAACGATGCTGATTGAACCGCCGGATTTTGTTTTGGTGCAGACCCGAAGTCCGCTGGTTACTCGTGATATTGATGTCCTGCAGAAACTTGGTGAACGTGTGCGAGTTAGCATGACCGTGGAGACAGATCAAGACGATATCAGGAAGCACTTTACCCCCTCTGCGCCACCTATTGCAGGTCGCTTACACGCACTTAAACTACTACGGGAAGCTGGCATCCCGACTCAAGTAGCCATTGCACCTGTGTTGCCAAGCAGTGAACAGTTTGCGTCTATACTGAGGCCGCTTGTTCAGCGCGTGTGCATTGATGACTATTTTATGGGTGACGGTAGCGAAGGCAAGCGCACACGGAGACTTGGGATGGAGGCTCTCTATCAGGAGATCGGAATGCAGCACTGGTATCAGCCGGATGCTTACAAAACCGTTGTAGAGCGAATACAGTCGCATTTTTCAGAACAGGAGATCTATATTAGTCAGGCTGGGTTTGAGCCTTGATTATAATTTTATTTTGCTAAATGTCAGATAAAACAACCGTAACCACTGCAGTGTGTACTTGGCACACGATACCCTTGGTATACAAAACGGCCTCTTTCCCAGTTTCCTGGAAAGAGGCCGTTTAATTCTGTTTATGCCGGGAAAAGTTTATACTTTTCTTACTGATCCAGCGTATATAGGGGCAGATTCACTGGCAATGCCGCTGGACGTTGACATGTGCTCTGCATCTTGTAAAAGGTTTGCTCATCCGAAGAATCATGGAAAGCCCACATGGCTTCAAGCACGTGGTAGGCCAGCTCGCCGCTCGCCCGGTGTGCGCGACCGCTTTGAACAGCATACGCCATATCAGCCACGCCAATACCCCGCGTATTTTGCTGGTATCCTGGAAGAAGCGGAGCCTCTGTCCATTCATGTTCACCCATTAAACGATAACGCACTGGGCCGCCGAAGGTATTCGGGTCAGGGACTTGCAACGTGCCATGCGTTCCGTAAATCTCAATCGGGGGCAATGCACTTCCGCCAAATACATCAAAGCTTGTAATCAGCGTACCGATGGCTCCCTGCTCAAATTGGAGCAGACCTGTGACATGGGTTGGAATGTCAACGGGGATGATCTGGCCTCTCTTTTTCTCACTCGTAATCGTTCGCTCTGTCATCGCTTTACCCGTCATTCCCGCAATGGACTTAATGGGTCCCAGCAATTGAACAAGCGCGGTCAGATAATAAGGCCCCATATCAAACATCGGCCCTCCACCGCTTGCATAATAGAATTCCGGATCAGGATGCCAGAACTCATGTCCTCGGCTCATCATGAAGGCTGTTGCCGCTACTGGCTTCCCGATCATACCATCCTCTACGAGCTGTAGAGCTGTCTGGATGCCTGAACCGAAGAAGGTTTCAGGTGCACAGCCTACGAGCAGGCCTTTGCGTTTCGCTGTTTCAAGTACGGCCTGCCCTTCTTCACGGGTAACCGCGAGCGGTTTTTCGACATAAACGTGTTTGCCTGATTCCAGCGCACGTATGCATACTTCAGCATGTACGGCAGGAATCGTCAGATTGATGATCAGCTCGATCTCGGGACTCGCAAACATTTCGTCAACCGTGTATACGTTAGGAACGTTGTATGCAGCAGCCTGCTCTTCTGCCCGATTCCGATCCAGGTCGGCAACCGCAACCAGCTCAAGCACCTCGAAACGGTGGCAGTTCTCCATATAGATGCCGCTGATTTTACCACAGCCGATAATACCTACTTTCATTGTTTTCATGCCCTTGCTCCCTTCGCCGTGGATCTGATATGTGTTTAAAGTTCTCTTATGGATGTCGTGTGAGTACGAAATTACGAACTTGCAAACTGGACTAGTATATTGAACTGTAAAACATTAGGTCTGGTTGTCTGCCATGCCTGTGTATACCTCTGTCGTCGCATCGGTTTTGCGTCTCTTCGCCAGTTCCTTACCTTCGGCTGTCCAGAGAAAACCGCTGCGCATCATCTCGGTTACGGGTTTCATATCTACGATGTCTGCATGGTGTCCCAGTGAATTGTAAAATACACGTCCTGCACCCCAGCGCTTCGTCCACGCTACAGGCATATCGACAGGCCCATTGGCAGCGTGAGGCCCGGATACAATCGGGAAACGGGTGGTTGCGAGCACTTCTACAGCCGGGTCAACGTGCAAGTAATACTGCTCACTTTTCACCTGAAAATCTTCAATATGTTCAAAGAGCGGGCTGGAGCCTCGCTTCATATTCACCATGTATTCCACCCCATCGTTGCCTGGGTGAGCTACCCATTGTCCGCCTGTCATAAACTGCCAGTCTACGTTGTTACGGAACGCGTCACACATCCCGCCATGCAGACCTGCAAGCCCCACACCACTCTGTACAGCCGCTGAAACGTTATTCACTAGTTCTTGCTCAATCTGTCCCATAGTCCATAAAGGCACGATCAGATCCAGACCGAGCAATTTCTCTGCGTCTGCGTAGGACTCCAGTGTATCGGAGACTTCGACTTCGAAGTGCTCTTCTTTTAAAATGCGTTCAAAAATCGCGGCTACTTGCTCCGGCTCATGTCCATCCCAGCCGCCCCATACAATCAGTGCTTTTTTCATCGCTAGATCCTCGCTTTCGATTCATTCGATATTTTCTGTTTCTGTCTTCAGGCCTTATCTCTTCCGCATCCCGTTATTACATCATTACATCTCTTCAAGAGTTACCCAGCGACGCTCCGTTACCGAACGTTCTACGGCTTCCAGTACTGCTTGGCAGGCAACTCCATCATGGAAGTTCGGCGACGGCTGACGGCCTTCCGAAATAGCGGTTACAAGTTCCAACATTTCATGTGTGAACGTGTGTTCAAAACCAATCGTATGTCCCGCAGGCCACCAAGCCTCGGCATATTTATGCGCAGGATCGGTAGCCAGCACGCGGCGGAATCCCTGCACATCTTCATCATCCTTCGTGAAATAGACTTCCAGTTCATTCATACGTTCAAAGTCAAAACGCACACTGCCCAAGCTACCGTTAATCTCAAAAGAGTTCGTACTACGATGTCCGGCAGCGAATCGAGTCGCTTCAAAACTGCCAAGCGCCCCACCTGCGAATCTCGCCAGGAACAACGTGGCGTCATCCACTGTTACCTCACCTTTAGGTGCATCTGCACTTGAACTGCCTTTGGCACTAAGACCTGTCATCTCGGAAGCGAGCGGACGTTCTTTGATGAACGTTTCACTCATGCCAATAACCTCCTGGAATTCACCAACGAGGAACCGAGCGAGGTCAATTAAGTGAGCACCGAGATCACCGTGTGAACCGGAGCCTGCGACTTCTTTTTGCAGACGCCATACGAGTGGGAAGTTCGGGTCCAGAATCCAGTCCTGAAGGAAAAACGCACGAAAATGATAGATTTTGCCCAAACGTCCGCTTTCGATCAAGTCCTTCGCAAGCTGCACGGCTGGGGAGAAACGATAGTTAAACCCGACCATGTGGGCTATACCAGCATCTTCTGCTGCTTGTAACATCTCACGGGAGTCAGCCAGCGAGAGTGCGAGTGGTTTCTCACAGAACAGATGCTTGCCTTGACGAGCTGCTTCCAGTGCAATTTCTTTATGAGCATCACTTGGAGCATTAATGTCAATGAGATCGATGTCTTCCCGTTTGACCAGTTCACGCCAATCCGTAACACTCTCCGACCATCCAAACTGGTCTGCTGCCGCCTCAACTCCCTCCTGATTCCGACCGCAAATCACCGACATTTCGGGCTGTAGCGGTGCAGATGGGAAAAACATGGGCAGACTGCGATAGGCATTACTATGGGCCTTCCCCATAAATTTGTATCCAACCATTCCTACACGAAGACGTTTTGACATAATCATTTCCTCCTTTAATAGAATGAAAAAACATGGGTATAGAATGAAAGTACCATTTCATAGAAAGTAACTAACGGATCTGCTTGGCTCTACTCTTCAACATGACGGTTGGAAGATGCACGAATAATCAATTCTGTGGGTAAAAGGGTTCGTAACGAGTCAAAAGGTACTGTAGAATGATACCCTTTCGAATCTCTTGCATCAGCTATGCCACTCGTACCTTGCATCAGCTTGGACACAGCAAGCTCCCCCATCTCGAAAAAGGGAACCCTGACGCTGCTCAGCGCGGGAACAGCCATCTCGGCCGCATCCGAGTCATCATAACCAACAAATGCCGGGAAATCCTGAGTACGTACTCCTCGTTCCCGCAAGCCATGCATCACACCAATGGCCATCCGATCATTCGCTGCGAACACGGCATCAATCTCATGCAGACGATCAGCTATAGAGGCTGACGCCTCAATGCCACTCCGCCTGCTGTAGTTACCTTCAAATAACAGACTAGAATCCAGCTCCATGCCCGCCTCATGCAGCCCCAATCGCACGCCCTCCAATCGATCCTGACTGTTCGAATAGCTGTCGGGTCCATTCAAAAAGGCTATTCTACGATGTCCCTGATCGGTAAGGTGACGTATAGCAAGCCTGCTTCCCTCTACATGATCAGCATCTACTTCCATGAATGACTCATTCGCAAAATGCTGATTCATAACGCAAAACGGATGCCCTTCCCGATCCAGTTGCTGCATGGCCGCCAGCTCATCCTGATCATGTCTCGCACCAAGAATGATACAGGCATCAATTTTCTGTCTACGGAACAAATCGGTATAATTCATAACCTCACCTGCGGTTTGAAACATGACGAGCAGATCAAGGCCGTTGTCTCTCGCTTTGCTTCCGATACCACTTAACATTTCCGAGAAAAAATAGGCTGAAAACAGATGCGCCTTCGGAACGTATGGCAACACAACGCCCAAATTGCCGCTCTTACTTCTGGCGAAGCTACGAGCAAGTGCACTCGGTACATAGCCTAGCCGCTCGGATGCTTCAAGTACCCTGCGGCGAGTCTCTTCCCTGATGGGTCCAACGCCGTTTAAAACTCTGGACACCGTCGCTTCGGATACCCCCGCTAGCTCAGCGACTTCTCTACGAGAAGCCATGTCCGTCACCTCCTTCAGATGAAATGTGCACGTATAAATCAAAAAATTATCGAGAACATTCATTTATGTACGCGCGTACATTTTCTCATGCCATGTAACCGTTGTCAATGCAAAAACAACAAAAAGAATGAGGAATTCAGGATTCACCTTTTTTCCTCATTCTTACTTGTCAATAATGTAGCGCACAGATTTGTTCTATGAACTTAATATATACGCACTATGAATTTAATATATAGATGAAGTAAACATTTTAACCATTTGTAATTACGCTTGCTTCTTTGGCAGACTGACTGAATTCAGCCTGTTCCATCTCTTTAGTCAATTTCCGGATCATGCGATCTGATGGCTCGGAGGAAGCCTGAAGCTTACGAACCTTATGCAGTACCTCTTTGTTCGGCAGGAAATGCAGGGAACGAATAAAACGAATGGTTTTCGTTTTGGCACGCATGACAATCGAATCTGTCTCCGCCCGGTCATCTGCAAGATAACGCACGCCGCCAAGAATTTCACCAGGCGTTACTCCCGTTGCGGCAAAAATAACGTCCTCTGTACCGATCATGTCTTCCATCGTCAACACTTTGTATGGGTTATCAATTCCCATCTGCAAGCAACGCTGGAATTCATCTGCATTGGCTGGCATCAAACGGCCTTGAATCTCGCCTCCGAGGCAGGACAAGGCTGCTGCAGCCAGCACGCCTTCAGGGGCACCACCTGATCCAACATACAGGTCAATACCCGCTTCCGGGAAAGCTGGAGCCATCGCTCCTGCAACGTCGCCGTCACTAAGGAATTTGATCCGCACGCCAACTTTGCGAAGCGTTTTAATCGTGCTCTCATGCCTTACTCGATCAAGGATCATGACCGTGAGATCGGAGATATTTTTATTTAGAGCAACAGCCGCTTTTTCCAGGGTCACCTCAATCGGATCTTCAATGCAGACTTTGCCTACCAGGGCAGGACCAACGGCCAGCTTCTCCATATACATGTCCGGAGCATGGAGCAGATTTCCTTTTCCCGCCACCGCAATGACGGATAGTGCATTGTTCAGCCCTTTAGCAACAATGTCTGTACCTTCCAAAGGATCAACAGCGACGTCAACCTCCGGTCCCTCCGCATTGCCGACTTCTTCACCGATGTACAACATTGGGGCTTCATCCATCTCCCCTTCCCCAATCACGACCGTGCCTCGAATGGACACGGAATCGAACATGGCACGCATGGCCAAAGTAGCCGCTTCGTCTGCACTATTCTTGTCGCCTCTTCCCATCCAAGGAGCTGAAGCTAAAGCCGCCAATTCTGTTACTCGGACAATTTCCAACGCCAGTTCGCGTTCCATGGTTGCCACTTCCTTTCTGATTTCCCACAGCATAACTTGAAGGTCATCTGAAAATCTATCGCAAATCCATATCAATTCAATCTATAAATAGCGTAGCATCAGCTTTTCTCTGGCATTTCCCTTATTTTTCTATTTATTAGACAAGTTAATTTAGCTTGATTTAGGGGTAGGCTTATAGCGCGTATAGCTTCCTTTTTTTGTATTAAAACATTAATATTTTTCCCAATTTTAATTATCGTTTTCTTCTCTCCTGTATCCTTAGGAGATTAGTGTTGCTATTCTACACTTATGGAGTGTTGTAACCCTAGCTCTGACTGTCATTTGAGCCAATAGGTCAGATGATTGACCTGCTCATTTTCAGTAGAATCGAAAACGATTTTCGGGAAACAATCTGGTGTATAAAAGTTTCAAATAAAATGGAATTTGTTCACTGCAATGGAGTGTCTCTTCTGTGTCTGAATCCAGTTCATAAAAGAGTGAATTTTAGTATTAATCAGGACTTTAGCATTCCCTAATACCATAGATGTCACCTATAAAGGATATCGAAAAATATAAGTTTACATAATAATTATTATGATTACAAATCTATCCTTACACCCTTACAAATTACATTTACTACCATAAGTATTGCTTCCTAAAATAAAAACATAACTCCCTTCAGCTTCTGGTTTTATCCATACGCCTCCTTCCCTACACATAATAAAACAAGACCGGATCAGTTCAACAAGAAACTGACCTGGTCTTGCTTGTTTTCGATTAAGGTTCCACACCCCATACCAACTGATCACTTACGTACCCGGTTATTTTGCTGTGATTAGCATATTGATTCCCCGTTGCCATGAAGGAATAATCATCGGACTGATTGTAATTAGACCAGTTATTTTTAGAAAACCGAGCTTGTATCTCCGCACTTTCACCCGGATTCAGCACTCCGGCATTACTAGTGAATCCCAGTTCAACATAATAATCCGCGCCAGTTACTGGTGTGTCCAGCTTGACGAAGGTACTGGTAACGTTGGCACTGCCTACACTTGCCCAATCGGACCAGAAGGTCTGTGCTTGCTCACCATCAATCGTATAATAGTACCGCACCTTTACATCGCTGAGAGGAATAGCCGTATTCCCGGAATTAATCAGCTTGAACTTGGGAGCGATCCCGTTCGTCGAAGCACTCGTATTGCCGTTATACGCCTGAATCGTTAGCTTGCTGTCGGGTGGTACAACAACAACGGAACTATCGACTACATTCAATTTAAGAACGGCATCTTTACCCTGATCGAAATGAAAAGTCAGACTCGTTTGCCCGAGAGGTAGTGTTGTAAGATAGGCTTGCTTCAGCACCACTGTTGATTCAGACGCCGTATAATGCTGGCCGGAAGCCAGATTCACGCCTCCCTTTGAGATGCCCGTAAGTTGATGTCCGTTCAAGGTGAGCGAAATCGTAATATCCTGCGCATGACTTGTTGCCTTATCAAAGGTTGCACTTCCGGGTGAGATGACCGCACTTGGATTGGGCTGGTTCGCCTTCAGATCCGGCAACTCATCCAGAGTAATGACATAATCGCTTTGATAGAGCGTTTTTAATGTGGCAGCATAGTTGAACGCTTCGCTCATCAGATGCTCGCCGTACCACGGAAGGAAATAAAGCCAGCCCGCTTTTTCCTCTGTCAGATTTTTCACGCTTGGAACAGTATCGTTCTCTGTCATTGCCACCATTTTTTTGCCATTGGTCAAGTTCACCAGCTGATAAAATGTGGACGTGATGGCATCCTCGTTAGGCACACCGGATAATCCATCGTAACGATTGTAGATCGTATTGTATTTGTCAAAGCCCACAAGATCTACCTGATCATCCCCCGGATACCAAGCTGGTGAAGTACTGTATACGTAGCTGTTGTAAGTCCAGATCAGGTTATGCAGGTCATATGTTTCGGTCAGCTCGGTGTAGATCATATCCCAAAGCTTCTTATACACATCTGCTCCAGCAGAAGCCCACCAGAACCAAGCTCCCTCTCCGTTCAATCCGCCGTTTCCTTCTGCTTCATGGTAAGGACGGAAAATAACCGGCACATCATTATCCTGTAATATCTGCAGTTGCTCCGCCAGGTCTTCAATCGTCATCATCACATACTGATACTCCTTCGTACCAGGAATGACAGCTTTTGCGGTATCAAAATTCGTTTCGGTTGGTTTGTAGGTCGCCTCTTTCCAATCGACAAAATCGCCAAGCTGATACGTAGTAAAGTTACGCGGCACATTGATATGCCAAGATGCGGTTGCAATGCCTCCGCGGTTATTCACCCAATCGATCAACCGATCAGTTGTACCATCTTCCCAGCCATACAGCGGGTTGTAGTTCATAAAATCAAATCCCCGGATAGCCGGATATTTACCCGTCAGATCATGTATCCACTCAAACTCCAGCTCAGAATTCCCGTCATTCCCTCCTCCATAGATCTCCTGTTGTCCCGATATGATCTTGTGTCCGTATACCTCCGTTAAATAATTCATTAAAAGCTGCGTTTCTGGTGTAGCCTGAGAATCCGTGAGCACAGGCTGCACATTCAATGGATCAAGATCGGCATAGTCCACCGTGAACGTATCAAAATATGCATAACCCCAACCAGCCTTCAGTTGAATTGTGTTGCTTCCCTTGTTTAATTTGTGAAAACCAAAATCATAATCCGACCATGTTGTCGTATAGGGAAGCATGTAAGAACCTTTCGTTACCCCGTTCACTGCCAAGTATTGAAGTCTGCCGTCCATACTAAGCTCCTGCATATAACGGGTGGAAATACTGTACATCCCCGTTTCGGGAACGGTTACATCTAATGTGATCGTTCCCGATCCCTGCATCCAGACAAATCCGCTTCCCGAGTAACCTGGCTTCGGCTGTCCGTAAATCTGAGTTACCACTTGCAAATCCGAGGTTAATTGTGCATCTTCACCTTCAATCGTAAGTAGCGGGGCATCCGCTTGCGCAGGTGCAGGCAATGCCAGCATACCCAACAACAAGGTACTGACCAGCATGATTGCCAATGCTTTTTGAATCCTCTCCCTCCATCCATTCTTCGTTCCCATCTCCATTCGGACCTTCATTGCCATCTCCCTTTCCATCTGAAATGTGAGAGCGAAATGTGCATAACCCCAATCATGATGGCGCTTTCATATGTAAACATATCATGAGTGGATAAAATTGTAAATATATGGTTATATAGATCAGTCATCACTATATGTATCAAGAAAAAATAATTATTCTATCCCAATAAAACTTTACAAACTCACATTCCGAAAACGCTTAAATTTACATTTAAAAACACTATGTTTTTCACAATCTAGTCATGCTTATGTAACTAAGCTCTTCATTCATCTGACACCTGAATAAACATAGCTTATTCTTTTTTTATTCCCTGATATCCAAGTAATCAGGAATTCGGGTGATGTGCCTTTACTTTTGTCCAAGGCGAACTCTTCCACGTTTTTCGTTATGTCCAAAAGGTAGTGACCATCAGGTGACGACACATCATGATATTCGATCGTATCGTTAGGGTATACAACCATAACTTTTACGTTGCTTGCTTTTTTCGCTGGAATCATATCAAACGTTACCGTTGCTTTGTACATTCCGCGATCTCCCCCATAACTTTCGACAACCTGGCTCGTATTTACGACGGCCTCATTATTCTCAATGTAATTTGCAAGCAACATGATCACAAGCAGACTTAACACGGTACCGAGAAACAAATGCTTTTTCTTCATCATAATCCTCCCACACAAAAAAATAAGAACTTTCCACGGGCAGCACTTGATCTCCACTCGCAGGAAATTCTCTATTATTCTTAATATTACCATAATTTTGTACAAAGCTTAAATCGTGCTACCGCTTCGGATCATCAGGTTTCAGCACCATCTGTTTGTACAAAGTTAACCGCTGATCTGTTTACATTTTCTTTTACCACTGTTCCAACCGTTCCTTTAACTGCGCAACGCTCACTTGCCTTGTTTACCGCGCGTATAATCCCGCCATAGCCTGTACAGCGACAGAGATTACCACATAATCCGGTTTCAATCTGCTCCAGAGAAGGATGTGGACATGCGTCCAGCAAAGCCTTGGTTGAAATAATCATCCCTGGAGTGCAGTATCCACACTGAAACCCGCCTTCTTCCACGAAGGCTTGTTGAATGGGATGTAGCTCTCCCTCTTTCTCACCATGAAGTCCTTCGATGGTTGTAATGTCGCTTCCCTCACTTTGATACGCCATCACAAGGCAGGCATTAACCGGCTCTCCATTCATGAGAATCATACATGCACCGCATCGTCCGACCTCACAAGAAACCTTCGTTCCCGTCAGCTCTAAGCGATTCCGAAGGATATCGACAAGCCGTGTTTCAGGAGAAACGGACAGTTCTTTTAATTGCCCATTCACTCTAGCACTCCATGTCTGTTCAAGAGGCTGATTCTTCATGATGGCTTCACTCCTTCTGGCAAAAGAACATTTATCCCCTGACTGAGTTGCTCGCGCGGCACGGGGAGCTGAGTTACCCATACGCCTGTTGCCTGATGAATAGCTGCAGTAATCGCAGGTGCAAGTGCAACGGAACCAATCTCGCCAATGCCTCTGGGTCCGAATGCATCTCCTTCAGGTAACTCTTCAATTGCCTCTACTTCTAAATTCGAGTGAATATCCTTGATCGTCGGAATTAAATACGTGTCCAGATTCGCCGTAACGTAGCGGCTCTGCTCCATGACGGCATCCTCGGTTAACGTAAATCCAAGTGCCATCACACTGCCACCTTCAATCTGCCCTATATAACCCATCGGATTGATCACCGGTCCTGCGGCTACAATATGCCTTGTATCCAAAAGTTTGGTTTCGCCCGTCAGCGTATTGACCTCCACCTCTGCAGCAACTGCGGCATACGTGTAAAGGTAATGACCGCCCATCACATTGTCAGGCGTCGTGGGGTAATGAAAAGTGGTGTCAAAAATCCATTCCTGCGCTTCACCCTGCTTTACAAGATCCGTATAAGCGACGACTAAGCGGGGGGCAGAGGTTGAAGAGGAATCCTGTGATTTTATCCATATTCCCTCACGTCCTATCATGAGTTGCTCTGCCGAAATCCCAGAAAACTGTGATGCAACTTTAAGTAGCTTTGCACGGAACGGGTGCTGCAAGCGTTGCAAAGCCATCCAGGCCATCGTGGTCGAACGGGATGCCGTACTCGAGCCACTATGGGGCACGCGGTCTGTATCCCCAATGACAATGCTCAGGTCCGATGGGTGACACTGGAAGAGATCACAGAGCATGATCTCTAGCGTGGCCACAAGGCCTTGCCCGAACTCCTCGTAGCTAAAAGCCACTTCGATCTTGCCCTCCGCATTCAGCGACAAGCGTCCACCAGCCGGATCCGGAATGCCATAACCAAGCCCGGCGCCATGCATCGCGATAGCCGCCCCTACTCCTCGTTTGATCCATGGAGGAAGTGACGCTTCCACCGGAGGATGAAGATGCTTCTGCCATAGCTCCGAGCGGTCCAGCGCCTCCCATACTTGATATAATCCATCCGTGGGCAGAATACGCTGGTTCAAGGGACCGGGATCATGCTTCTGCCTCAGATTACGCCGCCGAAACTCCCAGGGGTCCATATCTATGAGCTGTGCCAAACGATCCATCTGACCTTCCATTGCAAAGATCGCCTGATTGCCTCCGAATCCGCGAAACTCCCCGGATAATCCATTGTTTGTATACACAGATACCCCTTCTACATCCACATGCGGAATCATATACGGCCCCATACAATGCTCGGTACAGAAGTTTAATACGGGTGCTCCAAGTGTTGCATATGCACCGGTATCTGCCGTAATACGAACCCGATGTGCCTGCAAAATCCCCTCACGGCTTATACCCGTTTGCATCTCAATCTTCATCGGATGACGCTTCAAACCAGCCCGAACGGATTCTTTACGCGAATTGTGCATTTTAACAGGGCGGCCGCATTTTAACGCGAGCAGTGCACCATAAGGTTGCACGTTCAATTCATCTTTTCCGCCAAACGAACCGCCAATAGGTGAAGATACCACCCGAATGTGTTCTTCCGGGCAGCCAATAATACGTGCGAGTTGCATACGATCCTTATACCCATGCTGTGTTGCCGCATAGACATGAAGACGACCCATCTCGTCAGGTGCAAACAGCCCTCCCTCTGTCTCCATATATGCATGCATTTGTCGTGGCGTATAATAAGTCTCAGTTACGATATGTGCACAAGAATCAAAAGCTTGCTGGGCATCTCCGCGTTTGATCTCTGTACGATGCAGCACATTGCCTGGACCATGTGGATGCAGTTCAGGCGCCCCAGGAGCCAGTGCGGCAGCCGTGCTATCCAGTGGCTCAATCTCCTCATACTTTACACGAATAGCTTCTATGGCGAGCAAGGCTCGTTCAGGTGAGTCGGCCGCAACCGCGGCAATCGCATCGCCTACATAACGAACAACATCTTCACAGAAGACGGGCTGATCCGGGGTCGCAATACCAAAACGGTTGAGTCCAGGTACGTCTTTGGCCGTTAACACCGCATATACACCCTCCATGGCTTCCGCTTCCGATATATCAACAGACCGTAGCCGCGCATACGGATAAGCACTTCGCAGCACTTTTCCATAGACCATGTTAGGCAAGGACATATCCGTTAGATACTGCAATTGTCCCGTGACCTTAGGAGGACCATCCGGCCGCATATGCCAGCGATTTCCACTCTGTTTCCGGTTAAGCAACATGGTGTTCCTCCCCTTTCGTAGCTCCTTTTTTAAGTCCAGTTCTGATTTGCAGACAGCTTAGTTGCCTATGGATGAAAAGCCTGCCAAAGTCCGGCCCCAAGCATATTCCCTGCCGACTGTCTTCTGTAGAGTTCAGTGGCAAAAGCATCCGTATAGGATACAAATTCAGCAGTAGCCTGGGTTGCAAGCCCGGCGGCTTGAGAAGCATCTGCTTTTCCTGATCGAAGCCAGTGCTCCGTTTCGGTTAACCTCACGGCTATACCCGAGCCGCCACCAGCAGCTATCGCAACCTGTGTCCATCGTCCGTCCTCCGGGCTAATCTCCCCGTGAAAAGCTACCGTGACAAGCGAGGCAGTAAATGCCTCTCTTCGGCCTAATTTACGATAAAAGGAGAATTGATGATTTCGTTCAGGTATGGATTGCTCGGTCTCGTATACGTACTGCTCTGGATCAGAGCACGATAGATTTACTGTAGCGTTCCTGAACGGAATATGAATGGAGATTAATACATCATCTGCATTCAGCTTGTTATCACGTCCATTTTCAAGCCATAACGCCACGTGCTGCGTCTCCATACCACGACAGGTCAGCAAGTGAAGCTCAGCATCATACACAAGTAGCGCCGGTAATGAATCCCCTATCCCGGAAGCAATATTTCCGCCAATCGTCGCCAGATTTCGAACAGAAGGGGCCGCTATAGCCAAGATAGCCTGATGCAAAATAGGAAACCAGCTTAGCAAAGGGTCTGTTGCACATTCCCTCAATCGGGTCATGGCTCCAATCACAATCTCATCCCCTTGCATCGAGATTCCACTGATCTCGGGAATGCAAGCCAAACTAACCAAATGTTCTGGTAAAACCTTTGATGAAGCCTCCCATTGTGTTCGCAATAACGTGCCTCCAGCAACGTAACACCGTGTTCCTTCAATCTGTTCCCTAATATTTTGTAGTTCTTGTAACGTATCTGGCTGCCACACCGAGGGCTGTGCACCTGAGCCGTATCCCGGCAGTATCATGGCTCTCCCTCCTTTATTTCTCCGTTTCCTCTACCTTCCCAATCGTCTTGCTGTGTTCGTACAGAGTCGCGTTGTTTTCAGGCTTCCCTCCACATCCGTTCTTCTGCATATTTCAGAATTTGTTGCACTTGCAACTCCGTATCAGCGTCCCAGAAACTCTCTCGCCCTAAAGACACCTGTACACCTTGGTATTTAGGGTTTCGGAGCATTTTTCGTGCCCCTTCATCTCCGTGTAGGGACAGAAGCGGGCCGAACATATGTGAGCGAAAAGCAACCGGGGGTTTACTCCCCTCATTGTCCGTACCCGCAACATAATCAGACAGCGGATTAGAATCCAGTACTGCGGTGACATGATTAATATTCTCTGTCGTTATAAGGGGCTGGTCTGCCATCAGTATCAGGACCCCCTTCGGCTTGTATTCCATCGCCGTCAATATACCGCAACGAATGGAGTTTGCCATACCACCAGCAAAATCGTTACATAATACCATACGCAATCTTTTGTCGGGATTATATGTGTAAGAGAATGCCTTGTGCCATTTGGAAGGTAACCATTCAAGACTATCCTCTGGTTTGACCACACAGATGATGTGATCCAACCGGGAATTCAGAGCGGCCTCCAGTGTCCATGCCGCCAGTGCTCTTCCATCCGGCATCATGACCGATAGTTTATCTCGCCCAAGTCTGCTGCTCTTGCCAGCCGCCAGAACGATACCTGTCGTTTGCATAAGCACCGCTCCTTTTTTCGGTTACTAACGCAGATTTAACAGCCGTTCCCTTACGTCTTACCGTAATCAACTCTGCAACAATACTGATCGCGATCTCCTCTGGCCCATCTGCACCAATGGACAATCCAACTGGACTATGCACGTGATGTAATGGTGGCATCCCGTCGAACAAACGAGCTGTTCGGGTACGTGAACCCATAATGCCGAGATATGCATAGTTGGTGTTGTCTAATAACGCTATCCATTCTCGTTCACGGGGGAATTGATGACTCATTAGGATGAGATAGTCATGTTCATTGATGTTCAGCTGCGGGAAAACTTCCTGAGGAAAACCGTGCACGAGTTCCGCATCTGGAAATCGTTCTGGCGTACACAAGGATGCTCTCCAATCTGTGATAACGACACGGAATCCAGCGGATTGAGACAGTCCGGCGACCGGTACAACATCATTTCCGGCGCCAATGATAATCAAACGTGGTTTGGGCGTATATAGCGAAGTAAAATGTTGAGGAAGATTCCAAGGATTATTTCTAACCTCCAGATCAGGAGGACAGGACAACGATAAATCATTTTCGGAACAATCAGGTCGTTCATTGGCAGTTAAATATCGCTCTTGTCCTGGCTCAGCTGACTTGACTGACTCGATCTTCGAGCAACGATACGTAACATTAGTGTAATCCTCATCAAAAGACCGGAGAAGAGAAACCGCTAAAGCCGCATCCAAACATTGCTGCATCTGCATTATCATGTCACGTAACTGGCCACAGATCGGCTCAAGCAGAACAACTACAAGGCCTCCGCAACCAATCGTTTCGCCCCAGGACAAGTCATCTTCAGGCCTCATATCGTAGGAAGCCAGCTCAAGTTGTTGCGTCTCCAGCACGCGGCTCACCCTGGCTTGCAGGTCACTCTCCAGACAACCCGGACTGATACTACCGAACAGCCTGCCGTCTTCCGTTATTAGCATAGAAACCCCTTGTTTGCGATAGGCATGCCCCTCCACTTTAATCGCAGTAGCAAGTACACTCCGGGTTTCACGAAGGGCAATGACACACAGATCATGCATCTCCATAGGGCCGCCCCCTCTTTACTATTTGCCTTTCAACGTTTCTGTTATAACCGTTTCATTAGCCGTGCAATGCATTTATCTGACTCTCGTAATACGATGCTGCGGTCAATAGTTTGTATTTTACGATTGTTCAGCACAATACTGCCATCAATGATGACCGTTTCCACACAGCTACGGGTAGCCGAATACACGATACGGGAGTAAATGTCGGTCTCATAGGACGGGTACGTATGAAAATCATCAAGGTCAAGCAGGATCATATCTGCCTTTTTGCCGACTTCAAGACTGCCTATCTCTCTGGATAGCCCCAACACTTCCGCCCCGCCCATCGTTGCCATGTGTAACACGGTTCTGGCATCCATCACCGTCGGCCCGTGCGGCACCTTCTGGATCAGTGCTGTCATACGCATCTCCTGAAACATATCCAGATTGTTATTACATGGCGCACCGTCTGCACCGATTCCCACTGCGATCTGCCGGTTCAACAGGTCAGGGATATCCGCGATTCCCGAAGAAAGTTTCATGTTGGATCCGGGACAATGGGTTACTTTGACACCACGTTTACGAATAATCTCCTTCTCTTCTTCACTCAGCCACACACAATGCGCAAGAACCAATCTGGGAGTAGCCAGGCCGATGTGATCAAGATAGACGATGTTACGCATACCTCTCTCGCGTTCGACCAGTTCAATCTCTCCACGATTCTCGGAAGCATGGGTGTGCACTTTGACGTGATATTTATTCGAGAGGTCACGTACTTCCGTAAGCAATTGTTCTGTGCAGGAGACAACAAACCTTGGACAAAACGCATATTGAATGCGGCCTCCACCGAATCCGTTCCATTTTTCTAACAAATCAACACTCTGCTGCAGCGAATCCGCCGTATTCTCACGCAGAGGCTCAGGAACCTCATCACCATGATCCATCATCACCTTGCCTGAGATAACCCGGATGCCACTCTGGGCCATCGCTTGAAAAGCCGATTCCGTATGGTTCACGGTCTCCATATCCAGAATGGTTGTTGTGCCGCTAGAGATCAATTCGCCCAGTCCAAGCATTGCCGAGTAATACACCGATTCTTCATCATGTGCCGCTTCTAACGGCCAGATTCGCTTGCGAAGCCAATCCATTAGTTCCATATCGTCTGCACGTCCACGAAACAACGTCTGGCATAGATGGATGTGGGTCTGGATAAACCCCGGCAGTAACACCTTCCCTCGCGCATCAATGACTTGATCTGCCAAGTTCTCATCGATATGCACCGCCATTTCTTTGATTTTGTTATCTTCGATGAGAAGATCTCCCGTAAATACTTCCTCTTCTGTATTCATCGTGACCAATTGCGCGCCTTTGAGTAGAATCGTTCCCATCCCCATCTCCCCTATCCCGTCCTGTCTTATCTTCAGCTTCCCCGGTACGTGCTGTATCCCCCCGGTGCTATCAACAAAGGGATATGATAATGGCCTCCGGTATCTCTTACGGCAAAACGAATAGCGACTTCGGTCCACAACACATGTGTGACATCCGTTTGAGCATCTTGTGCAAAATAGCGTTTCACATCAAAACGCAGTTCATATTCGCCCACTTCCAGCTTCCCTTCATGTAGCAATGGTGCATTCAAACGTCCATCCGAATTGGTCAATGATTCTGCCATCTTCAGGGCATTCCACTCGTTTCCTGACCATTTTATAAAATAGAGTTCAATTCTCACTCCTACAGCAGGAGCACCCTTAGATGTATCCAGTACATGTGTAGTAATCCGGCCAGCATTCGGCTGCATCAGGCATTCACCTTCGATCTATGTTTATCCTTTTTCTTCAGATCACTTTGCACGCTCGGTCATCCATTGTTGCAAACGGATTGTAGCAATTTTAAACACTTCATTTAATGCCGTTACGAATTCTTCTTGCTCGCTTCTCTCTAGACGTTGTCTTATGGAATCAGAAATAGATCCCTTCGTATGGCCCTTCACCGCTAAAATGAACGGAAAGCCAAATTGCTTTGTATACCTCTCATTCAACTGCTTTAGCTCGTTATATTGTTCCGGTGTTAATGAATCCAGGCCAGCACCAGCCTGCTCCCGAACCGAGCTGGTACTCATACTAATCCGAGCACCCAAATCCGGATGCTTTCGGAGCAGTTCCAGCTTCTCTTTATACTCCGAGTCAAGAACTTGTTTCGTCATAACCTGCATCATCTCTTCCCATGAACCAAAAGGCCGAAGACCGGCAGCACGCTCTGCAATCCAAGCAGACTCTTCAAATAACGAGCCAAATTCTTTCATAAACCGTTGATCAGACCAGCCGTTAACGAGATGTATAAGATCATCCATGTGATAACCTCCGGTCTCTATTTAATTATTGTTCCTCATTCTATTCACTGACTCAGAATACAGCAATATTATTTACGTGATTTTGTAAAATAACATAACATCAAACAAATGAATTGTTATCCGCGCACGGAATCCCCCTTTTTACACTTGCTATGTATGTCAAAAAACCGCACTCACCAATGAAGGAAGTGCGGTTTAATCAATTTTAATATAAATTATGGCCAACACTCTAAGTCTCACTCATATCACGAGCATTATAAACACAAGAACACATGATCACATGAGCACACCAATCATACGAGCAGCAGTGATTACGTACGAAGTCTTACAGGCGCTTTATCTCGCACGAATTTACGGAAGGTAAAGACCAGCTTTAATTTGAGCAGATCATTCGTCTTTTTGAAATCCATTTGCAACAGACTGCCGATCTTCTCCATACGATAAGTTACCGTATTGCGATGCACATACAACTGTTTGGCGGCTTCATTAATTAATCCGTCATTTTCAATAAAAGACTCTAGCGTACTCATCAGTACCTGATTGGGATCACCGTCTCTGGCATGCAAAGGTTCGAGCACTTTATGACAATAGTTCTCCATCATTTGTTCCGGCACATGCTGAAATACATACGCAAATTCCAACATTTCAAATTGTAGTGCCCGATCCTTCATGCCGAGCCTTCGGGCTAACTGACGCGTATCCAGACACTCTTGGTATGCTTCACGTAGTGAAGTTGGCTCATGTTTCATTTTGCTTATCCAGAAACGAGGACCTGGCGCACCTTTGGCTTCTTGAGCCATAAGCACATCGCCAAATCGATTTAAAAGAAAGGCGGACAACTCCTCGCCATAATCACGCCCGGTCGGACAACTGTAGATGGATAGTATGCCTTCATTCATCTGAAAATGCTGGGAAGCTGTAAATTGCATAAGGGGATTGTACTGCAACTCACGATGAATCTGTTTGAGTAGTTTCCCCTCGACAAAGGCATTGGGTTCGAGCGTAGTTAACACACACTGATACGTCTCTTGAAAAAGGTGCACTCCTTTATTTTCGCTCAAAGTCATGAGCTCCTGTATGGTCAATTTCTGCTCCATATATTGGGTCAGCAAGGTCCGCATTTCATCCTGAACGGTTGGATTGATATGCTCACGGTAGGTCATATCCATGTAAAAGGCGAGCACATCCGCAGCTTGCTGGAACAGTTCCTCCTCCGCTCGTAGAGACAAGGCAGAATCCGTGTACACCAGCAGGAAACCCAGTTCTTCGTCCTTTTGTTGAATCGGGACTCGGTGACAGCTCCCCTGATTCCATTTTACCCGGTGCATGACTGATTTCCAGGGCCAGCCTTGCGTGACTGCATTGTCCGACATCACGTCATCGTTCGCATAGAGCACATGTCCGCGGGAGCCGATAACGGCAATCGAATAATTGAGGATCGTGGACATTTCGGCAAACACATTGCGATGATGTTGTTGCTGTAAAGCGAACTGCATTAGTTTCTTTTGTTTTTGCACAACTTCGTGCAGGAGCCGATGGCTACGTTCATGTTCCGCTTTAAACAAGGCGTTCATCTGGTCAGAGAAAGTGAATTGGAACGGAAGCTCCAAAAGCGGTAGCCGAAGTCGATTCGCTTCCTCTACTATGCCTTGGGGAATCGAATCCCAGAATCGTCCAAGCTTGATGCCGATTCCCGCGCATCCACGTTCATTCAGCCGTTGCATTAAACGAAGCGTATCTGTTTCACTATCTTTGATCATAAAAGCGGTCGTAAACAACATTTCTCCAGATTTGATCCAATCTGCAATATCAGGAGCGTCCATGACGTTGACTGACTTCATCATCCGTGAAGTCCCTTCCCGGCCCGCAATCAATTTGGCTTCAGACAGCGGGTATACCTGCAAAGCTTCTTTAACGGTAAGCTGCATGGACATGACCTCCCATATATTTAACACAATTGTGTAAACAAATCGTTTACAATGACCTTTAGGCTTCATAATCCCACCGATTTCGAAATGAAAAATAGAGAACCTTTAATTGTTTGTTAAGTATTATAACATCAATTTCCATAAAGAAACTTACATGAGAAAAAAATAAACCTATGTCCTCAAGGCAGCATCATCATGCTGTCATGGGCATAGGTTTGAAACATTTGAAATAGGCATTTTATGCTTAGCATTAAACCCGGCAATGCGGATTCGTTCAAATTTCCATCTTTTCGTGACTCATCCATAATTTCATACGGGATAACACATCTTTGATATTCAACGGTTTACTGAGGTAATCCGTGGCTCCGGCAGCGATACATTTTTCCCGGTCTTCTTTCATCGCTTTTGCTGTGAGTGCAATGATGGGAATCTGGGTCAGACCGAGTTTCTCTCGAATCCGACGGGTGGTTTCATATCCATCCAGTTCTGGCATCATGATATCCATAAGAATAACATCCGGTCTGAGACCTCCCTGCTCTAACAGCTCCAGACATTCCGTTCCATTCTGAGCAGAGGTCACTTGCATACCGTATTGCTCCAATGCATTTGCAAGCGCATATACGTTACGAATGTCATCATCCACGACAAGAATCTGTCGATCCCTGAATAACGATTCTTCCAAAGGCGTTAGCAAAATCTCCATATTCTTCAGTTCCGGCTCCACATGAGGTGATGAAGGGTTGATACGTTCTTCTGCTGTAGCACCAACTGTCTCATAAACAAACAATCTTGAACTTTGCTCCTCCTGCGGAACCTCGTGACCTTTTCTATACAGCGGAAGAAACAGCGTAAACACACTGCCTTGGCCCAATCGGCTCGTTGCCGAAATTGAACCGCCAAGTAATGAAGCCAGTGATTGAGAAATGGACAGCCCTAGCCCCGTACCGCCATATTTACGAGCCGTTACTCCATCAGCCTGTTTGAATGCCTCAAAGATCTGGAGAAGTTTATCCTCCGCAATACCGATCCCCGTATCACTAACGGAAAAAGCAATGACTTCGGTTTCTTGACCGGCGTGTTCAGGGTCAGTCAGACGCACCTGAGAAATGGTTAGGGCCACTTCCCCTGTGCTGGTGAACTTAAACGCATTCGAGAGCAGATTTCTAAGAATCTGGTGCATCCGCATTTCATCGGTTTCAATCGTAGCCGGAAGAGGACCTTGTAGCTGAATACGAAAATCTATTTTTTTCTGTTCAGCCGTTTTCAAGAAATACTGATTCATCACTTCAGGCAACATGTCGAGGTAAACATCATCAAATTCCACTTCCATCTGTCCAGCCTCAACCTTCGACAGATCGAGAATATCGTTAATCAAGTTAAGTAAGTCTTTGCCCGATCTGTGAATAACGGCTGCATAGTTCTGCTCCTCACTGCTCAAATGATGATGTTTGTTTTCCGCCAATATCTCGGACAGAATCAGCATGCTGTTCAGAGGTGTGCGCAGCTCATGCGACATATTAGCCAAAAATTCGGATTTGTATCCCGAACTGATTCGCAGCTGATGCGCAGTTGCTGCAAGTTCATGGACCGCATTCTCAGCCGTACCCTTCTGACTCTCCAAGCGTTCATTTAACATATATAACTCTTCCGTTTGCATCTGCAATTCTTCTGTCTGAGATTGCATCTCCTCGGTTTGAAGTTGCAACTTCTCGGATTGTGCCTGTAACTCTTCGTTCAGTACTTGCGATTCATCGTAAAGGTGCTGTAGTTCCATCCGCGTAACTGTAGAATGAAGCGAAACTCCGAAAATGACCGTTAATTCCTTGATCAATTCCATGGCCTTCTCGGTTAATGGCTTCATGGAAGCGAGTTCTACGACAGCAACGGTCTTTCCTTCAAACAGGATGGGTACAACGGTAAGCGAACTCGCTGAGGCATGGCCCAGACCTGACGAGATGCGAATGTAATTCTGCGGTAAATCATTCATTCGTAACACCCGCTGCTCAATCGCACTTTGACCGACTAACCCTTCACCAGGGGCAAGTGATATTTTCCCGAGCGAGCGTTCCTTCTCCCCATCTCCTGCATAGGCTGCCACCCGAAACAACCGATTGTCCTTCCAGTAATACAACACGCTGTACGGAATCTCCAACATCGTTGCAAGTTCACTCAGGAACAAACGTGATAAACCTTCTAACGTGGTAGGGTTTTGGAAAAGAGTAGCAACACCTGTAAGTTGATCCTTCACCCGGTTTTGCTCCTGCACCTCATCCAGTAGTTGATTCGCTTCATGTGCGAGATCAGCGACTTCATCCCGTGTTCTTACACGTATCCGCTGTTTGAGGTTACCGCCTCTGGAAATATCGCTAATCGTGTGCTTTACCTCTTGAAGCGTTCTAACAATGTTGCCTGATACAATGAAAGCCGCGGCGATGGATAGTGCTGCAATCAGACCCCACAAGGTGTACATGATTGTCAGCAAAGTTGAACTCCGGTTCGCCAAATCCGTCACCCTAGCTTCTGTAAGCAAAATTTCGGTGTTGCGGAAGGTAGCCAGCTGGGAGCGAAGCAGATCGATTTCCGTTTTCCCCGGATCGGACTGAAAAAAAGCGAGAACCTTATCTTGATCGCCTTCCTTCTTGAGCTGTACGGATCGTTCACCAGCAATTTCAATCCAACGGTTGATATGGGATTTAATATTTTGCAAGTTTTGCTGTTGTGCCGGATTATCGCTAATCAAGGCGTATAACTGATCGTAATTCGTATTCCACTCGGAAAGACCTTGATCATAAGGTTGCAGATAACTTTCCTTTCCGGTAAGCATGAACCCGCGCTGTCCCGTTTCCATATCGAGTACGTTTTTCTCAATCGCGTTGGTCAGATTATGTACGTCCAGATCATGATGACTAATAAAATCATTTTCCTTCTGCAACACATCGATTTGGGCCGAAAGGATCAGTAGTACTACACCAAATAAGAGCACAACCACAAGATAGCCCAATACAATTTTGGAGCGTATCGTAAATCTTCTCGTTTTAGACAACGTGAAACCCTCCAAATATAGACGAATGCTGAATCGTTGCATGAAATCTGTTGCATTAGTATTTTATATGTATAGATATCAGCTGACAAGAAAAATATGTGATTACATAAGAAAAACGACCTGCTTTGCAGGCCGCTTTTCCGGGACTTTATTCATAGATATTTATAATTGACACAATATAGGAGTTTAAAATCAGTTTAAGCCTTTGGTGCAATCATTTTAGCCGGGTCTACATATTGATCGAATTGTTCCTCTGTAAGAAGTCCGGTTTGTAACGCAGCTTCCTTCAGGGACAAACCTTCTTTATGTGCAAGCTTAGCAATTTTAGCTGCATTCTCATATCCAATATGAGGATTGAGTGCAGTGACCAGCATAAGCGAGTTATCCAGATTGTGTTTGATCTGATCCAGGTTCGGCTCAATACCCACAGCACATTTGTCATTAAATGCAACGATGGAGTCAGCGAGCAACTGTACAGACTGCAGGAAGTTATAAATGATGACAGGTTTGAATACGTTCAGTTCAAAATTACCTTGGCTTGCCGCGAATCCAATCGCCGCATCGTTACCCATCACTTGTGTCACAACCATCGTGATCGCTTCGCTCTGTGTCGGATTCACTTTACCTGGCATAATCGAGCTGCCCGGCTCGTTCTCAGGGATACGAATCTCACCGAGACCGCTACGTGGACCGCTTGCGAGCCAGCGTACGTCATTGGCAATTTTCATCATATCCGCTGCAAGCGCTTTTACTGCACCGTGAGCATACACCACTTCATCATGGCTGGTCAGAGCGTGGAATTTGTTTGGCGCAGATACGAAATCTTTACCTGTATGCTTACCAATCTCCTTGGCTGTAAGATCACCGAAGTCAGGATGCGCGTTAATTCCTGTTCCTACAGCCGTACCCCCAATCGCAAGCTCCTTCATGTACTCTACGCTTTCGCGGATCATACGTTCACTCTTACCCAGCATAGCTTCCCAGCCGCTAATCTCTTGCCCAAGCGTAATCGGCGTTGCATCCTGAAGGTGAGTACGTCCAATTTTGATGATATCCTTAAACGCTTCCACTTTTTCCGCAAAAGTCGCTTTCAACACTGCAATCGCTGGCAACAACTGATCCTCCACCGCAAGAACGCCCGCGACATGCAGCGCTGTTGGGAAGGTGTCATTGGAGCTTTGCGACATATTAACATCATCATTCGGATGTAGGCGCTCTTCTTTACCTTTTTGCTCCAGCAGCTGGTTACCCAGGTTAGCAATAACTTCATTCACGTTCATGTTGGATTGAGTACCGCTACCCGTCTGCCATACCACGAGTGGGAAGTGATCATCAATACGTCCTGCAATAATTTCATCAGCAGCATAAGCAATCGCATCTGCTTTCGCCGCTGATAATTTGCCTAATTTATGATTACTGGCCGCAGCACTTTTCTTCAAAATGGCGAGAGCTCGCACCAATTCCATCGGCATATGCTCGCGTCCAATAGGGAAATTTTCCTTACTGCGCTGCGTCTGAGCGCCCCACAGCCTGTCGGCTGGTACTTTCATTTCGCCTAACGTATCTCTCTCAATGCGGTATTCCACTTGCTTGTCCTCCTCCAAAATGTTGGTCTGGGTCTCTACAAAGCTTGTGTATCTCGTCATATTATACATGATTTACGAACAGGTTTTCACCTTTTCGACAAAATTGTAAGCGTAGCGCAAAACGAATAGGTCAGAAGCAAGTTCAATCTATCCCGTTTTATTTTTGAGCAGCAATTTGAGCAGCAATCGGATACAAACGGCTGGTTTGTTCATAGAGTTCACCTGGTTGTAATCCAACGAGACCACTCTCTTCTGCGGAAATCCCCTCCACATTCGGAGCATTAACCAGATTCATCTGTGGTTCCGGACAGAAAAATTCATTGCAGGCATTGTTGTTCCAGATCATCCAATGTTTATAGGACGTGCCTACATCGTACACCAGTTTGTCTCCTGTGCGATGATCTGTCAGTTCCATGTAATTGCGGCCATTTTGCGGCTCGGCGGTATAGTGGTTATCCATCGCTGCAAAAAACGGACTAACTCCGCCCTGTTTAAGCTGTTCTTCCTCCAGTGTAAGCGGTTGAAATTGTCCTGTCGGTAGCGAACGCTCGCTTAATTCACGGCGCTGGCCAATCGTCACTTTGGCTGTATAATCCGAGGACTGACTGTCCGGAGCAAAAGGAACTTTGATCGCTGTATGGAAAGCAAACAAGTTCGGCATATATTCTGTGCCCGTATTGTTCACGATTAACTGCTGCTGCAGACCATGACTGCTCAGAGAGTAACGAAGCGTTACACTGAAGGTGAACGGCAAATATTTGTAAAAAGCATGGCCTTCTCCAATGTTTTGGCTGAGTGTGACATAACTCTCCAGATCATTAGAACCGAATCCCTCAACTGTCCACGCCACATCATGCAAAAATCCGTGCAAATGGTTGCCTGTCGCGGGTTCATTAATCGGTAGTTGATAGACTTTTCCATCCCAAGGGAAACGACCGTCTTCATATCGATTAGGAGGAGACAGAATCGGAATACCGTACACGGCAGGAGCCGCCATGAATTCATCCATCTGATCCTGATCCGGTTCGCGCAGGTAGCTGTATCCTTTTTCCGTATCCCGAAAAGCTACCAGGTTCGCGCCAACGCTTGGAATCACCGCCGCTTCAAATGAACCAAAGCGTAGCCATACCGCGGGAATACCGCCAAATTGCTCTTCAAACGCTGTATTCTGTTGTGTCATCGTTATATGTACCTCCTGCATACTAAGGTTATATTATACGGCTCGACTATATCATGATTGCGCCTAAAAGAACAATCTGAGATCGAGAACAAATTAAACAGGCAAGCGCAAAACAAAAAGACAGCTGCACGATCAGCTGCCTTGATCACTCTTTGTTGGTCTTCATCGCTCTTCAACTCACTCACGAGTAACGGTCTATGTTTTCTCATTCTACATACTTACCCTGCTTGGGTACCGTATCTTCTTCAAAATGCATGTCGAGATGCCGGAGTGATTCATGTAACATCTCCCCGCTTAACACATGTCCATGCCCTGTCACAACCGTTCTCGGCTCCAGTTGCCTGATACGCTGAACCGATTCATGCGCTTCCTCCCAATCCGTTGTAAAATACGCCGGAGGGCCGTGTAACTGTTTGTCCTGAAGCAGAACACTCCAGAGCGACTCCTGTTTGACCGAGACAATCGCATCACCCGCAATCAGTAATCGATCTGCTTCGCGGAACAAGGATATATGTCCCGGTGTATGACCTGGCGTATGAATCCAGTTCCACCCCTTTGTGCCGGGCACCGTATGATTTTGGGGTAGACTGAATATCCGATCATCCAGATTAATGGCTTCGTTCGGATACGTAAAAGACAACTGCGCCATGAGGCCTCCACCCACAGAAGGGTCTGCCGGAGGATAATTTTTCAAACCTGTGAGATAAGGTATTTCAAGTGGATGCGCGTATACCGGCACTCCCCAGAATTGCTCCAGTTCAATTACCGTTCCCACATGATCAAAATGACCATGCGTTAAAATAATGGCAGACGGCGGACCTTGAAAACGCTCGGTTGCCACATCAACAATGTGATTCGTGAATTTTGACATTCCTGTGTCCACAAGGACCCAGCTCCTGCTTCCCGGTTTTCCAATGAACACGACATTCACAAAAAGGGTACGCAAGCTCAAAATATCAGGAGCAACTTCCTCTACGCTGGTCATTCCTGATGTAATCAGATTGTCAAATGCCATTCACGGTTACCTCCCATCAGGCGAATTGTCTCTCTGGTTTAGTTCATCTCGTAGACTTCCCTTTTCTGGAATATCTATTCGGAATCTCGGAAATAAAAATAGACGGCGGACACCCTTCCCAGGGCACACACCGTCTAGTATAGTCAGGTAACTCGGACAATAGAACAAGAATATTTACTTTACATTAAGCCGGGTAAGCATCCAAGGCTGCATCCAGCAATTGATTGTACAAATCATCATCATTTTCGAGCAACTCGTCCATTTTCAGCAACTCTTCCTCATCACCCGACTGTTCCGTGAAGTGCAAGCTGTAGTCCCAGTCCTTGCCGTTCTTGCTCATAAACGTAATTTCATATACGGATTTATCACCATCTGTTTTGAACACCGTGCTACCTACGAAACTTTTTTCATCCTCACGACGCATTTCTGCGCGAATAATTTCAATACTCACTTTTATACTCTCCTTTAATCTCTCGTTTAAAGCCTCACTTCAATAAATCTTCGATTCAAGCGTCCAAAAAACTCCCTTTTGGTGCTTTTCTCCAACTTTCTGGCAAAGCTGTTTGGTAATTATTATTGGTTAATTGTACAATATATATCGTAGCAACGTATACATTATTCAATGAAGGCCCTATGCTGAATCCTCATAAACTTCAAAGAGGACTATAATAGACCGCCAGCTACGATATTCATATCACATTGGAGGAAAAAATAGCATGAACAATTTTGAATCAAATCTGCAACAATATGCTGAACTGGCTGTCAAAGTAGGTGTCAATGTCCACCCTGGACAAACGTTAGTCGTAAATGCGCCAATCACGGCAGCTCATTTTGTACGATTGATCGTTAAGGCTGCGTACAACACGGGTGCAAAACTGGTCAAAGTCAACTGGAGTGACGAAACGGTTACTCGACTTCACTATGATCTGGCGCCGGATGAGGCATTCTCGATCGAACCAAAATGGTTCGCAGCTGAAATGACAGAGCTTGTTGAAGAAGGCGCGGCAATCTTGCATGTCATCGCGGAAAATCCGGATCTGCTGAACGGAGTGGCACAGGAGCGCATCGTAACCAGTCAGAAAGTGCGCGGCAAAGCGCTGGAGAAATATCGTGCCTATCAAATGGCTGATAAATTCAGCTGGTCCATCGTAGCTGTCCCTTCTCCTGAATGGGCTGCTAAAGTATTCCCGGATCTGCCTGAAGCACAGCAAGTGGACCGCCTGTGGGATGTTATTTTCAAAACGGTACGGATTGGTGAAAAAGATGCTGTCGCTGAATGGAAAACTCACCTGCAGAACCTTGACTCCCGCGCAGATCTGCTGAACAGCAAAAAATATAAAAAACTTCACTATACCGCGCCAGGTACAGACTTAACCATCGAACTTCCAGAAGGTCACATCTGGGTATCCGGAGGCAGTGTAAACGAGCAAGGACATGTGTTTATTGCCAATATGCCTACAGAGGAAGTATTTACTGCACCGCTGAAAACCGGTGTGAATGGTACTGTTCGCAGCACAAAACCGCTTAGTTACGGTGGCAATCTGATTGACGGCTTCTCCCTCACATTTGAGAATGGACGCATTGTTGATTACACTGCTGAGCAAGGGCTTGATGCACTGAAGAACCTCGTCGAAATGGATGAAGGTGCACATTATCTGGGTGAAGTTGCCCTTGTTCCACATCAATCTCCAATTTCGGATACGAACATTCTGTTCTACAATACCTTGTTTGATGAGAATGCATCCAATCACTTGGCGATCGGAAATGCGTATGCTTTCTGTCTGGAAGGCGGCAAGACGATGTCTAAGGAAGAGTTGATCGAACATGGCATGAACTCCAGTCTGACTCACGTTGATTTCATGATTGGTTCCGGTGAGATGAACATCAATGGTGTCACTTCGGAAGGTGCGGAAGAACCGATCTTCGTGAATGGAAACTGGGCATTCTAATATGCTCCATGCATAGAGAGGAGATTTCTCCTCTCTTTTCCTGTGTCTGAATTGTACTCATATTTAAAGATTATGGAGGGACATTCGATGTTGAGTTTTGAACAAAAGCTGGATCGATACGCTGCACTCGCTGTCAAAGTTGGGGCAAACGTGCAACCGGGGCAGATTTTTGTCATCAATGCCATGATTGATGCAGCACCACTTGTGCAACTATTGGTACGTAAAGGATATGAAGCCGGGGCCAAACAAGTTATCGTGAAATACTCCGATGAAACGGTCAACCGTCTTCGCTTTGAAATGGCTCCTGAGGAGTCCTTCGATGAACTTCCCAAGTGGCATGCGGCAGAGATGGAGGAACTCGCAGAGAATAATGCCGTTTTTCTGACAATTTTATCTTCCAGCCCGGATTTGATGAAAGGCATTGATCCGGCTAGAATCTCGGCGAACCAGCGCTCCTTTGGTCAGGCGATGGCTAAGTATCGTCAGTATCTGCAAGCTGATAAAATGAGCTGGACGGGCATTGCTTGCCCTTCACCGGATTGGGCGGCCAAGGTGTTCCCTGATCTCCCACAAGCAGAACAGATGAATCAGCTCTGGGATGCGATCTTTGCCGCTGTACGCGCGGACGTTGAAGATCCAATCGCTGCGTGGGAACAACATATCGAACGTCTGGAGTCACGAGCCGTGGCGCTCAATAACAAGAAGTACCATGCACTGCATTACATCTCCCCAGGCACAGATCTCACGATTGAGCTCCCTGAAGGACATATTTGGGCGCAGGCTGGTAGCGTAAACGCACAAGGTACACCTTTTGTAGCCAATATTCCAACGGAAGAAGTGTACACCGCTCCAGCGAAATACGGTGTGAACGGCACAGTGGCGAGTACCAAACCGCTAAGTTACGGCGGTAGCATTATCGATCGGTTTACCCTCACATTTGAGAAGGGGCGGATTGTGGACTTTCATGCAGAGGAAGGTCAGGAAACGTTGGAACGCCTCATCTCCATGGATGAAGGTTCTCATTATCTTGGCGAAGTTGCGCTTGTACCTTTCCACTCTCCAATCTCAGAAAGCGGCATTCTGTATTATACAACGCTGTATGATGAGAACGCATCTTGCCATCTGGCAATTGGCAGTTCGTACGCTTCCAATATCGAAGGAGGCAAAACGATGTCTCCCGAAGAGCTTGCGGAACGCGGTATGAACTCCAGCATCACTCATGTTGATTTCATGATGGGTTCTCCTGAGACAGATATCTATGGCATTACAGCCAGTGGAGACCGTGAACCGATTTTCCTGAAAGGAAATTGGGCGTTTTAAAAAAACTTTTATATTGAACAGGCAATTTTGCTGCCATGGATTCCATGGTTTGCAAGATCGTCTGTTTTTTCTTTTTCAGCAAACATCAAACAGGGTCGGAACTCCCTCTTTTCAGGACTGTAAACAGGTCTATCGGACATTGTAACGTTTCCATAATCTGTTGTAAAATGTAATGATACCAATGTTTGTGGACTGTTGACCAGAAAGGAGAACACCATGGCCAATCGGCTCCAGCTTTTACTCGCATCCGATTTTCATCAATTAGGACCTGTACTTCAGGAAGAGGTCTATTATGAATACTACAATATGGTGTATGGATTAATCGTATATATCATTAAGGAACGTACAGCGGCAGAAGATATTATTCAGGAAGCATTTATTAAAATCATTAAAAACAAACCCCTCTTCGAAGACGAGGTTAAACTTAAAGCCTGGCTCAAAGTAGTCACCCGGAATACCGCAATAAATTATTTGAGAAAAAATAAAAATAACCGTAACCAACTGGACACGGACAGTGTTTTTATAGATATAGAGACGATGAATCAAACCGCTGTTTCGGTGGAAAACATAGTTGAGACTCAGATGATGCAAGAATCCATCGAGCGTTACCTTTCTCAGCTGAAGCCGGAATACCGCGTTCTGGTTGAGTTACGGTGGAAAGAAGGCTTTTCTTATCGGGAAATTGCTGAATTGTTAAGCACCACAGAAGACATTGTGAAACAGCGTTTATTCCGGGCACGTGGCAGTATCAAGAAGAAATTACATAAGGAATGGGGTGGAAGCATTGAGCAAAGGCAAGCTAAATAAGCTTGAACATCAATTCGATTCAGGTCTTGAAAATGAATACTTTGATGCAGCGTTTGAGCAGGCATTTGATGAAGCTTTCCAGCAAGCTGCCTCTACCCCTTCCGCCTCCCGTACAGAATCCATGCAGCAATCCTGGCAAAAGATACATAAGGAGATCGAAAGAATTGGCGCACGTAAACGTAAAATACGCACCTTCAAGCTATCGGGCATCGTGGCAGCTTCTGTGACCATTGGAGCCGTTATTTTCAGTCTGCCCTCGGGAACACAAGCCGTATCTCCTATTGTTCAATCGATCAAAGATTGGAGTAATGGCATGAAATCGATCATGGTTGAGGATAAGTCTGTAAATCTGAGTCCCGATCCCTCAACCGCCAAAACACCGCCACCACCTGACCTTGAATCGAGCACAATTATCCATGATGAAGCGGAAGACATTCCTGCCTTTGAACTCAACAAACATGTTTTCCGCCCCGTTGCGGTTACGGAAAAGATCGCTCGTGATGGATTTATCGGTGAATTTATTATATCCAAAGCCATTCCTGCCCGTTTTGACAAGATAAAATATGAACTCGTACTGGATACAGAGAATCCCGTCAATCCTGACAACTATTACGAGTCCGATATGATGAGGGTGAAATACTCCATTCAGGGTAAAAGTGATACAGACGAGCTTATCCAGTTCGATTATGAATACGTTAAGCCAGGGCAGTCTCTTGAGAAAACATCACTGCAGAAAAGCACTGTTGTGAAGCTTGCAGATGATAGTGAAGCACTCATGTATGTGGGACCCCCCTTCAATTCTATTCAGTGGATGACAGGTTCTCTAAGTATGAGTCTGTTTGGAACCGTGACTGAAGAGGAGATGATTGCAATCGCCAACGATTTTCTGGAGCAAAATTCTCCTGCCAAATCAAAATAAATTAAAACAATACACTAGGTGATGTATGTGTAGACTGATCCGATGTCATCCCATCATGAGCAGTATGAACACTAGTGACACGATAATAATAACCGGATGTGATCTCCCAATCCGAATTGGATCGAAGAAGATTCGTTTGGGTCTGTGTTGAGGAGCTGCCTGCGAACGTTACCCAAGCTGTTCCTGTCCAGCGCTCCAATCGATAATTCACAGACAAGGTTTTCATGTCTTTAAATGTTCTAGTCGCTGTTTTTACGATGGCATGAAGTCCGTCTCCGCGTGTTAATGTACAAGTCGCCTGATAGATATGTACAGGTTTGGCAGCCCTTGATTGGAGGAAATACTCCTGAGGTTCGAGTGGCGGCGGAGCAGTTCGCGCTCCCGACGACACGCTGATGATCGGACTTGCAACTGCGGACGATTCTGTAGGCAGAACAAGAATAACTGGCGCAGTCAAAGCCAGAATCAGACCTACTTTCAAGATTGGCGTACGGCATATTTGTCTGCCTCGTCTTAGGATATTATGCATCTTCATTCCTCCCCAGCCTTGTTTTAATTTTTGGTGTAATCTATTAAACGGACGGAATAGATAACTGGTTTCAAAAAAATAAGGACGCCCGATGGTTCAATCGGCAGCGTCCTTTCATCATTTTCCGGATTAACAAAAACGATGAAACCTAAATTAATCCATCTCGTATGATAAAGAATAGGCTTCATTTGGACGGAATCTAGATCTACTTTATACAAACAGCAACATCATCTTCTGATTACCTGATTCGAACGATTTGTTTATTCTCTATAGCATATACCTGATCGGCGACGTTCTCGATTAAACGTTCATCATGTGAGATGAAAATAATTGTGCCTGCATAACTTTTCATTAAATGCTCCAACGCTTCCATTGCAGGAAGATCAAGAAAATTATTCGGCTCATCCATAAGCAAAATATTGTATCGGCCAAGCAACATTTTCGCCAGCTGCAACTTCATCATCTCGCCGCCACTTAATACCGCCAACCGCTTACGCACATCATGCGGAGAAAACCCTAGAGATGCTAATACAGCTCGAATCTCCGGCACTTCATAGTCACAGTTCTCCTGTATGAATTCGATGACGGCCTGGTGGTGATCAAGTGTGTATGCTTGTTGTGCAATATAACCGATCTCTGCCTTAGGCGATATGATGATGCCCTGTTCACGGTTCAAGATCATGTTAAGAAACGTTGTTTTCCCTGCACCGTTCGCACCGGTCAGCGCGATCTTATCCCCGAGCGGGAACTGAAAAGATGCGTTTTCCAAAATGACAGTATCACCAAAGGCTTTGTTCATCTCATTTCCTATAATCGGAAATGGATTGTGAAGTTCTAACGCATGACTCTGACGAAAGTGAATCGTACGATTCATCTCCGGTGCTTGGACTTCGCCTAACGCTTCAATCCGTTGTTCCATATTTTTGGCGGCTTGATGAAGTTTCTTCTGTTTACTCCCCACAGATTTCTGATGAGCAAGCCGTCCGCCCTGATCAGAGTTGTTTTTCCTTGCAGCCCCTTTCTCTTTCTGATCGACTTTCCGAGCCTGATTCCTTTTTTCAGTTATCGCTTTTTCCAGTCGTTCTCGTTCATTCACATATTGCTGATACTGGATTTCCTGCTTTTTCTGGTTTTCATTCTTCTGAGCCAAATAATCGGAATATCCACCCCAATACTCCGTAATCTTCCCATCCTTCAGTTCCCAAATTTTATCAACCACTTGATCAAGAAATTCCCGATCATGACTGATAACCAGCAACGCTCCCGTATAAAAAGAGAGCTGATGGATCAAGAAATGGATTCCTTCCGAATCGAGATGGCTCGTGGGTTCATCTGCAAAAATGCCGTGCACTGAACTGGACAAAGCCTGAGCAATTTTCAGCCTTGTTTCCTGTCCGCCACTCATCTGCTCAGCATCTAAGCGGTCTATTCCAAGCTTACCCGCTAATGCATAATCCACATCGCTCTGAGCCCCGCCCTGCTCCATCTGCGGGATATAAGAAAAACTGCCATTCCTCACAACTTTCCCGTAAGATTCGGGAATCTCACCCAGTAACACTTTTAACAATGTGCTCTTGCCCGCCCCATTGGCGCCAACCAAGCCGATCCGGTCATATTCATAAAGCTCCAAATGTTCAATATTGAATACCTCACGGCCCGCATATTCCACAACAATCTCTTTTGCTTTAATTAATATACTCATCATGAGTTCCTCCTTCAAAAATCGCAGTTTTCACGTTCGCAGGATGACCTGCGATTTAAGAAGGGGGATTATATAAAGAAATACCAATGCATATATCTCATGAGGTCTTCCCTCCTTTCTATGTCAAGCATTTTGGATGTAATAAAAAATGCAGATCCAAGTCCACTGTGGACTCAAATCTGCATTACTCACGTATAGAAGACACTTCGAATCAGCATAGCACAAATAAACTACCCCATTCGAAACCTATGTCTCTCCATACGTAAAATAAGCAAATCAAAAAAGCCCACGATTGTGGTAAAATCCGCTTTTTTTGACCTGCTTATCGAAGCCGTATGGAATGAATCATAGGAACGAGCCTCCTCTTCTTTTATTGAATTGAATAATACCATGAGGTTCTTACAGCGTCAACCTGAAGCAGCATTTGGTTCCAGTAATCTGTTGCGACTTCAATGGAATATGTTTTTTTCTCACAACTGCGGTTTGAACATGACCATTTAATCCAATTGTCCATTGAGTTTTGCTTTAAAAACGATAATTGCTAAGCCAATAATTAAAAATAACCACCCTAAAGCAGATAATGCTTTGTTGGTAGTTCGATAAGGATACCCCCAATTCGGCCCTCCTGTATATTTGGTTGTTACGATTAATAATAACAAGCCAATCGCCGCAACCACAATGCCGGCTAGAATAATGTAATCCATATTTGATCTCCTCATTCAATGAAAATAAAAGAACCCTAAGAAAAAAATAGTACCGATGTCATCTTTGCTTGGCAGGAACATTCAAACGGCTCCTATTAGCTTCATGACAACTATAGTTATAGCTGGAACAATAGAGTTTATTGAATTAAAAATCCAGTGTACGATTATATTTGACCATATATTTTTATATACGAGGTATATCACAGCAAAGTATGCCCCTATGATCATATAAGGAATCGTTTGTATCCAGTCGCCATTAAAATTATTGATATGAATTAGCCCGAATAAAATCGAAGACACAAAAAACATCAACAATTTTAACAGGGTTGAATTGAATTTTCCGAATAATAAATAACGAAAGGTCAACTCCTCAGCGAATGGAGCAATAAAAGGCTGAATTGAACCAATTAACATCATACTAACCATCGCGTTAGATAAACTATATGTATCATTAACAGACAAAGGTTTATCCATAAGAGAACGAGTTAAACTTAAAATTCCAAAAGCGCCGAGCACAAGTAAAGCGTTGAAAAACAATTTTATCCATAGTTTATTTTGTTTGTAGTGTTTCCATTGGGAACTTAAGAAATCTTTATACAGCCATATCATAACTAGAAAGCCTGTAAGAAAGATACCCAAACTTAGAGTTATGCCTAATAGTTGATTTTTCTCTAAGGAGAATTGTCCTAATACTGTGCCAAGTAATATCTCTATAGGTATGATAGATACCCCTATAAAGTCCTTTTTGTTCCATCCAATCCTATTACTCACGTTTATCAGTCCTCGTATAAAATTCATCGTGCCCACTATTGTTTATTCATATAGAATATAAATTCGATATTCTATATAATTCCACAAAATTTTAAAAAATAATCTTGTTAGAGAACTTGAATTGATGCTATTCTTCTCCAGAGAGCACTATTTCTCAGGGAAGTTAAATTTTGCTATATACATGCTATAGCATGTAAAGGATATTATAATGAACATGGGATGTCAATAACACCCCTTTGACAGACCTAATTTTAGATATCTTAAACGATTCTAAAGTACGCGTTAACTCACGAGAAGATGTTATAACTGACTAGGCTACGGCTCTAGGACACGCACTCAACTGTCTAAAACCATACACAAAAAAGCCGCTAAACAAGCGGCCTTCTTGTGTAGAACCCAAATTATAGACTTCGAAACCTTTGTATCTTAAAGGATAAATATAATACATTTGAGAAGCTATGCCCCTGCATCTTCAACGAGCATTTCAAGCTTCATCACATGTACACGCGAGATTCGTTTGTGTTCCGTCTCCTCAATAATAAACAGATATCCATCATACTCCACGGATTGGCCAATTTCAGGAGGAATCGCATCCACTCTGGAATATAACCAGCCGCCAATCGTATCGTAATCCGTTCGATCCATCTCGATACCGAATCGTTCACTAACTTCTTCAATCAGCATTAATCCGTCAATCGAGTATTCCATCTCATTCACTTGTTCAATGGTCGGACGTTCCTGATCGAATTCATCCTGAATCTCACCAACAATCTCTTCCATGATATCTTCAAGCGTGACCATGCCGGAGGTTCCCCCGTATTCATCGATCAGAACAGCAATTTGTGTTTTGCTACGCTGCATACGCTTGAGCAGATCACTAATTAACGTCGTATCAGGCACAGCCAGAATCGGACGAATCACGGATATGGTTTCTGTTAACTGTGAACGCATCAGATCCTTAATGTGAATAAAGCCGATAATATGGTCCTTGTCTCCGTTATATACCGGATACCGGGTACGCATGCTTTCGCTCGCAATCTCCATATTTTCCAGCATGGACTGATTGGCGTTGAGACAGATCATTTCCGTCCGCGGAATCATGATTTCACGGGCGGTTGTATCCGTAAAATCAAATATATTATCAACAAGTGCTAATTCAGTGTTATCAATTAAACCGCTCTTATTGCTTTCTTTCATGAGAATACGTATTTCATCTTCACTATGCGCTTCATCCAGTTCTGAAGCAGGTGCCATCCGAAACAATCTGAGCAAGGCATTAGCCATGCCGTTCAGCACCCAGATAAAAGGATACATCAATTTGTAAAAGAAGGTCAGCAGTGCCGCAGACCACAGTGTAATGGCCTCTGACTTGCGGATTGCCATCGTTTTGGGAGCCAGTTCACCCAGGACAATATGCAAAATCGTAATAATGACAAACGCAATGACAATCGAGATGCCATGCACATATACCGGACCCAGTCCAAATGCCGTAAATACAGGCTCCAGCAGTCGTGCAATGACGGGCTCTCCCAGCCATCCAAGTCCTAGTGAAGCTAACGTAATGCCTAGCTGACAAGCTGACAAATACGCGTCCATATTACGAATAATGTTTGACGCATATTTCGCATTTCGATTACCCGCTTCTACTAAAGCCTCAATTCGGCTACTCCGCACCTTGACCATTGCAAATTCTGCCGAGACAAAGAAACCATTCATTAATACCAGTAAACCAATTAAAAACAAGCTCATAATACTCGGTAAGGGGTCACTCAAATGTTCTTCCTATTCGCCGTTATCGTTCGGCAAATAGGTCCACCTCCTTCGAAAATGTAGGATATTAGCCATTCTGCCGTTCATATGCAATTTCAACTTCCCAATGCTTCCACCTCCTGCTGTTTGCGCCATAATAACATGGATATACTTCTTTTATTATATAATTCTACACTACACAGTCAATCCGTGTCCTATGACACCTAAAAGGCCAAATCGACAAAATTCGTTTACAAAAGTAGTGATTTCGCTGTTTTATTCACATTTTATGAATTCAGGAAGTCCTTTAAATCTCACATAGCATCTTTTCAGCCGGATTCCAGCGCCAACTGGATTGATGATTTTTTCCAATAAGCAATCCGCCCACCCAATATTCATCCTCTCTGAAGGTAGTCCAGTCGACTTCACCATTCATTACCTGAATCCCGAGTTCGGTCAGAGACAATACAGCATCACGAAATGCTTGATCATACTGGTTATACTTCGGAAAACTTGCCGCTCCTGTCATGCGGATAAGTGCAGCTGGCCCTTCCGACATCCGCTTCAGATGTGCCCAGTATTCCAGATCACCCATGCCGAGCACATGCAACTTATCTCCTACCTTACGAAACAGGTCGTACGGACGATGAATACCTGCTCTGATGGTTTCCAATGTGGTCTGTTCAATACAA
Organism: Paenibacillus cucumis (ex Kampfer et al. 2016); assembly: GCF_019748695.1. NCBI lineage: Bacteria > Bacillati > Bacillota > Bacilli > Caryophanales > Paenibacillaceae > Paenibacillus > Paenibacillus cucumis (ex Kampfer et al. 2016). Next base: position 178,889 of record NZ_JACLIC010000025.1, on the reverse strand, counting down.
CCCAAGCCATTGGTTACGGAAGGCAACCTGGACAGATGCGCCTCGAATGCTGCTTTTGCAAATGGGAGTTCATTCATTCCGGACTTTAAGTATTCTTGATGCAACCAACTGTCAGATGAACTGTACGCTTCCCAGAACTGTTTTCCAGCCTGAAGTTCCTGTTTTTCAATGACATGCCAGTTGCCTGACAAACTTCCGATCTGCTTGGGAGTAAGCTGTCCCAGTCCTCTGAAATGCTCTACCTCGGGGTACGAATCGATGCAAAGGAGATTCAGACGTATGTTCTGTAGATCTTGTCCGCTAAAATAATGTAGCAAATAGGATAACATCGTTTGATCATAAAGGTCATACTCGAACCATAACACAATCTCTTTATACTGCTGTAACGAGCGAAGCTTCTCATCTAATGACTCAATCTGCAAATACACCTTCTGCGGTATGCCCAGTTCCTCTTCCAACACAACAGCACGATGCTGACGTGCGCTCCTGTCCGCCATAGCTGTAGTTACAGGACCATACGTGTACAATTCCCTCCAAACGAGAATGTCTCCTTGTATACCGCTTTCCCGTAAGCGATTGGCCGCATGATCACCATTCATAATATGCAACATGCCTTTTCCTCCTTCATGAAGTTCATTGAACACGGATGCCAGATTTCGTATAGGCAGTGAACGCTTGAGTTTTGTTCGGGCATCAAACAGCCTTTTCTTTAATGCAGATACATTCACATCAAGAAAGTCCGATATTTCTTTGAGCGTGTAGCCTTGAAAATAAAACAGCTCAACCACAACTTGCATCGATGATGGCAACTGGGCAATTGAACGACGTAGCGTTTCCTGCAACTCCTTCTGGATCGCTTGAGCTTCTGGATTACGGGTCTGATCTTCTTCAAGGAATACAGTCTCTACTTCTTGCATAGGAACCACCGAATGCCGCTTGCGTCTGAGCCAGCGATAACATTGCCTTTCAACAATGATTTTGAACCATCCCGGAAAAGCTTCCGGCTTCTCCAATTTGAACAGATTGGCAAATGCTTCGGTAAACGCCTCCTGAACAACATCCTCCGCGCCATATGCATCCTGTAACTGCTGATAGGCCACGGCAAGTGCCATTCCTCGAAAATGCGTCACCAGTTGTTCATAAGCTTCCGTTTCTCCCTGTATTGCTCCTTCAATCCATGATTTCAATACCGCGGACTCCCTTCATCTGTCGTTCATTACTGTCTGAACTTGTATATCTATTGCTTCACTTTTGTGTTCTCATATGTAAGTGCCTTGAACTCTTGATTAGGTTACTTTATTTTCGACTACAAATGCAAAAGCCGTCCTGTCTGCAGATGAGAACTGCAGTCAGGACAGCATGGATAGACTTATGTGTTGGTATTAACGGAGAATTAACGTCTGCTTGGCGCTTGTGGATAGTTGCCAACAACGCCAGGATATTGATACAGCAATGGCTCATCAAACGTTGCATAGTCGAAGTTAACCATCAGCAACATGATTCTTCTGCCTGTTTTAGGATCACTGATAATGATGTGGTCACGTCCAGCTGCTTCGATAATCCCTTGGAAAATACGAGCATTCCACTCTTTGTTTCCTTCGTATGTCATGTAGAATGTACCGAATTTACCCAGGTTCAAACGCAAAATATTTTCAATGTATGATTGCTCAAACTGTGGAGCTGTAGTGGAAACGACCGTTCCTGACGGTGTCATTGGGCTTCCGCTGGATACGAGTGGCGGTACGCTGGTGGAGCTAGGAGATACCATACCAGGTGTTGGTGCCATCGACGGCATGCCATTACCGACTTTGTAAGCCGTTCCCTGAACTTGAGAATTCGCTTGTGTCCCTAATACTGAATTGGCTTGTGCGCCCAATACGGAGTTGGCTTGTTGCCCCATAGTTTGAGTTGGTTGATAAGGTGTGTTAATCACAATAATTCCTCCCTGAATATGAAAATTGGTAATGGATTAATAGACGTCCGGACAGTCTTCCCCGGTTGGACTAAAGAAACAATGCGCCTTGAAACGTCCCGTGTTGGGCTGGTTATACCACGTCGCCGGACAATCTCCAACTGGTCTGAAAAACCATAACGAGTTGCTCGCCGGCCAGAAACGCTCTCCGTTAATGACCCGTTGTGCCAACCGAATCTCGGATTGTCTCGCCCGCTGATAGAAGTATCCCTTCTGCGTCGACTCAAAGCCTCCCGGATTCTGAAAGACCATGCGGTTCATATCACGAATGTTGCCAAAATCCAGGCAGTCCGCCAGCACACGATTCACGCCAACATTGCCTACCAGTAGCATTCCTTGCTGCCCATCTCCTTCGGCCTCTGCCCTCATCAATCTGGCCAGCAGTCTGACGTCTTCCGTGTTGGCCTTAATTACAGCCATTTACTGATCCCTCCCATGCAGCAACTGTTCATCACCGTACATCGTATTGTGCAGGAGCCTATTCGGTGACACTATTCCAGATTTTTTCCACAAAAAAAGCCCGGAACCTCACGCGAGGTGAAGTCCCAAAGCCTTTTCTAACTAACACAAATAAATTTTACTATGCTCATGAAACCCGTTAAGGTTTGGCTTCAATCCAGTAATCATAAGCATGGACCAGATTGCCTTTGTAAGCCTTGTATTTAGAGAGCAGGTCTGGCAGTTTGATGAGCTGACTCTCCATCTCCTCGGCTCCTTTTTCGTGAAATGAAATATGTGTACCTTCAAAATTTTCTTTCATTTCGACGGAAATGAGCAGTCGTTTACCCAGACGATCTGCAATCTCCATTTCCTGACTTACGACTGCAGCGATCCCGTTAGAGCCTTCTGCAGTGTTACGGAATGCCATCAAGGATACATGATCAAGCGTATCAATCATGAACTCGGTAACAGAGATATCCTTTCCTGGTAGCGGGTAGGTATCCAGCCACACCGCAAGATCCGCACTGGTTTCAAGGTTGCTGTCTTTCTTCGTTTCTTCTTGGAAATAGGCAATATTCGATGCCCACTCGGTCAGCAACGTATTCCGCTTAGCCTCCCATTCGGGCAACGTATAAGGCTCGATATCCAGATGGATGCCCTCGAACCGCTCATCCGGTTCCACTTCGGCATTGTAGTTTTTTACATAATCGATCAGTCGTTTGATCCGAGGACGATTCTCCTTTTTGCCCCAGATCGGATGTCCGCCCATCGCATGAACTTCGATCCCCTGAGCTTTCGCTCTTTTTACAAAACTGCGATAACTGGAGTAGCGCTGATCCAGATCAAGCCGTACGTATAACCAGTTAATCTTTTGCTGCTTGGCAAAAGCCAGAATGTGGTCGCCGCCATCATCCGTCACTTGTGAAGCCTCCCAGATATAAGTGCCGCGAATTTCAGGTGCACTCGCAGGAGGGGTCACTGGTTTCTCTGGCGGTGTCTGTTCTCCTGGCTCCAGTTCCCCCCAATACGTCAAATCATGGACAGCTGAACCGGCATAGGACGTATGTTCCCGAAATGCAGTTGCGACCTCTTGGAGCGCATTCTCCAGCTGCGCTGAGCCTTTGCCCGCAAAACTGGTAAACTCTTCACCTGGCATCGGCTTGGTGTTTACTCCCACGGTAACACTTGTCCCGCTCGCGTCTGCCCACTGCATCTCCTGTTCAATTAAACGAATAATTCCGTTACTTCCTTGTGCATTATCCCGGTAAGCAAGCAGGGTCACATGTTCTACATTTTGAATAAACCAGTGTGACAATGCTTCGTTATCTGCATCATCTGCTGTACGATCACCCTTGACCGTGTATGAATCGAGCCAGAAAGGCAGATCTACATGCACGGCTATTCCGCCATCCTGTTTGGCCTGATTTAAAACCATTTTCATATTACTGATCCAGGATTGCACCAATGGTTTGGCGTCTTCCTTCCATGCAGGCAACACGTATGGTTTAACATCCAGATGGATTGCATCAAAACGTTCACTTGCTTCCACAGCCTGATTGTAATCCTGCACCCATGAAGTTAATCGAAGCATCGGACCCTCGCGGCCTTGAACACCCCAGGAAGGGTCGCCACCCAGTGCCTCAATGGCAATACCTTCACGATCCGCTTTGGCAATAAATGCTCGATACACCTCTTTGGATATGGTCGTGTCTACGTTTACATACAGCCGATTAATCTTATGTTTAGCCGCATTTTCCAGCAGCTCATCTCCTGCACTCTTAACAGACTGTGCCTGCCATACCCAGGCAGCCCGTATATCCACATCTTCAGCTGTAGCAGGTGACTTGATCCCGATCATTATCATTCCTCCGATCAGTAATAACAGCCAAAATACTTTCCGGGACGTTTTCCCGAACATACACTCCCTCCATTCCTGTTCTGTTGTAAAATCACATTCATTATAGCAACCGACTTATCAAAAACAAATAAGCCCAAGTGCTTAACTTGGGCTTATTCCAGCTTCGAGGGATATCGAAAGACCGGCTTCGGGGCGACGTCCCGGTTCTAGTCCTCATATATCATTTTTCGGGTCATGCCTCCATCAACTACGAGATTAGTCCCTGTGACAAAGGTATTAGCAGGGTCGGACAAATACAGACAGGCCCTTGAAATATCCGACGGCACCCCCACCCGGCCGGATGGATGCTGCTCGTGGTCTTCCGCTTTGAGTTTGGACACATCTCCAGTCTCAATCCAGCCGGGACTGATACAATTGACCCGAATTTGGTCCTTACCAAGTGAGACTGCCATCGCATGTGTCAGCGCTGTAATTGCACCTTTTGATGCGGCATATGCCTCGCTATTCGGCTCAGACATTAGTGAACGGGTCGAAGCCATATTTACGATGGCGCCGCCATGTTCATTTTTTTTCATATGCCGGGCCGCCTCCCGACTTGCGAGAAAACAGCTTCTAACATTCGTATTGAGCACATCGTCCCATTCGTCCACCGTTAGCTCATAGGGCGATTCCCACCTGGACACTCCAGCATTATTCACCAGTACATCAACCTGTTTGAACTCTTTCACTGTGGTATCGAATAGCTGCTGAATATCTTGCTCTTTCCGCACATCACACTGCACAAAGATCGCTTCGCCGCCCTCATTGCGGATCGAGGCCGCTGCCGCCGCTCCCTCGGCTTCCTGAACATCGGCAAGCACGACTCTAGCCCCGGCAACCGCATAAGCTTCTGCCACACTTCGTCCAATTCCCTGAGCCGCTCCCGTGACAACAACAACTTGATCTGAAAATGACATGACCATATTCCTCCTCTGGTAAGACTCTCTGTTTAATTTGATGTACTAATTACCTTGTTCATTTCTTATCGATTTCCACTAACTCTATACTAATATACAAACACGTTCGCCCCTTTAAGAAACGCTTGTCCCCTAATCCGTCAAAAAAAGCTTACGCCATTCGGGCGCAAGCTACTCCATTTTCAACTTCTTTTAACCTCGTAAACGTTCAGTGTACAGACGATTCGTGCGTTCAAATCCAATATACCGGGTTCCCTTGAAGGAGAGCCGTCCTTCATCCCCTTCGGCACACATACCATACTCTTCACCATTCACTTTGAATTCCAAGCGGTCACCGCTCTCTACTTCAAAAGTGACGTAATACAATGTTCGTGCGGCATTTGTGGTGCCGGATTCGGAAGGCGACTGGCTCATCTTAACCCGTCTGCTAGTGATGCGAGAGTGTACAGTCAGCAGAGGCTCTGCATTGTTGCGCCCCCACCTCCATACTTCTTTGCCCATTGATAACAGCACGATACCCAGAATCAGGACAAATGCCACCGGAAAGACGGTTCCAAACAAATCAAACATCCAGGATGATTCAATGCCCATGTCTCTCCCCTCCGTTCATACTTGGGACAGCCGGAGTCTTGACCCGTCTTCTGTAATGTATATGCGGACGAACACAGAACTTGTTAACCTGATGAAATATTTACATCGTATATCTCAGGTGGAGCACGATCGATTAGATCTTGAAAATAACCCAGCCATGCTTCAACCGTTCTATAGCACAATTTATTACTCAGATTTATCTAAAGAATCAGGTTTGGGGTCAATCACGATATAGGAGTTGCGGCTGAAAGGCAGCCATGTGTTCCATAACAACTCCAGTTCATCTATACTAATCTTCCGATTGTACTGCGCTTCATCACAATTCCGCTTGAAATCCAGTGACTCTGCCAGATAAAAATGAGTTTCATCATACCCGACAACAGGCACAAAGTGCAAAAATCGCCGGTCCGAATGAACCCTGATGAACAGAATGACAGGCACGCCGCGACTGATCTGCTTTCTTAACGTAGTGACATTACCACGCAAATACGTTGCAGAGTAGCCGAGTTTTTTGAAAAACACAATTATCGCTTTTGGATAAAAGGTGCCCTCCAGTAATTTGCGCGGATACCTCCGATAAAGCTCATCTCCTTCGGATTCGATACCAAAATGTCTTAACACATATGCACTGGAAAATGCAGCACATTCGACGTTCTTCTGTACCTCCGTCCTGTTGGGAGACGAAATGAAATATGTAGAGGGTACTTTTACGCTGTACATATGATCTTTCTTCGGAATACTATAATAGCGATAAATTAACCAGATGATTGCCAGCCATAAGATCATGTTGAATATCATTTCGAACCTTCCTCCTGCCAATCACTGGACAATAAACTGTACGTCACAATGTTCTCATAATGATTATATAACCACTGAGCCTGTCTGGATGTGCCCTCGTTTATGACTTGAAAAGGAAACATGCAAATCCTCCAATCGTCCATAAAGGTTACGTTCTGAAGATTTTTGTAATCCAGATATACGACTTTTCTACCAGTTTGCTCTGACCCACTGCTCAATTTGCTTTGCAGCTTCCACAGAAGACAAATCGGTTGTATCCACCGTTGGCATCGCCGGGTCAAAGGCTTTATCCGCGTTCTGCAACAACCAGTTCGCAAAATTACGATGATCTTCAATCGCATTTTCGTCCCAGCCCCTTGCCCGCAACCGCATTTCACGCGTAGCATCATCACAATGTAGGTTAATGTAAAGAATACGATCAAATCGTTCAATATAGTTGGAAGATGCAATATTTTCGGGTACCATCGTGCCGCATAGAACGGTACCTCTTCCGCTTAATGAGATACTATAAGCAACGCGCAGCCAATTCTCTTTGGCAATCTGCCAATCGACATTGTTGATGATATCCATATCAAAGACGTCAAATTCAGGCAAAAGCTTGCGCACATGGGATGACACCGTTGTTTTGCCCGTACCGCTCGCGCCTGTGATTACAAATAAAGGTAGTTTACTCATTAGAATATTCCTCCTGTTGTCGTCTTATAAGCTCTAATCTCGCTGTGAATCGATAGAATGCCATTCCTCAGTCCTTAGGCCGTACATCACTCGATGTAGAAATCTCCCATTCAAAAACTCATAATCTCGTAGCTCACCTTCACGTTGAAAACCCAGCTTCTCGGGTATAGCACGACTTCTCCGATTGTCCGTTGCCGCACCAATCTCCACTTTATTTAATCCAAGTTGCTCAAAAGCGTGCTCAATCAGTACGTTGACTGCTTTCGTGATGAGTCCGTTTCCCTCGTATTCCTGTCCCAGCCAATAACCAATCTCAGCCTTCCTGTTTTCAAGGTCAATATCACAATATCCAATCGAACCCGCCAGTTCGCCTCGAAACCAGATCCCTAACCAGTATCCTTCCTCCTGTGCGTAACGCAGACGAGTTCGTTCAATAAAACCGGCTGAATCCTCTTCAGTCAAAGTCATGTCAGGAATCCTGAGCCAGGCTCCGAGATGTTCCCGGTTACGATCAATTAACTGAAATAACGCTGCTGCGTCGTTGGATGTAAAAAGCGAAAGGTACGCTGTATCTGTACGGCCTAAGGCATGTTTAAACATAATTAATCCTCCCAGATGTTTATTCTAAAGCCTCCTTCATCTGCTACCAGCCAGCTTCAAATCTTAAATCGGTCTATATTCCCCTTCGAAATGAAATTGGTAGTCATTACTGATCCGAATGTATCCAAGAATACAGTCACCTCTGGATCTGTTCACGATGCCCGAGTAGTTCTGATTATCCACGTTTCCTTCTGCGACGAGTAAATAATCTCCCTCACAAGACAAAACGATACCAATATGATCATGCGAGTCATCGGACAGCAGTTTTTCATATACGACCAAGTCACCACGCTCTGGCTTGAAACCATCTTCCTGATCAAGATAGAAAAATCCAGTTTCAGGTAATCTCGACCAGTCCAGCCATGCTCCAACTCCAGCTAAACGATACGTCCGGTTGGGATAACGAATAGGCAGCTTAATGTCAACCTGCATACAGCAATGATACACAAAAGCCGCGCACCAATTATACTTAAGTATCGTGTGAATATCGGGGTCCGGCCAATACTGGCAAATCTGCCGAAAGTATTCATTCTCTGGAACTCCGATAATCTTTTGCTTGGCTAACTTTTCTGCAGCATCAGCAAGGGCTGAGCGTCTTTGTTCACAGTAATCCTGTTTTTCTACCGTTGAGCCTGTGGAATGCATTTCATCCACCTCAACCGTCATTCCAAGCTCATGCAATATATGATGTAATCTGACCTTCTCCATCCTCGTCTTCGTTAAACTCTGTCTTACAGGAGAGAAGTTCATATGTAAAAGGATCGCATCTTTTAAAATCTCTTCGTACGACCCCTGAACCTGCTGACATGCCTCTTGAACAAAAATCGAATTCAGTATGATATACAATTCTTCCTCACTGAATAGCTGTAAACCCCGGAGTAGCTGCCTTGCAGTATCTGCGCTATTAGGACCCGGGAAAACATTGATCCCGGTTCTGTAAAGGTAACATCCGTGAAGCAAACCTGTGATCGCGGCCAGTTCCTGGTTTACTCCTCTTCGAGTCGCAAGCAAGGAAGCGAAACTGGACACACCAACAAGTTGGATCCACACCTCTTCTTGACCCGGGAACCCTTCGTGAGACATTGTGCGAATAACACGTGACACTTCGTCTATTCTATTATTTCGGGTTCCTATAGTACCACCTGTGTTCATCTCATCGCAACCCTTCAACATTCTTGTGCGTCATCCGGCTACTCGCAAAAAGCACAGTAACAACTTCGCAGAGCCAAGCAAACCAACACTACAGCAGCTGCTTTTTCAAATCCATCCGTATGTACGTTTTCTCGTAACTTGAACCATCTTCATTGTAGTAAACAGCCTGTTTGGAGTAAGGTTCAGAGATGGCATGATAACCGTGTTTCGAGATCAGCTTGATCATTCTGGGATTTTCGACAGGATCAACGCTCACAAACATTTCGCTATAACCCAATTCTTTCGCACGTTCTTCTCTATACCGAATCAATGCTGACCCGGCACCCTGACCGCGATATATTTCCTTAACGTACAGATCGCTTAATTTAGGAACCAGCTTTCCTTGTAATTTAAGAACTCCAAACCCCATGATGACGCTACCCTCATCCTCGGTTTCAGCAAGGGCCACAATGACTTCTTTATTTTCCTGCTGTTTCATGTAGGACATGAATAAGGTCTCGTTGTTTCGAACAGAACAGAGTCCTGCGATGTCCCTGGCGACAGCTGTTCTTACGCTATATTTCATAAATCTGTACCTCCACAATCCGTTCACGACATTACTGACAAAGTCTCTCCAAAATAACAGCCACCCCGTCATTTTCATTCGTTTCTGTTATCTCTTTGGCTCTGCATTTCAAATCCTCGATGGCATTCCCCATCGCCACAGGCCAACCACATTGATCAAACAGACCGATATCGTTTACATCATCCCCAAACATCATCACATCTTGCATTGCAACACCCATGGCGTCACAGATCACAGAAACGGCATGTTCCTTGGATGCATTCAACGCCGAGACTTGTGTTAATTCACCTTGATCCGTGATCAATATGTTTAATTTCCCTTCAAAGCGTTCTTGAAAAGCCACCCGGTCCAGATTGCTTGTGAAAAGGATCTTGGATGCTTCTTGCTGTTTAAGCTCCATTAAAGACCTGACCATAGGTTGCCCTTTTACTTTCATGATTGTCTCTGCATCATAAGGCTTCAAACTCATCCATACATCTCTCACTTCTAAACTAATGTCCAGATTCGGATTACATGCCAGACAATAGTCTAGAACCTCTGCAGTTAACGCAGGTGTGATTCCAATGTGATTTTGTTTTCCAGTATGTCTGCAATTTGTATACGCGCCGTTATAATACACAAATGAACCAAGCTCCAGCAATTTTTCCGGCAAAAAAGCTTTCACTGCCCTCGGCGGACGCGCCGTTGCAAATATGAATTTCATTCCACGATGGGCACAATCTTGAATCGCCTTTACGTTTCGCTCGGAGACTTCTTTGTTTGCCTTCAATAGGGTTCCATCCAAATCTACAATAATTACCGGGAATTCCATGGCACAGCCCCTGTCTCACTTTTGTGCACTTTTTAGAAAAAGTTATATATTCCATCTTCGAAATACCGATACTCTTCCTCCGTCAATCTCCGCTTGCCATACGCATCGTAAAAAATATCTTTATCCCGCTCATCCTCGAAGGCATTCGTTTTTGGCCGAATGGCTAAAGCCACGTCATACCGGGGATCACCATAGGTTGCGCCCGCCCAATCGATTATTCCCACGACTTCGCCGTTATGGACGAGTACATTATCGATAGTGAAGTCTCCATGTATTAAGGTGGGCGCCATATCGCCTGGTCGGTTTATTTTTAAATGAGCAAGTAGTTCTTCGGTTCCGTCTACTGAATAATGAGCCAGATTATACTCCGCTTTCGTTAATATATGATCAAGCCAAGCGTGCTCCACCTGTTGCCATTCGATCGGACATGGACATTCATGCAGTTGTTTCAAACAACGTCCGAAGCTGACAATCGCCTTTTCTTTATCTTTCTCAGGCGGATAACCGGCAAGAAATTGTCTCAACGATATTCCATCCACATAATCCATCAATAGCCATCTAGATTGATTCTCTATGTAAAATGAATGCGTTTTCGGAATAGGGATTCCTGTTCCTTGAAGAAGCTGCATTGCGGCATATTCATCAGACAACCATGCATTGTAGAGTTCGTGCTCTGTTTTTTTGATTACATATCTCTGATCTGCTGTCTCCAGAACGGCAACGGTAGAGGTGTGACCTTGCCGTGGAAACGTAATTCGCTGTACGGTTCCAATCTGCCCCAATATCTTCGATGGAATATCTGCGAGTTGCATGGGATTCCCTCCTCCACCTAAGTGAGATGTTTAGTACAGTTATAGAGCGAGCAATCCCACCGAGGAGTTCCGCTATGCAAGTGAGTTACCGATGTGTTTAATAGATTTCCTCTGATATCCATATGAGTAAGAATTCTTTTCATAGTAAGGCTAAGAAATGCTCCATGACTTACAACTAATATGTTCTCACCTGAATGCCGGTTAGCTAAGTCGGCAAGGCACTGCCTTCCCCTTTTTACAATCGATTCATGGGATTCAATCCCCAAATCCAGCTTGGACCATCCATAACCCCACCGATCTACACGTTCCTGCTCCGTCGTACCTTCAATCTGGCCACAGTCCATCTCGCGTAACCGCTCATCCACACGTACTTCAATCGAACTCGCTTCGCCAAGGATAGATGCCGTTTCCAATGCTCTCGACAAATCACTTGAATAGATATATTGCCATTGTTCCGATCGAATTCGGTCAGCAAGCAAATGTGCCTGTCTTCTCCCCTCTGCATTGAGCGGGATATCGGTATGCCCTTGTGTCCGGTATTCATCATTCCAGTCCGTTGTACCGTGGCGGATAACGCCGATCATAGCCATATGTATTCCTCTTTTCTAGATACACTCATGCATCCCTGCATCTTCCATGTAAAACGAAGCTAACACATGAATAAACCGTTCGTCAATGGTGACATAGAAGTTTATATTCAAAGGCACCACTTTATCAAGACCTCTTACTCCTTAAAAATAAAATAAGACCGTGGTGCTTCCCTATCAATGGTCTCTCTTCAATGCTATCTTATTTTCGTTGATAAAACAAAAAAAGCCCCATCAACCTAAGTTGAGGGAGCACTCTTTATTAATATTCACTTACCTCAAATGTCAGGATACGATCAAACAGGACGTAGTCCTTGCGGCTTTTAAAGGGTCCTTTGTTATTCTCATGCTTATCAATAGCGTACGAAGCTTTTCCGCTACCTGCTTGTTTTGTTTCATACCAGTTGATAAAGCTGTTAACTTCTTGCATGCTGAGGTCGAATTCTTTTTCAAGACCTGTGGTCATTATGACGACGAGTATCGCACGGTTATCAGACGGTTGTTCTGGTTCTGGCTGTGGAGTAGGGATCTGGTCATACACATTAAATTCATATACTTTTAACGGTTGATTTGTATCGCTGTGAGCAAGGCTTACTTTACTCACTCCTGTTACAATCTCAGGAAACTCAACTAATGAACCATCTGTCGTGGCAATATCAAATCTTTTGATTTTGATTCCAGCGTTGTCATATAACTCAATAACAATACCATTGCTCCGATCCGTTTTTAAACGATATGCTTTTAGTGTCTGTGGATTTGTAAAATCATAGTTGACATGATCAAAGGTTCCTGATGGTCCTTGTGTGTATTTTGCAATCAAAAATGAAGTGCTCTCATTATTATCTGTCATCTCAGTGTCCGTTAGTACTCCACCTGTAGGACCACCACTATTAAACAATTTTTTTCCGTCTAACAGCCCTCCGCTATAATCTACAGTTGCTCCTACACTAGCATTTGAAACTAAACTTGCTACTAACATAAATGAAGCAATTAATAGCCCAGCTTTTTTGAACAATGTTGTTTTCACCTGAATCCCCCTAAAGTGTTTATGTATAATCCCAACTTAATACTTCTCTATTCACTTGTCTAAACATTAACTTGCTGATCTATAAATATCATCTAAATTCTTGCATTTTTATTTTTTACTGGATTACAAAAGAAGGAACGAAGGTTACTCACCCTACTATCTTGTTGTATTGCAAAATAAGTAAACTTCCTGTGACTATTACAAAAAGAAAAACCCCCTTTCCGGGGGCTTTTATTGATACAGCGCTATTTTCATCTCCACTTTCTTTCACTATGCGTACATCATGTCCATGAATCCACGGGTTACATCCACGCCTTCCGCTTGTTCCGGCTGCTCTGTCTCTGCATGTGCAGCCATGCAAGCTTTCACTGCTTCTTCCGTAGTACAACGATTAGCGTCGTCACATGTGTAGCATAAGTGAAGCATGTATCTTGTTAATTCATCCGCCTGCGTGAATTGAGTTTGACCGTTGGTTCTCATCTTCATCACTCCTTTTCTTCTTGAGTTAAATATAACATCATCTTCATGATTTATTTGTGATTAATTTCACAATGTATCAAAAAAATAAAATAAAAATAAAGGGAAAACCTCATTCGAGATTTCCCCCTTACACTTTCCCAAGCAGCAATATTAAAGTACTTTCCAATGTTCTCCGCCATCAACAGTTTGCAGTAGTAGCGAACGTTTGGCATCAGTATTCTCCACCAAGATCCAGCCAAGCTTCGGCGATACCATCTGCATTTTCACAATCTCAGGGTAGTCTTTGAAAATCTTTTCTAACACACTGCTCGTAGGGTAGGCTGTCCATGTTTTGCCTGTATCCTTCGAATAATACATAATGCCCTTCTGCATCGCCCAACCTTCCGATGGACTCAGAAATACAGGCGCCAGGTTGCGGTTAATCCCTGTTTGCTTATCCAGATTAAATGAATACGGCTTCCAACTTACGCCACCATCAGCTGTGAAGAAACCGCTGAACGTTATGCTCTCTCCGCTGGCACATGACATGGACATCCAGGCCGACTTCGCTTCACGTCCAAAAAATTGAGGTGCACTGATCGTGAAATTACCGCAGGCTTTGAATTTATCCCGGTCAAAAAAGGAAGAACCCGTTTGCCACTCTTCGCCACCATCTGATGTCACGTACAGCTTCGGTGTACCGAACTCTATGGCACTCAGGAATCCATGCTTGGAGTCCGAAAACGTCATGCCCGTGGTGTAGCCACGTCTTGAAATTTCACCCGTTTGGGATTTATCCTTGTCATCACTGGAAGTCATTCGCTCCCAAGTTGTACCTCCATCCTGAGTACGATACAGATTCTTGTCCTGTTTACCAATTCCCGTATCGAGTGTCGTCAGAACCCAGCCTTTCTCGGGAGAGACAAAGGATATCGCTGTTACCTTATCCGTCTTCGACAAGGAAGACAAACTCCAGCTCACGCCTCCATTATTGGTACGTAGCACAATCGTATCTGTGCCTCCCATCCCCTCTCGAACAATCCAGCCATGCATACGATCTACAAAATAAATACTTTCTCCATATTTCGGATTAGCCGGGAATTGCACATTCTCTGAGGGCGAAATGTTGGTCCACGTTTTTCCCTGATCCTGAGTGTAATAGAGCCGGAGCGCATTACGCGTAACTCCCCAGGCCAAGCCCCCGTTATCATTAATGAGTTGAAAATCGGTCAAACGTGTCTGAATCTGATATTTGGCCATCTCCGCTGCTTCGGTGTTATTGTTTACCGGGGGTACAACAGTAAGAGTCTGACCAACGTTACCGCTGTCATCCTGTTCCTGAGGTTCTGCAACTGGCGGCTGTTCCGTTTTGGTACATGCAACCAGCAACATCATGATACCTATAGACAGCATTGCTGTCTGCGCGATTTTTTTCCATTGCAAGCGCAAGTGGGTTCCACCTCTCTCATTCATCAGACAGACGCGCATGTCTCTGTGACGAAGTTATATTTACGATTCATCAGAATCCACTGCTCCTATTCTACCACAAACTTCGACCTAAAGGCTCACACCGCTGGGGAACCTGCCGAATGTTGAATATTTTTGCCGATCATTGTCCTTGAATACCAATATGTAGACCTTTTTTGGATCATGTGAAGTCTATTTATCCATCTTTTTAGCGGATTCCCCTTGGAAAATGAGATATGTTGTGAAAAAAGTTATAGACAAAACTCGCTTTATCTCCACATATCCCTTAATATGGATGGTAGTATACCCAAAAAGGAGAGGATAAGATTATGACAACAAGTTCAGCATTGAAGCCCAGTCGTGTCGTTATTATCGGCATGGGTGCGGTAGGAACAACAACGGGATACACGCTTATGCTCAGACAGCGTTCGTCCGAGTTGGTATTTGTGGATGTGAATCATGACAAGGCAACCGGCGAAATGCTGGATATGAACCACGGTTTACCATTTACCGGGGGCGTTAAAGTGTGGGCAGGTGACTATTCCGACTGCAAAGATGCCGATATCATCATCATTACTGCGGGTGCTTCACAAAAGCCGGGCGAGACTAGAATTGATCTGCTGAAGAAAAATGCAAGCATTTTCAAAGACATCATTGATCGAATTACCGAAGTCAACTCGCACGGTATTTTGTTAATTGCTACGAACCCTGTCGATATCTTATCCTATACGTCCTGGAAACAAAGCGGCTGGCCGGCTTCCCGGGTCATTGGCTCAGGTACATTGCTGGACAGCGCACGATTCCGTTATCTGATCGGTAAAAATAAAGGCATCGACCCCCGCAGCATTCACGCGCACATCATCGGTGAACATGGGGATTCCGAGGTGCCTGTATGGAGTCTGGCAAACGTTGCGGGAACAGACCTTGAACTGGACGAAGAAACACAACAGGACATTTTCAACAGCACCAAAAATGCAGCTTACGAGATCATTAATGCCAAAGGAGCCACTTCCTACGCCATCGCTTTGGCACTCGATCGTATTGTCGCTGCCATTCTGGGTAACGAAGGCTCCGTTCTGAATGTTTCCACATTGCTTGAAGATTATAACGGCGTTTCTGATGTATATCTGGGTGTTCCTTGTGTCGTAGATCGCCATGGCGTGCGTGAAATTCTGCCGCTTCCGTTGAATGAAACCGAGAAATTGGCCTTTCAGGCATCTGCAAGCAAATTAAAAGAACAGATTGCCGGACTGGAATAACATATACACTTATCCATTAAAAAAAGACCATTCAACAACTCTGCATAGAGTTCCGGATGGTCTTTTGATATGACGTGACTGGGCGCTCCACTTCCTTACAAGATTATCGTTTAATCTCAGCTCATTCATGATTATCATTAATTATTTCAATCTTTAACTTTTTATTATTTTCGGTTTACATAATAATAATGACGGAAACTAAAATTCAAATTTGATTGACAATCATACCTCCAACGATACCTAATAGAACAATGATCCATGGTGGGCATTTCCAGAAGTTCAGCAGTACAAACAAAATACATACCACCGCAAAATCAGCAGGCGACAATACAGCTGTTGTCCATAGCGGCTGGTAGAGTGCGGCTAACAGAAGACCTACTACTCCTGCATTGATTCCAGCTAACGCTCCTTGCATATGCGA
The DNA here is from genome assembly GCF_019748695.1 of Paenibacillus cucumis (ex Kampfer et al. 2016). Lineage (NCBI taxonomy): Bacteria > Bacillati > Bacillota > Bacilli > Caryophanales > Paenibacillaceae > Paenibacillus > Paenibacillus cucumis (ex Kampfer et al. 2016). Next base: position 162,438 of record NZ_JACLIC010000025.1, on the reverse strand, counting down.
ATTACCGCGAAGCACATTCCAGAAGGGCAACGCACCGATAATGAGCAAAAATGCAGGTAAGAATATAGCGATTGTAGCAATAAACGCTCCTGCTCCGCCCATCGAAACTGCCCCAAGATACGCGGCAAATGTAAACAAGGGGCCAGGGACCGCTTGTGTTGCCCCATATCCAGCTAGAAAGTCATCTTTGCTCACTACACCGTGAGGTACGAGTTCCTGCTCAAGCAATGGCAATACGACATGTCCCCCGCCAAATACCATGGAACCTGCTCGGTACATCGAATCGAAAAGAGCGATCCACTCCATATTTATGGCCTGCCGCAGGATCGGCAACAGGATAAGCAGACCTGCAAAAGTGATTACACACAGCACAGCCAAGCTACGGCGGATGGGCACATTCATTTTGATAACTGGAGTGACCGGAACATTGCGGTACATCCACCAGCCAATGAAACCTGAGAACAGGATTAATATGATCTGACTATATGGAACTGTCCATAGTAAAGCCGCTGTAGCCACTAACACAGCAATGGTAATCCTCACTTTGTCCGGGGTAAGCTTCTGAGCCATGCCAAGAATGGCATGAGCAACAATTACCACTGCTACGATTTTCAAACCGCTAATCCAACCCGCATGGCCCACATCGTAACCTTTTAAAATAAACGCAAACGCCACTAATATGAGCACGGACGGAAGAGTGAATCCAATCCAAGCCATCAATCCACCAAGCAGACCTGCACGCATGACACCGATCCCAATTCCCACCTGGCTACTGGCTGGTCCAGGGAGAAATTGACACAACGCCACTAGATCAGCATAACTCTGCTCGTCCATCCATTTTCGTTTGCGTATATACTCGTTATGAAAATAGCCTAAATGCGCTGTCGGACCTCCAAAGGATGTCAGTCCCAGCTTGGCAGCAACGATAAGCACTTCCCACAGCGCCCGCCATCGGTTTGGTGTAACAGCCTGATCTTGATCATCCGAAGCAAGATTTCCCGTCTTCATGCTCGCCCATCTCTCCTAGCGTGTCATGTGTTGTTGTCCAGATTTTTTTGGATTCTCTCCAACTTATATCGTTCGTTTTGTACTAATTCATCACTTCGTTAACCGGAAGTTTGACATCCAGCAAAGCCATCGCCTCTTCTTTTTCCCGGCTGGTAACATGGGTGTATACCGTTGTCGTTTGAATGGAGGCATGTCCGAGCAGTTCCTGTACCGTGCGCAGATCAGCTCCGCGCCGCAACATCATAGTGGCGAACGAATGACGCAGCTTGTGGCTGGAATAGCTTTGACGCTGATGAACAGGAGCTTCCTGCTGGAAGCGTTCGAAGGTTTCAGTTGAGATGAGTTGAATGCTACGAATGGACAGACGCTTGCCTTTTTGCGATACAAACAGGGCCTCTTCCTTCTCGCCCCGCCACGGATTCAGCCGTTCTTCAAGAGCCTGAGATAACACTTCTGCAACCGTTTCAGGAACCGGGATTGTTCTCCATTTTCTCCCCTTTCCGAACACATCGAGTGTGCGTCGCTCGGGGTTGTAGTCTTTACAATTAAGGGCATGCACTTCTCCCACCCGAAGTCCCATATAACCCATTAGCAGGAACAATGCCAGGTTGCGGGTGCGATATTTCCCTTCGACGGATGCCAAAAAGCGTGTCAAACCTCCTTCGTCCAGGAAGACTGGAGCACGATTTTTCTCGGTTTTGGACTTTTTGATGCCAGAAGCCGGATTGCTCGCCAGCACTTCGAGTTCAATGAGTGACTTGTAGAAGCAGTTGACTGCCGCGTGTTTACGGTTCCGGGTAGCATCACTCACGCCACGCTCCCGTGCACGGGACAGAAAAGCAAGCACATGCAACTTCTTCACTTGCTCCAGCGATTTTCCTTGGATAGAAGTAAGGAATTCCGTTACATCCCCCGTGTAGGATTTGACCGTATATCCGGTGTATCCGGCATCCTTCATCCAGATATGAAAGGCCTGCAACTCATCCCCATATTGCTCCTGAACCTCTTCATTGATCACCTGCTCTTGTCACCTCCACTGACTTCAAATGTACTGATTGACCTGCTATACTGACTGACGTGAATGCAATGTATTTCTATTTCAAAATCGGTTTACTATTTGCAGGACACAGACGCCTAACTTAGTGGAAAATCAACCTCTTCGACGATCACAACATCAGCCATCAGCAAAATCATCTCCGGTTTGCCCTCACGACGTGTGAGCACAAACGATGGGATCGGATTTTCATGAAGCTCATTGACCGACTCCGCCACCTGAACATACAGATCCAGAAGAAGTGTCTCACCTTCGCCTGGAATATCAATAACTGGCCAATCTTTGCGAATGCAATCCGCCCAAAAAGCCAGCTCATTCGCTGGAACAATGCTTAACTGCTGCACTTTGGGATCAATCGGATATATCGCTTGCCGCTCAGGTTCATCCCCAAGCTTGTCCCATGGTAATGCATAAGCACCTTGCTCGCTTGGTGGGGAATACAGGGAGTAACACCACGGAGTCATGCCCCATACAACCAGCATCAGTCCCTCTTCAAGCAATACATCCAGTCGGCCTTCTGTGAAATGTTCAGTTAAATTATGATTACCTGGCCCAAGCAATTCCTCTACTCGCTTCGCAAGACGATCCAGATCCGCCAGGATAAATCCTCTTCGGCCATAGGAGTCGAACACATGATGATTCCGAGTCCATGTTGCAGAAGGTGAATCGAGTATAGAGGCTTCTGCCGGGAACAGTGTGATATGTACGGTATTCACTTGTGCGTATTTCACCATCGCTAGCTGTTCCGGTTCTAACGGACCTTCTGCGATTCGGGGTGTTTTGCGGTGTAAAGCAACGCGAACCTCATATTCTCCCTCTTTATAAGGTGCGAGATCAAGTTCAATCGGATAACTTATACCTTGAATCGAAGCTATTGAAATCTTGCTGTTCTCGGTTAGACGAACCGCGTATTGTACGTAGGATATTTCGGCTCCATACAGAACATTAGCATCCTCACGGTGCACAGGTGTCTGCAATAGCTGGGCGATCACGGAAACTTTGCGACCATCCTCCAGATGTCGTTGTGGATCGATGTCCAACTGCAGATTATCTGTTTCATCCTCTTGTGATAGGATCAGCTTCGCCTCAGCGAGAACGGTTGAATCCGCAAGTGCAAACCCAAAATGCGACGAGTGTTCATTAAAATTGTTATGTAATGGTTCTTTCATACGTTAACCCCTCTCTTCGGTTCTGGTTGCAGATCACACCCCCAAATATATTTCATATTTGGTTCATCCGCAACCCCGACCTGCTGATACACTCAGCAGGTTTCCTTTATCCTTTACCCAGGTGAGTGACAAATTTAACGCAGCAAACTTCTTTTAATCGTTAGTTTTAAACATCTCTTGTTAACCAACGACTCCTATATTGTTGCACAAAAAAATCCCTGCTCCTTCGCTTGGCGATTGGGGAGCAGGGAAAGATTCAAAGCTTATTTTTCAATTCACTTCCGCCGAAGTGGATTCAGATGACTATGATGACGACCATAGGCAAAATAAATAATTAATCCGATTATCAGCCAGCCAAAAAACGTAATCCATGTCAGAGCTGCAAGGCGAGTCATCAAATAGAAACAGCCGAGAGCACTCAGAATCGGAATCAATGGCACGAGCGGAACACGGAAACCCCGTTTGAGATCAGGGTTATTTTTACGCAATACGATAATCCCGATACTCACTACAGCAAAAGCAAACAACGTACCGATGTTCGTAAGTTCTGCCAGATGGCCAAGAGAGATGAAGCCGGAGAACAATGCAACAATGATACCTGCGAGCCAGCTACCCACTGCCGGTGTCTGACTTTTACCACTTACCTTGGAGAAAACGGGAGATAATAGACCATCACGTGACATGGAATAGAGCAGACGGGTCTGACCATACATCATGACGAGCAAGACCGTTGTAATTCCCGTAATGGCTCCGAGGGATACAATCCATGACAACCCGTTTAATTGAACAAATTCAAAAGCAAACGCAACCGGATCACTAACATTTAACATGTTGAATGGCACAATGCCCGTGAGAATCAGAGATACTACAATATATAGGACGGTACATACGGCAAGGGATGCAATAATACCTATCGGCAAATCCCGCTGCGGGCGTTTCACTTCTTCAGCTGCGGTTGATACAGCATCAAATCCGATATACGCAAAAAATACTGTAGCTGCACCCGCCGTTACACCGGAGAAGCCAAACGGCAAGAAAGGATGCCAGTTCGCTGGTTGAACATAAAACACACCCACACCGATGAAGATTAGCACCACGATAATTTTAATGCCTACCATGATTCCATTCGCTCTCGCCGCTTCTTTTACTCCTCGAGTCAACAGGAAAGTAATCATTAACGTAATCAGAGCCGCTGTAATGTCAAAATACGTGCCTTTTTCCGGATTAAAAGCACTTGTTAATGCATGAGGCAACTCCAATCCAAATCCGGATAATAAAGTCTGGAAGTACCCTGACCAACCGCTGGCTACCGCCGCACTCGCAAAGCCATATTCCAGAATGAGATCCCAACCTAGAATCCACGCAATCACTTCACCAAATGCAGTGTAGCTGTACGTATAAGCACTTCCCGATGCCGGGATGGTGGAAGCAAATTCAGAGTAACATAAGGCGGCAAACGCACAGATGATGCCCGCCAGTAAAAAGGATAATACCAGACCAGGGCCTGCATACTTGGCAGCTGCGACACCTGTCAGTACAAAAATGCCTGTACCAATAATCGCTCCTACACCAAGCGTCGTTAAATCAAAGGCCCCAAGTGCCCTCTTCAATACACCGCTTTCATTGGATTGGCTGGCAATCGGTTTTTTACGGAATAACACACTGATTTTCTCATTTCTACTCATACGCATGTTCCTTTCATGGTGAATCTCGAATGTGTTGCCGCGTAACTACGACGAAATAACATTTCTCATCTGTTCTATGAAAAACTCATTTGTTCTATCTTATCCATCACCTATAAAAACCTATCGAATTCTACACGTTATCGCGTTGAATGATTAAATTTATTTTTGGAGATGGCTTATTTTGACCTTTATGCACGAAAAATATCACGTTCTGTTACCCATGCTGAAGGATGAAAATGGATTTAAATAAAAACTGCGTATAATTTATATTATGCGCAGTTTTTTGAATGCTTTTTATAGATCGAAATCTAACTTTTATCGTTGTTAAATGAATTTATGAAAATGAACTGCTTTTTCGTCTTTTTTCGCTGTCATATCTTATCCTGATTCGGATTGTGTCCCTACTGTTCGTAATAAAAAAGCCGCTAGCAATTAGCGGCTTTTTTCAACACATTTTCATATAGACCATATCCAGGCCAGTGACCAATGATCATATCCGAAGGCTATTTCACTACGATACTTTTTATCCTAACCCAGATCTTCCCCGTTGGATTCAATCACTTTTTGATACCAGTAGAAACTGTTCTTTTTACTTCTTTTCAGTGTGCCTTTGCCCTCGTTATCTTTATCCACGTAAATGAAACCATAGCGCTTGGCCATTTCACCCGTGGAGGCACTCACAATATCGATGCAACCCCAGGCTGTATAACCGATCAGGTTAACGCCGTCACGGACAGCTTCTCTCATCTGTTCAATGTGAGCGCGCAAAAACTCAATCCGGTACGTATCGTTAATGGTGCCATCCTCTTCAACGACATCCACTGCTCCCAGGCCATTCTCTACAATCATCATCGGAATGCGATACCGATCATAGACATGGTTCAGCACGTACCGGAGTCCAACCGGATCAATCTGCCAGCCCCAGTCCGTCGCTTCTAGATACGGATTTTTGTATCCACCAAAAACGTTACCTTGGGTTTCATCCCCTTCTGGTCGCGTACCTACTACATGAGATTTGTAGTAGCTAAAGCTATAGAAATCTACACAACCTTGTTTAAGAACTTCTTGATCGTCTTCAGCCATTTGAATGTGGATATTTTTCTCTGCAAAATACCTCTTCGCAAAGTCAGGATATTCGCCTCTAACTTGCACGTCACTGCTCATCATATTGTTGATTTGATCCATTCTTAGCGCTTGCAACATATCTTCCGGTTTACATGTGCTTCCATACCCGTGGCTGTAATTGATCATACAGCCGAGTTTGAAGTCTGGATTGATCTCATGTGCAAGCTTGACCGCTTTGGCACTCGCCACGAATTGATGGTGCAGCGCTTGAAATCTCATCTGCGTGCTGTCTACGGATGTATTGTTAAATACGCCGCCTTTTTTATCAACCAGCAGAGCTCCTGCCAGGTATGCACCTGCCGGAACAATCAGGCTATTAATTTCGTTAAAAGTAATCCAATACTTCACCACGTCTTTGTAACGATTAAAGATGGCGTCGCAATACTTTACATAACAATCGATCATTTCTCTGGAAGCCCAAGCATTAAATTTCTCAGTTAGAGCAAACGGTGCTTCATAATGGGAAATTGTAACGATGGGTTCAATATTATACTTTTTCAATTCATTGAACACATTGTCGTAAAATTGAAGCCCTGCTTCATTCGGCGCTACATCGTCCCCGTTGGGGAAAATTCTGGACCATGCGATGGACATTCTGTAACAACGGAAACCCATCTCCGCAAACAGACGGATATCTTCCTTGTAATGATGGTAAAAATCTACCGCTTCATGAGAAGGATAATGTACCCCTTCTTCAGTCGTTATCGTTATCCGACGGGGAACCGTATGGGTTCCACCTGTCATCATATCGGCTGTACTCGCTTTTTTTCCGTCAAGGTTCCAGGCACCTTCGTATTGATTCGCCGCTGTTGCACCACCCCACATAAAAGATTCGGGGAAACCATTTTTGTTATTCATGAACCATTCCTCCTTAAATTACCTTTAAATAATCTTGATGAGATTCTCACCGATTGTAATTGATTCTTTATCCGTGTTGATCACATCTACAAAATCATGTGAATTCGTAACGATAATGGGTGTAGTCAGGTCAAAGCCTTTGGAAGCAATCGCATCTGTATCAAACTCAATGAGCAAATCTCCAGCTTTTACAGTATCGCCTTCTTTGACGTGAACCTTAAAATGCTCACCTTTCAACTTCACCGTGTTCATTCCGATGTGAATGAGAAGCTCCGCACCATCATTTGAACTAATACCGATGGCATGGGACGTAGGGAAAATCGCAGATACCACACCATCTGCTGGTGATGCCAGTTTTCCAACCGTAGGTTCAATAGCGACCCCTTTTCCCATAGCTCCCGTTGCAAAAGCTTCGTCCTTAATCGTGGATAACTCCAGAACTTTACCAGTCAATGGTGCAACGAGAATATGTTCAGAAACACCGGCAACAGCTACACGATCGTTTGTAGACGTTTTTTCTTGTGTTTCTTGAATCTTTCCATCCTCGGGTACATCTTCAAATCCCAAGATAAGAGTCATGATGAAAGTAACTACAAATGCAATCACACAACCAATTGCCGCATGAACCAAGTTCCATGGATGATCCGTGATAAATGCGGGTAGCGTAGCTATACCTGCAATACCTAGAGCGGATCGAGCTACACCGAACAATCCGACATAAACACCAGCTACCATGCCACCAACAATTACAGCAATCAGTGGTTTTTTCAACCGTAAATTTACACCAAACAAGGCAGGCTCGGTAATTCCGAGCAAAGCAGTGATGCTTGTAGAATATGCAACTTGTTTAAATGCTTTATTTTTAGTTCTCATAGCAACTGCAAGCGCAGCAGCACCTTGAGAAATATTGTGTACAAGCATACCTGGACCAACAATGCTATCCGTCTTCGTCTGTGCATACGCAGTGAGCACTACAGGCCCTAAACTATAATGCATACCTGTCATAATCAAGAACGGGAATGCCCCGCCGATAATACCAGATACTAACCATCCTGCATGTGTATTCACAAAAGAAACGCCTGACGCAAGGTAGTTACCCGCGATAGCACCGATTGGACCCAGTACAATCAGCGTTAATGGAGCCATGATAAGGATTACGATCAACGGTTTAAGAATAGATTTAATAACCGATGGAGAATACTTCTCCGCAAAGCGTTCAACATATGACAAGATCCAAACCGCTAAAATAATCGGAATAACCGACGAAGTGTACGTCGCTGGCGTGACAGGCAGTCCTAAAAACGAAACAGGCTCACCTGCAGACATCAACGCCCCTAAGGAAGGATGCAACAGAACACCAGCAATCGTTAATGCAAAGCCCACGTTAGCTTTAAGCTTAACAGCCGCACTCCAGGCAAGCAGCATCGGCAAGAAGTAATACGCCGCATCACCGATAAACGTCATAATCGTATTGAACTGCCCATCCAGATCAACGAGATCAAATGTTTTCAAAATAAGAAGAACGGCTTTAATCATCGCACAACCAATCATGGCTGGCAGGATCGGTGTAAAGATTCCGGAGATCGTGTCCAGAAGCGTAGTCAGTTTTCCTTTTTTCACAGTAGGGGCATCATTATTGGTTGCAAAGTTCCCCAGCTGCGTCAAAGCTTTATACACATTGTTTACCTCGTTACCGATAATGACCTGATACTGCCCACCACTGCTGGCAACACCTACAACCCCTTGGACATTTTTTAAAGCTTCATCATTCGCGACCTTCTCGTCTTTCAGATTAAATCGCAACCTTGTAGCACAGTGTGTTACACTATCTACGTTTTTTTCTCCACCAACCAGTTTTAAAATCTCGGCGGCTGTTCTTTCATGTTTCATGTACTGCTCCCCCTCAAACGTTTTTAGGTATAAAAAAAGACCTAGAATTCTATCGAATATAGATAAGCTCTATACACGATGGAACTCTAGGTCTTGCCTGCCTCACCAGTAACAATCCTAGTATACTCATTATAGTGGCCGATGAATTATTCCTTCTCTTCATCAATGACCCTTTTGATATGAACCGTTAAATATACCAATTCGTCTTCTGTTAATTCTTTTCCATAATCGACCCGAATCAGCTGTGCAATTCGGAGACTGCATTGATATTCATTCGCATACTTTTCCTTAATGATATGGAGAAAATCACTGTCACCACTTTTCACAACCGTATGATTAAACAAGCGGTAGGCGAAAAATTTCAAATGAGTGACAAGTCTGGAATAATGAAGCGAGCTTTCATTGAAATGAATATTAAACTGATATCGAATTATATTCAAGACTTTATGAATCAACTGTGTAATCTTCATGGTTTCTTCCATTTCAGATCCCAATTCTGCATTGACAATATGAAGCGCAATGAACCCAGCCTCATCTTCAGGCAGTGTAATGTTGAATTCCTCATTAATCATATCCCGGGCTTTCATAGCCACGCGAAATTCATTGGAGTAAAACGCTTTAATCTCAGACAACAACGCATTATTGAAATTCATACCCTGCTTGTAACGTGCCACTGCAAAATTAATATGGTCCGTTAACGTTAGGTATATATTTTCATTCAATTCCTTGTTTAAAGACTGCTTGGCGTACTGAATAATGCTATCGGATACACGAATATATTCCATCGGGATTTGTGCCAGCAGGGCATATAATTTACCTGTTACATTTTTGGATTTCAGAAAAAATTCTTTTTCGATTTTGACTGTGTCCACATCGTCTCCCTTTTTCTTCTGAAAACCGATGCCACTGCCTAAAAGCATCATCTCCTGGCGCCGTTCATTCACTGCACAGACGACATTATTGTTAATAATTCGTGTGATCTTCATCGGAATCTCCTTTTAAAATGAAACGTTAACAGAATTTAGCAACAAAAAAAAGACCATTAATTATGCACACATGAAAGAATACAGTTCTGCATGTTTGCATTATCAATCGGTCTTGCCTGCTGATCAGTAACAATCCTGATTATATTCATTATTAACTTATATCGCTATCTTAGTGGAAAGCGTTCTATTTGTCAACATACCTTACTCCAACCCTAATTTCATCTGAAAACAACTTATGAAAAACGGATTAGAGAAGAAAGACAAGAAAAGAGCCGTATTCTGGATGAACGGCCCTTTGACTTTAATTATTTTATGACAGCTCTATTATGAAAAAACAACCCGATCTGCATCGGACATCCGATATTGCGTCAACAGATATTCCGTACTCTGCATGGCTTTGCGCCGAACTTCATCCAGATTGACATGCAACAGCTTGCCCTCTCGCTTCACAGGTTTCCCAGCAACAAAGACCGTATCCACATTGGATGGATTGGCAAATTGCACAACAGCACCAATCGGATCGTGCACGGGGAACAAGTTCAGGTCCGTCGTGCGAATCATGATCACATCTGCTTCTTTTCCCGGCGTAAGCGAGCCTGTTTTTTGCTCCAGTCCTAAGGCCCGCGAACCCGCGGAGGTCGCAAATCGCAACACCTGGCTTGCCTTCAAACTGAGTTCACCCGGCATTTCACCTTGTTGCAAAAGGTACTCATTCGTTCTTGAACGCTCAGCTTGCAACGCAAATTTCATCTGTGAAAACATATCTCCGCCCGTCGAAGTCACGACATCTACACCAAGCGTTGGCGTACCTCCATGCTCAAGAAAGTATCCTGTAGCCGGATAACCATGTCCCATCATCATCTCAACTTCAGGTGTGACAGACAAAGAAGCTCCGCTGTCTGCGAGCATTTTGAATTCATCCATGCCCATCGTATTGCCATGGACAACATTGATTCGTGGACCAAGCAGTCCTGCCTCATACATTCGGCTGATCGAACGATCCGCTGATCCCCAGCTGCCGAAACCGACATGCATCGAACAAATGGCGTCCAGTTCTTCCGCAAGCTGAATATCCTGCACCGTTGTATCCCAGTGGCTAAACTCTGGTCCACGAATAGCAAGTCCATAGGTGAGTAGTTGATCGTTCGAAGAGAAATATTGCTCCTTAACACCTCTCACATTCTCTGGATACGACAGCTTACTCTCACGATTCCAATATATCGTTTCCCCTGGCACACCATGGGCAAAAACAGCACGAATTCCTGCATCCTGTAATCCTCGAATCAGTTCATCTGTGTGCTCAGCCGAGTATGGCATACTCCAATCCAGTACCGTGGTGACGCCTGCATTAAGCGCTTCCAGCGATCCCAGCAGATTGGCGATATAGCTGTCCTGTGGGCGAAGCTTGCTTCCCATAGCGCCATAGTACAAATTTTGCAGATACACGGGCAGCGACCAGTTTGTTCCGGCTGTTTTGACAAGCGATTCCCACATATGCCGGTGTGTATCCACCAGTCCAGGCATAATAATCATGTCTGAAGCATCGATGACCTCAATATCTGCATCGGACACCTCAATATTTGGTTGAATGGCCGTAATCAAAGAATCCTGAATAAGTACGTCTGCCCGTTTATACTGACCAATACGAGCATCCATCGATAATACGCAACCGTTCTTCAAAAGATAACCTTTCCTCATAAGACATCTCTCCAATCGTAATGGTTTGTAAAATGATCTGATCCGCATTGCTTGTTCTTACATATACTTTATGACTATATTTTCGCTAGTATATATACATTATATATCACACCTTAATATTTATCAAATTATGGAAGAGCTAACTGAGACCTATATGGTGATTCACGGATTGGAAAAGGTAGAACTTCGTTGGTAAACTTGATAATTATGTTTTAGTCTTTTCCTCATTAGAGTGCATTTTTCGTTTCGCTCGAAAACGTCTCACCTTCATTAGATTACCGCACATCTTATCATCGCAATATTTCTGTGTTCTGCTCCGGGTATCATCATAGAAGATCCAGCGGCAGTCCGGATTGTCACAGGAGCGAATTCTCTTCCCTTCGCCCTCAACGAGTGTCACGGCAAAATCAGCAGCAACCTCTGCCATCACCTGAGCCCAATGTCTATGAATAGGAACAAGCGCAACACCCAGTTGTTGATCTTGTGTAATTATTTGTCTAATGACTTCGCCAGCCATCATAAAATCATTCAACCAGGCCTCATCCTTCTCAGTAAAGAGCTTTCCGTTAGACAAACGAATAGCCAGTGCCTGCAAATCATCTCTAAAACTTCTCATTGCGGATTCCTCTTCATTCGACGCCGGTACTGGCGCTTCTAATTGCCAACGATTCAAAAAATCTTGTTGCCAGCTTACGTTCCCCAGTCTGTCTTCTGATCGCTCCCCACCACGCCAATCATGATAATCGCTGTTTACAAAATCAGTCCATAATCTATCCATGAGAGCCTCCGATTAATGTAACTATCTAAATTATAAAAAGATGGTTACACTCTTTGAAATTGTGTTATATTAATTGTAACCATTTCAACCCATATTAGCTAGTTACCATCATGAAGATGCAAGGGCGAGATGAATCTGACAAGAGAGGAATGAAATTAAAAAATGAAAACAGTCACCACAGCATTAGATGTATTGGTTATTCAGAATGAAGATACCTGGGATCAATGTAACTGGATCGTCCCATTGTCAAAAGCGCTTGAGGGACTGAACGCCGAACAGGCTGCCTGGGTTCCTCCTTCAGGTGGACTGAGCATATGGCAACTAGCCAATCATATGTTTTATTACAATCAACGGATTTTAGAACGTCTTCAGGAAAAAGAACCGTCTGTACCCGCTGCAGATTCCAACGTAGCTACGTTTGGTATTTCGGGTGATCCTTTGAACGAAGCTGGCTGGAGCAAGCTGATGGAACAAACCACTAAACTGGCTGAGCAGTTGCGCGATACCCTTGCTACATTACAGGACTCGAAGCTTGAGGAAGCTTATATGGATTCCGACGACAACTGGGCTCAGACGCTTGCCCGCTGGGTTTTACACGATGCCTATCATGCAGGTCAGATTGTGCAGTTGCGGAGGCAACAGGGATGCTGGAGTATTGTTTTCTAAAAAAACACTTGAACTGATAGCGTTTACAGGAATAAGATGAACTTCATAAGGTTACAACTTGTTCAATACACTAATTAATTGAATAGGATCTTCGGGGTAGGGTGCAATTCCCAACCGGCGGTGATGTTCTTATAGAACCAGCCCGCGACTCGCTGTTTAAGGTTCCGACCTGGCAGCGACTGACTTGGTGCGATTCCAAGGCCGACGGTACAGTCCGGATGAGAGAAGATCAACACAACGGCAAGCCGTATTTGGGAAGTCTTTTTCCCTGACGCCTTGTCTTTGAATGGTCCCCCGTTTATTTGGCGTACGCCAAGGACGGGGGATTTTGTCGATTTTGCCAACTGAAGATTCCGTGTTCTGACGAAGGAGTCCTGAATATGGAAAACACATCAACAGCATCAACGATTTATCGCAAGGAACGAAGCAACACCGGATTTTGGCTAGTTGTGCTAGGCGCAGCCCTCTGGGGTGTAGACCCCTTATTCCGCATCCTTTTGCTAAAAACGATGACTTCTACACAGATTGTTCTAATCGAACACATCATCGTCAGCCTTGTCGCGATACCGGTATTATGGAAGTTCCGGGATGATCTGAAGAAACTGCGTGCACGTCACTGGATCGCTGTTATCTTCATTTCCTGGGGCGGATCAGCGCTGGCAACGGTATTATTCACTTTGGCGCTTACTCATAACGATCCCAATACGGTATTGTTGTTGCAAAAAATGCAACCACTTTTCGCAATTGTACTTGCGAAATTGTTATTAAAAGAAACATTGCCGCGTCACTTCGGCGGATTGTTCATCATTGCGCTGGCAGGAACATATCTGCTTACGTTTGGCTTCTCACTTCCGCTCGGCAACTGGAATAACTGGATTCATGCAGGTAGCCTGCTGTCTCTTGGTGCCGCAGCTTTGTGGGGTGGATCTACCGTTATGGGCCGGTTAATGCTTGGTCAAGCTCGTTATGAGACGGTCACCTCCCTTCGCTTCGTCGTTGCGCTTCCACTCCTGATCTTCATGACCTGGAATGAAGGTGCACCTTGGACACTCCCGGCTGGAACAGGGGCACAGGCTGCTGTCATTCTGAATATTTTGGGGCAGGCACTTTTACCAGGCTTGCTAAGTCTACTCTTGTATTACAAAGGGTTGTCTTCCACCAAAGCTTCTGTTGCAACCCTCGCAGAACTCAGTTTCCCGATGGCTGGCGTGCTTGTAAACTGGATTGCATTCCGTACGCTGATAACCTGGGAGCAATTGCTTGGCTTTATCCTGATCTGGATCGCACTATTCCTGATCTCCAAACAGCAGGAACGCTCTACACCGATCGCCGAGGCCGCACCCAAACTTCGCACGGAGTAATACATTTTCATCTGGTTCAAATAATATAAGCACTGTTTCACCTTAATGAGGTGAACAGTGCTTTTCTTCTGCCGTATTTCTTCTATTATGATGGATTGATGTTTTGTTTTTTGTCTGCCTAGGTGGTACGATGGCTTATGGAACTTGGAACAAGATATCCAACAGGAACTATTCTTAGAGAGGAACGATTACTAATGTCTTCATTCTCATATACCTCCTATGACGCTATAGGGCTCGCCGAACTGATTCGCTCCCGGGAAGTATCCCCGGTTGAACTGCTTGAAGCTGCCTATGCACGTCTGGAAGAAGTCAATCCACATCTCAATGCAGTCATTCGTACATATGAAACACGTGCTCGGCAGGAAGCCAGCATGGTTAGGCCTGGAGAACAGCCATTTGCAGGTGTGCCGTTGCTCCTCAAAGATATTTCTCAATCTTTGGAAGGTGAACTTCTTACCTCTGGCTCACGTCTGTTCAGCGAACATCGTGCTCTTCGCAACTCCAATTTCGTAACTCGTTTGCTCGAAGCAGGTTTTATTGTGATCGGACATACGAATACACCAGAATTCGGGTTGAAAAATATAACCGAGCCACGTCTACACGGGCCAACGCGCAATCCGTGGAATGTGAATCATTCCCCAGGCGGCTCAAGCGGCGGTGCCGCTGCCGCTGTAGCATCAGGCATCGTGCCGCTTGCCGGCGCAAGTGATGGCGGTGGTTCCATTCGAATTCCCGCTTCTTTCAGCGGTTTGTTTGGGCTGAAACCAACCCGCGGACGCACTCCCGTTGGTCCAGGTGTGGGAAGACAATGGCAAGGAGCCTCGATAGATTTTGCAGTATCTCGCTCCGTCAGAGACAGTGCTGCACTGCTGGATACGCTCCAGATTATCCAACCGGAAGCCGCATTCCATGCACCTTTATTCCCGGGAAGTTACCTGACTGATATGAACTATCCGCATCAACGCAAATGGCGAATCGCTTATACAACGGACTCACCTGTCGGCACACCTGTCAGTGAAGATGCCAAAGAGGCTGTGATGAAATTAGTCCATTTCTTGGAATCTCAAGGGCATCATGTTGAAGAAAAGTTAAGTCCAGTCAATGGTGTACGCCTGATGGAAAACTATTATATGATGAACAGCGGCGAGATGGCCGCCATGATTTCATCCATGGAACATGGCATGGGTCGTTCTCTTACTGCAGATGATATGGAGATTGAGTCCTGGGTACTGGCTGAAGCGGGCAAAAAAGTATCTGCTGCTGAATTTGTTCATAGCTTGGCCGAATGGGACGTGGCGGCTGCGCAGATGTCTACGCTGTTTGAACGGTATGATTTTTACATCACACCTGTTAACGCTTTTCCCGCACCCCGGATTGGCGAACTGACGCCACATGCGGAGCAGATTCAACATCTGATGTCCGTCAGTGATCTGGATAAAACGGCGCAACAAGAGCTAATCTATGAGATGTTCAAGCCGAGCCTTACGTACACCCCGTTTACACAACTTGCGAATCTGACAGGTCAGCCAGCCATTAGTCTTCCTCTGCATTTGACTGCGGGAAGGCCTGCCAATGGGTGTTCAGGTTATGGCAACCAAAGGCCGTGAAGATTGGTTATTGCATCTGGCTGGTCAACTCGAATCAACCGAGTTGTGGGTTGGCATGGAGGCGAAACCCATGTTCCCAACCTCGACAAAAGCTTAGAGTATTTATAAAAGTGGAAAGAAGCCAGCAGAACATAACCTGTATGGCTTTTTTTCAGATGATAATTACAGTTGTTCATGTGACCATCTTTCTGAAAATAAACTTCAGTTAACATAATAATAATGATGT
Source organism: Paenibacillus cucumis (ex Kampfer et al. 2016) (assembly GCF_019748695.1). NCBI lineage: Bacteria > Bacillati > Bacillota > Bacilli > Caryophanales > Paenibacillaceae > Paenibacillus > Paenibacillus cucumis (ex Kampfer et al. 2016). Next base: position 146,327 of record NZ_JACLIC010000025.1, on the reverse strand, counting down.
GAATTCAAACCTCGAACTACTTCTCAATCGGATAAAATTTGCTCGCCATGTAAACCCTACTGTAGTGAAAAAAATAACTTAGCGGGAGGGAGCAGCGATGGGAATTTTAAGTGGAAATCCTAAAAACGAGCCCATGCATTATGGAGAAATCTATAGTGTATGGGAGTGCTCAATGGTAGCTAAAGGAGCTGTCTCTTGTTATCAGGCTTATATGAATCACGCAGGAGACAAAGATTTGAAGAAAATTTTAGAAGACTTGCTGGATCAAGCCAGACTGGAAATTAAAGAATGTGACGCCTTACTCACCGAGAACGGTATCACGCCCGCTCCGACTCTTCCTGAGAGACCCGTTGTGGCATTAGAGGACATTCCTCCTGGCGCAAGGTTTACTGATCCAGAGATAGGTGCCAAAATTGCAGCTGATACTGCTCTTGGATTAGTCGCCGCGAGTCAGACTATTGGCCAATCCATCCGCGAGGACATTGGTGCACTGTTTGCGAAATACCATGTTACCAAAACAGCACTGGGTGTGCGCATTCTTCGTTTGAGCAAAGAAAAAGGATGGCTTATTCCCCCGCCGCTGCAAGTGAAAAGACCGGATGGCGAATAGTTTTGTGATATTAAACGAATTAAATAAAGACATTTAATAATGAAATAAACACACAACATTAAAGAAGCCGAGAAGAGGAAATAACATATTCCTCTTCTCAGCCTCTTTCGTATTCAGAAAAGGATTAGACTTTCTTATCTCCCGACTCGTAATTGAAGTATTCTACATCCACATACCCTTGTTCTCTTTCATGGTTCAGATTGTACACCCCTACCCGGTCTCCCCGGTAGGGTCCCCAACCCAATGGATAGACTTCACCAAAGGAGATAAAATTCTCTCCATCCAGGCTGTATTCATACCTGTTTTCACCATGCAAGTTCCAAATCGATCTCAACCATAAGTCAGTGGTATCAACAGTTGGTCCCCATTCGATTGTATTTGAATGATTGAACTTCAATACCCGAGTTCCTTCCTGCTGATGAATACCAATCGTACAATAGGTTTGTCCAAAATGGCATAGACCCGCTTCCTGGTCATCCACCATCCCACTTAGATCATACTTGGCAGTCACAACGTTATGAGGCACACGATACGCCCGTTGGGAAAGAATGTTCGAGATTTTAAAAAAATCATTCTTCTCGGAAGGCACACAAGCATGCAAACGCAAATATCCTGGTCTCTCTGTTAAAGACCACGTATCCAGTTTGGGTTGGTGGTTCCATCCCCACTGAGACTGCAGTACCGGGCTACTGAAATCATCATTCACGGTTAAGATCGTTTTGGGATAACCTTGAATTGGTTTTTTGCCTCCCCATACCATTTCTCCGACACCGTCCCCATCTGTATCCTCACCAATGATTGGCCAACCGTCAACCCACGTAACGGGAAGCAGGTGAAGAGTTCTGCCTTCAAAGTAACCACCGGCTCCTTGGTGACTAATGAAATACCACTCCCCAGACGCTGTTTGCACAAGTCCGCCTTGATTCGGTTCGCGGTCCACTTCCACACCATGCGTATGAATTAACTCTTTTTCTTCGTAAGGACCGTATAAACGCTCTGAACGGAGCATCATAACAACCCTTACCTCCTCACCATTTCTCGGTCGAACTTCACTATGGAAAATGTAATAAAGTCCGTTTATTTTGTAAAGCTTACTCGCTTCGCTACCTTTATATTGATGGATCACGACACCACTGTCATGCAAAATTTGTTTTCCATCGTCGCTCAGTTTGAACAGATAAATATTATAATTGTCAGCAAAATTCGTAGCCACCAGATATCCTTGACCGTCATCATCCCAAAAAGGACAACAATCGTCCCAGCCAGCAATCTCCCAACTATGATAAAGAGGCTCCCATGGGCCAGCAGGATCTGTAGCTGTGCTTACGAATAAACCCTCATCCGGTGTGAAAAAATACACCCAAAATTGATGGTCATGAAAACGGATCGCTCCCGCCCAGACACCTCTTGCATAACGATTCATTCGATCATATCGATATTCAGGCCCGATAACTGTCAAATCTTCTACGACATGACTAATTACATTCCAATTGACCAAATCTTTAGAGTGCAGAACAGCCATACCTGGTGAGCAATGTAAGGTGGAAGAGATCGCATAGTAATCTTCCCCAACGCTTATCACATCTGGATCGCAGTAATCTCCAGGCAAGACCGGATTGACATAAGTACCGTCCCCTTGATCGCCCCATTTTCCTTCATTGGAAAGCAAAACATAATCTTTGTTCATCATTGTTTTCCTCTTTTCTGGGATGCAGTTGACCTAACTTTGTGATGATCTGATACATTACACTACGAATCTTGTAATCATCATATTACTTGAAAATTAATATATAAGATAGATAAAACATGATCCCGATTTTTCAGAGATCATGTTTTATGACGAAACCTTAGGCAACGTAGATTCAGAAGTAACCACCTGTTTAGCTTTAGAAGTTTCTGCTCTTCACTTGATTTTGTTCCTTTGCTTACGAATACCTGTAATATGAAAGGCGGCTCCCTTCAACGGATTCTTCTCATCAGCTTGTTCATTCTGTGCGTATTGCTCCGTATCTGCAGCAGATGATGTTTTTTTGCGCTTACGTTGCACGATGATATCACTTAGAGCAATCAGAGAAATCAACAGTAAACTAATAAAGAAACCAGGCCGGCTTAGGCCATGAAAAAGAGTTCCAGTTATCGCCGTGCTGATCAGCACCAATCCAGTCCAGCGTTTTATCACATCTATGGTGCGAGATTTCAGCAACCGACCTGAGGAGAGCAAGATAAACAGCCAGTTATACATCAGCATTAACCCGGCGGCAGTAGTTACATATTCGTAGACTTTTCCAGGAAGCAGTAGCGACATGATAATCGTACCAATCAAACCACAACCAATCAGACACAAGGCAAATAGAGGATATTTCTTCTTCCATTTCTGTGAGAATAACTTTGGGGCATCCCCCTCTTGTGCCAGCGTAATCATCATGGAGGTCACTGCATAGAGCGATGCGGTCATCGTAGAGAAACCGGCCACAATCAGAACACCGTTGAACAAATGTGGTACAAAAGCAAGGTGATCACTGCTCAGTGCAAGTACAAACGGACTTTCTTTCGGATTAAAAGCAGACAGCGGAACCATGGTTAGTGCAAGGCCAATGGAAACGACATAAACTGCAGACAGTGAAATAAGCATGACTTTGCCCGCTTTGGGTGCATCCTCCGGTTTTTCCAATCGATATGACATAATGCCGAGCACTTCAATACCTCCATACGCATAGAACGCAAACAAGAACGCAGACCACAATCCTACTGCCCCTTTCGGGAAAATGGAAGCCATGTCCATCGGTACCTTATGTGCATATTTGGTGCCTCCAATCCAGCCGGCAAGTAGAGCGACCGCCAGAACCAGAAACATGATTATAGCCGCAATTTTAATGACTGCGAGTACATTTTCAACCCGGTCGAATCCCTTGTTTCCAAAAAACACAATACATAAACCGACGATTCCATACCCCGCGGCAAAGATCCAGAGTGGAACGCTGGGAAACCAGAAACGCGAAAAGATAGAAAGTGCGGTCAGCTGGCTCCCCATAATGAGAAGCTCCGAAAACCAATAGACCCATCCACTCGCAAAACCTGCCCATGCGCCAAACGCCTTCTTCGCATAAGAACGAAACGACCCTTGCTCCGGATGGTCCGAAGTCATACGTGCCAAAGCATCAAAAACAACATATGTACCTAACGCAGCAAGTGCATAAGCAATTACTACAGCGGGTCCCCCGATGGTAATCGCTAGACTTGAACCGAGAAAATAACCTGTTCCTATGGTGCCCGCAACGCCCAACAAACTGAGTTGCCACCATTTCAATTTCTTTTCATCCGATGATTTTCCTGAAGCCTGACTCATTTCGTCAATCCTTTCCCTCTTGATAATCGTCGCAACAGGTAGCCTTCCCCAATTGGAGCAAAACATCTCCCTGAATATTTCTTCGAACCTCTCAGCATAATACACAGGTAAATTCAAACAAATAGGAGGCACCATCATGAACCAATATTCACAATCGCAACAGATTACGCAACTCGCTCAACAACTGACGCAACAAACACAACAAGCTTCCATGCAATATCAACAATTGCTGAGACAAGAACAAAGCAATGCTCAACAATTGGAACAATTGGCCCAGCGCGAGCAACAAGCTGCGCATATTATTCAAACGGCATTGCAAGGACATCAGACAGCCATTCAACAATTGCAACAGATTTCCAACCTAGCTCAGCAGCTTGCAAATACTTCTTCCCAGCATGTATCCTACATCGATCAACCGTATAATACGCCTAACACGACAATCCAAGGACAAGGTCAGTCATTTGGCAATTTCTCCAACCAACATCGCCAATAGATTAAGATTTGGCAGGAAATTGCAAATAACAAGGAGCTCAATACTGAGCTCCTTGTTTGCGTTTCAGCTAGTTGCTTTCTTCTGAAATTACTGCTTGGCACAAACTACATCATGATACGCATTTCACTGAACAGTCTACCCACTGTTTACTTTCATAAATGGACAGTCACCATTTTGCTTGCAGGCGATATCCTATAAGTAAAAGGAGGCTTACTGATGTCGCTATTGTTTTCTTCTACTGATATGGAAAATGGTGAGCTCCCGCTGGATCTGTGGCAAAGGGATGCTTATCGTTTGTTCTCTGCCAAGATGAGTGACCGGGAGACCAGGTTCCCCTGCATTCCTGCAACCCAGGCATATGCACTGGGTCATCTTCGATATGGATTTGTCTTTCAGTCCAAACATCTTTCTCTTGCGGAGCAATTATCAGCAATTGTAACGGAATATGGAGCTTCTTCACGTTCCTTCGGAGATTTTTCATCTCTAGTCATTTTTTTTGAAAAAGAAAAGGAAACAAAAGACGTGCTCACTTACGAACAATCATTCTGGAACCTGTTAAGTGAGATGCGAACTCTCGATACCCAATCATGGCCAGCAGATATCCCGGAAGACCCCGAGAATCCATTATGGGAGTACTGTTATAACGATGAACGGTATTTCGTTTATTGCGGTACACCAGCTCACATTTCAAGACAAAGTCGCCATTTTCCTTATCTCATGTTAGCTATGACGCCTCGCTGGGTCCTTGATTTATGGAATGAGCAGCCACAGCGGGCTGCAGCCATTGGGCCGAGAATTCGAGCGAGGCTTGCTGCCTATGACACGATTCCCGCACATCCTGAATTGAAGCAATACGGGGCAGAAGGAAATCTGGAGTATAAACAGTATTTTCTACGAGATGATGACACTGCCCCATCCAAATGCCCTTTTCTACGCTCTTTGTTACAACAACCACAAGCAAAAGAATAACATCATCCGTATTCTAAACAAGCTCTCCTTCGAATAAGCTGTTATACGAGCCGAGGTGTGAGGAGAGCACTTCTTTTTATATCTCTTCCATGTGAAAGAGTTACATAGACTACTAGAGCAAACGTCTTTTTTAAGTGGACAAGCTTCTTTTCTTCCATCAACCCATCACTCAGAAAGGAAATGATTATGGAGATTTATGTGAAATTTATCCTGATCGGGCTTGCTATTGCCATGCCGGTAGGCGCAATCACGGTAGAGATGACCAAGCAGGGACTGCGAAATGGATTCCTTCATGGCTGGGCGGTTGGTCTAGGTGGTATGACATTGGATATCGCTTTAATTATTGCTATGTATTTTGGATTTGCTACACTGTTATCCGTTCCATTCGTTCAGATTCCACTATGGTTGGTGGGTGCAGGATTTTTAGCTTATTTGGGATATGAGTCCATCCGTAATTCGGATGTGAGCCTCATGACAACAGACGGAAAGACGTTTCCGACCAAACCCTCTTTTTGGCGGACTTATCGTAATGGTTTATTGGTTGCGATCTCCCCAGGTAATCTGATGTTTTGGGTTTCTGTCTTTGGTGTTGTCTTATCCGACTCTTATCAATCGGCAGGCAAGCTCAGTTTTGTCATTGCGGCAATCGGGATATTATGTGGCATTCTGCTACATGATCTTGGTCTGCTCACCATCGTATCCATCACACGTAAAATGATGAGTGCCAGGATGGTACAGCTCGTTTCGAGCCTGGCCGGAGTTCTTCTAATTGGCTTTGCGTTCTACTTTTTTTATAAGTTTGTTAGCGCATTGTGGCAAGTGCTTTTTTAAGAATAAGGCTCTTGAACCCTTCGTCACCTCATCCGACTCGTTACATATATTACTTACAGTGTGATTAAAAAAAGCTGCCCTTTCATTGAGAAAGGAGCAGCTTTTTCTATTGACGTTCTCCTCAGAATGTGGAGGTTCGTTAATACGATACTTGTAGTTGTCTGGAGTACGATTGGTTGATCTATTGTGATGTAACAATGGAGCATATTTGATTTTACTATTGTGAATTTTTCATATGTTGAAATTTTATAATTTTACTGTAAATCTAAATAATTCCTCCAGCTGTTCATCGACCTCGTACAGTAAGTTCATCAATTGATCTGCGTAAGGTCCAATCGAGGCTCTGCTGTCATTAAAATGGTTCCATTCTAGCGTAATCGGGACTGGCACATGCCATACTAACGCTTCCCAGAGGGTGTCCATACTTTCAAAATGAGCTGGTTGCAACGAAAATTCGGCCTGAAGTATACGTTGCAGATCCTCCACGCTTCCTATTGCTTTCCCATCAATGATCACTTTCACTTTTTTCATGTTTCTGAACTCCTGAATTCCGTCGATTTGATATAAACAGAGCACCTACCATGATTAAAATAGCCAACGACCACCAGAACGTCGACATTGCGTTATCATGATCTATAATAATTAAGCGAATCACCGCTGTGATTCCAATATAAATAAAGTAACGAAGAGGGAAATGAAAATAAGACTTGAAGTACTTCACAATTAAAGCGATAAATTCAAAGTACAAGAAGAAAACGAGCAATTCGGATAACATTTCATAGTAGCTATCCTGACGAGTTACAAAAGACTGGTACACAATTTGTACGATATACCATGTCTCACTGATTAGAAGTGCACTTAAAGCTAAGGCCAGAAAGAACAGGCAGATATTCAAAAGCGCTTGTAGAATGTGTGGTGTTTTTTGGAATTTAGTCATTAAATCTTTCATTTGTCATGTCCCCTATTTCAATTCGTGATGTCAACTAACTGTTGTTTCATATGTTTTCTTCCTCGAAAGAGATACGTTTTGGCCGTATTTTCCGGTATATCGTTCAATACACTGATATCTTTGACGGTCATTTCCAAATAGTACCGCTGATAGACGTAATGTCTCCATTTACCTGGAATCTGATGAAATGCATCATTGATCCGGCGTTTGCGTTCGGAAGAAGTCTCGTTCTGAATCAACCTTTCTTCAGGGCCAGGTTCATAGGACATTAGATCAGATATGGCATCCACAGATCTATACGAATCCTCTACATATAACGAAGTTGTGGCAAGACTCTGTCTCTTTTTCTTGCGCAACACATCCAGGCATACATTTCTCCCAATGGTATAAATCCAGTTTACGACATTCTTTTGGCTGTTCATTTGTTCGATATGTGTATACACCCGCAGGAATGTCTCCTGCACGATATCATCTCGATCTTGCGGGTCCCGGAAATAGCGCGAAGCCAATCTCCATACCATCGATTGATAAGTGGCCATAAGTGACGTAAATGTCGATTGAGTTGGCAATACGGTACCTCTCATAGGTTTGTCTATCGGGCTCATTCTGATTCCTCCACAGATGTAATTAAACCCCTTGTGTTTTTTATCTGAATTTGAATATTTCATTCTAGTACTGCGGTTAGATTTTGGATTTCCTAAACCTCAACACAACACTATAATGTACTCCATCTTGATTCCTGAGAAACTGCCCTTGCATGCGGCTCATCATCCGGCTTATGATCCTTTCGCCCAGTCCGGTACTTTCCGGAGAAACCTCAGCAATTTTAATCGTATTGTCCAGTTGAATGTCAAACATCTCCGGACTAGAGTTGAATGTAATGCAGATTTCATCTTTGGGTTCTGCATACTTCAACAGATTAGACAAAATATTATCAAAGACCCTCCCGAGTTCCTCCAAATTCACTGTGATATAGACTTGCGGCAGTTCACCAATAATGCGGACTTTGAATTCCTCCTGCCGCAAAATGGCCACCTGATCAGATATCAGATCATAAATAGCCTCCTGCACAGCTATGCTCTCAAGGTCAGCTTCTTGCTCTTTATCCAAAAGGAAATAATCAAATAAATTATCGGACAACTTTTTAAGTTGAATGGCTTTTCCATAGGCATTCGTGATGTAATGGCTATGTTCCGTCCCTTGGTCTCCGCGTTCTTTCTTGGCAAACTCCAAATACATGATCAAAGAGGTAAGCGGGGTCCGCATATCATGTGACATTTCAGTAACAAGGCTTCGGCTCTCCGCCTGCAAAGCTTCAATCGCATCCAATTTATCGAGAAAGGCTTTACGAAGTTCCTCAATACTCTCAGCGATCATCGCTATTTCATCATGGCCCCGAATCGTCATCTCATATTCCAGTTCTCCACCTTCAAGAATGTGGATCTCCTCATGAATCTTTCTCAGGTAAGCGAGGCTTCGACGAATGCCCAGCAGGACAATCAACAGAAAAATCATCGTGGCGCTGAGTAGTTCCAGAGTAAAGGCAATATCGTAATATCGGGATGAGAAAAACCCGTCTACTGTTACTCTCCCCTCTCCATCACTAAACATGACAGGAAATGAGTGTTTCTGAGCATATAGCGTTTCCTGCTCTATCCCATATCCAGACTCATCTTCCGCTGCGTAATTCGAATCATATTGCAGTAGCTGGTCTTTGTAGATGGTGAGCATGATGTAGTTCTCTTTTTTCACCCATTCTCCAAATGCCTTTCGATCGGTTGAAGACAGATCATTCGTCTCCACATATTTACTAAACTTTGCAATAGATTTAGACGATTCACTCTCATAGTACGCATCAGAATTAAGGTATCTGTCAATCAGCCCATTACTAACCTTCTGCATCGTCAAAAAAAACAGACCACTTACCGTAGCTGCCATCAAGATGATTAAGGCCAATTTTTTGGTCAGCGTAAATTTACGGTGTGCCAAAACGGTATCCTCTCCCCCATTCGGTAAGGATATAAACCGGGTGTGCCGGGTCATCCTCAATCTTTGCACGCAGTTTGCGAATATGCACCATTACGGTGTTGTTTGAACAATAAAAATACGGCTGTTCCCATACACTCTCGTAAATATTTTGAGCGGAAAATATTTTGCTTCGTTTGCTCATCAAGAGCTTCAGGATGCGATACTCCAGATCAGATAGCTTGAGCTGCTGTCCTTCTTTCGAGACCTCATTAAAATGTTCATTGACTTTTAACTTGCCTCCAACCAGAAACGTATCTCCACTTTCCTTTTTCTCCTTATAAATCTTATATCTTCGCAATTGAGCGATAACACGGGCATGAAGCTCTTCTTCTGAAAATGGCTTTGTCATATAATCATCGCCACCTGCCAGGAGACCTTCTGTTTTGTCCAATGTGCTCGATTTGGCCGTTAGAAACAAAATGGGAACGTTGGAATACGTTCTAATCTGCTCACATGTTTCAATCCCCGACATCCCCGGCATCATGATGTCCAAAATGACCAAGTCTAGCCCGTCATCTACAAGCTGCAGCGCACGCTGTCCGTCTCTGGCTCTTAACACCTCATTGCCCGCTCTCGTAAGGGATTCTTCTAACAAATCACCAATATCCTGATCATCCTCGACAACTAATATCCGATGGGTCATGCCCTTCTCACCTCATGATTCCTGATGTTATTTACGGTGCCCTCAATATATATCGTCCTTCGGTAACACTTAAGTAATACGATAAATCATAAATCTTAACCATTTATGAATGCAATCATTTGTCATACATTTGTCACAAATCAAAAAAATGAAACGAACTTTCAGAAACTGTTAAGAATCGATAAGTATAGTTATCCAAGGTTAGGAAAGCATTTATACACACCAAGATTAGACTCGCTCAAGTTAAATATAAAAATGAATAGGAGAAATGTTATGAATGAAAAAAAAGAGAACTTTGCACAACCCCTAAGTCTGAAGGAACGTGTCCATTTTCTAGATATCGTTCGCGGGTTTGCTATGCTCGGCATTATTATTGTGAATTACTTTTTGATCGTAGACTCAGTGAAGGGATTTGATATGAATTCAAGCGATCTAGTCCACAACCTCGTTTCCACATTTGCCGAAGGAAAGTTCATCACGTTATTTTCTTTTCTGTTTGGTGTTGGATTTATGATTTTTATGGACCGGGCCGTGGAACGAGTGGAACATCCTAGAATGCTTTTTGCCCGCAGGTTATTAATTTTATTCTGTATTGGCTTATTGCATATCACCTTTATATGGGTTGGCGACATATTGACTTTTTACGCTGTAGCGGGATTTCTACTACTCGCGTTCTATGCTCGGACTCCTAAAACGATATTGCGATGGATTATTGCACTTATATTGATTCAATTTCTGACTCCTGTATTTATGATGGTCTATAATGCGATGAACACTGCATCCTCAAACATGCCAACTTATTTTGATTTCACATTAAACAGTCATACCAGCCTAACCTATTGGGACTCCTTGATAGCAAGATGGGCAGACATGGGCGTAATGGCGGCTAGTTCATTTTCTACAGTTTATTCTATGTTCCTGATGTTCCTGATCGGTATGTATTTTGTGAAGATGGACTTCTTCACGAACATGGAAGCAAAGCAATCAATCTGGAAGCGAATCTGGTTCATCAGCTTGGCTGCATTTATACTCACTCAGTTCAGCTCCATGGTAAATACACTTATTTCAGCCGAAAATACATTTTGGATGGAGCTATTCATGATTTTGGGTCAACAGGGGAACTTAACCGGGAGCATGTTTTATATGAGTAGCCTCGCGATGCTGTTTTTGTATGTTCCTGCACTTCGTAAAGCGTTGATGGTATTTACCAAAGTTGGACGTATGTCGCTGACCTGTTACCTCCTTCATTCCATCATGGGAACCGTAATTCTGCTTCCTTATGCATTTGGATTGGCTAGTTCTATAAAACCTATTGGTACACTTATGCTTAGCATTGCTGTGTATGTTGTACTCGTCATTTTTGCCTCGCTGTGGTTAAAACGTTTCAAGATCGGACCAATGGAGTCGATATGGCGCAAACTTACGTATGGTAAGATTAACCGTGCTTCCAAAACAACTCCCGCTAACCTTGCCCAGCCATTGAACAGCAATTTGCGTCAGTAAACGCTATTGAATTTAACAATTTCGGATAAGTTCTACCCAACATCCCAAGCCCCCTATGGGGCTTTTTTCTATTTTTTCGAAGAATTTTTTCTACTATTGTGAATTTTTCATATGATGAAAATGAAAAACAATTATAGAGATTAGACAGATTATTTTCTCTGCTGTCCCTTCAAGTACTCTCCTTTAAACACAAAAAAACTGCCCAACAAAGGCAGTTTTTTAGAAATTCAAATCGTTCACAACCAATTTTATATGATTAATGGAATTTGTTAAAATTAACTCGAATTAGATACGACCTGTCCAGTCGGATCCCGCTACTTCCTTCCAGCGTTCACGAATGGCATCATATAGGCCCTGCTCAAGCGGCCCCTTCGCCACCAGTTCGGCGTTTTGTAGCCAACGATCAGGTTTGACGGTTCCCACAATGGCGGTATCCACACCTTCAGTGCTCAGCGTAAAACGCAATGCAATCTCTACGACTCGCTCTGCATCCTCAGCCAAAAAGTCATATTTCAGTTCTTTTAACCGCTTCCAATAGTGATAAGCATAATCCTCTTCTGTCACCTTATCATACATCCAGGCTACATTGGCAATCGGTCTTTTGGCGATGATCCCCATATTTCTTTTTCGCGCCTCAGGCAAAGTCAGTTCAATCGCTTCCTGATCGGCAATATTCAATGATGTCTCCAAGCTATCAAATGCACCTGTCTGAATGGCGTATAGCGCATCTGTCGTATCTCCACTATATCCGATAAAACGAGTTTTACCAGCTTCTTTTGCTCGTTGCAATACCTCGATTACCTCACCTTGCCGAAGTACTTCTTCCGAACAGCTGTGCAGATGCACGACATCCACATAATCTGTTCTCAAGCGCTTGAGGCTACGATCAATGGTCTGTGCGAGCACCTTGGCATCCCAGTCGGGTCCATTCACACCAGCTGCATGTCCACATTTGGTGAACAGAAAATACTCCTGCCGGCGATGTCCCAGCACATCACCGATTTTCTCCTCACTGTCTCCATAACATTCCGCCGTATCAATCATATTCAAACCCGCATCCAAAGCACGATTCAGCAACAATTCTACGTCTGCTTTGGACGCATCCCGTATCTCAGATCCGCCAAAACCGAGTGTACTGACTTTCATTCCGGTATTTCCGTAATTACGAAGTTCCATCATGATCCTCCTCCAAATCAGGTTTGTCTCTTACGGCCTTTTCATGTCGTATCATATGTTATTACCCGTTTAGTCACGGGGCGGCACATTTTTTTAAACTTTTAAAAACCATAGATAGACATGCCGCCATCCACCAATAAAGTCTGACCTGTGATATATCCGGCTGCCTCCGAAGCAAGAAAAACAACAGGCCCAACAACCTCTTGTAATTCACCTACACGTCCAAGCGGTGTGCGGTTAATAATTTCTTGCAAATACTGCGGATCATCAAGTAGTTTCTCAGTCAGTGGAGTGCGGAAATACCAGGGTCCGACCGAGTTCACGCGAATACCGTATTTCCCCCACTCCAGCGCCAGCACCTTAGTCATATGGATTAAAGCCGCTTTGGTAGAACCATATACGACACCTGTTCGCAAGGCAGTATGTCCACCTACCGATGAGATGTTAATGATTGTCCCATCCCCATACTGCTTCATATGCTGACCTGCCAATTGTGAAGCGAAAAAAGCGGATTTAAGGTTTGTTTGCATAATCGTTTCCCATTGTTCCTCCGTTACTTCCAGCGCTGGCGTCCGAATGTTCATACCCGCATTGTTTACGAGAATATGAATTCGTCCCATCTCCGAAATGGCTTGCTGAAAAGTCTTTTCCAACTGCTCTTTAGAAGTGACATCTGCGCAGAGCGCCAAAGCTTTCCGGCCTGTCTGTTCATTAATCATTGTTGCTGTCTCTTCGATCTCCTTCATCGTTCGAGATACAAGCACGACATTACTCCCCGATTCCGCTAAACCGATGGCAAGCGCTTTTCCGATACCTCTGCCTGCCCCTGTGACTAGTGCTGTTTGTCCTTCCAGATGAAATGCTGGTACGATCATGTTAGACCTCCTTTGTTGTACTATGGGGTTCCAGTTTACAGACATGTTTTTACGACATCAGGTAACAAAATACTGACTGGGATTGCCCAGTTCAGGATGGAATTTTTCTCGAAAACGCCCTCCGGTATAATCTCCAATGATTTTACGCCAGAATGCCTGTGCGATCACATTGTTCCGAACCTGTGTCACTTTCCACCGCCCAGGGAAACGTCTAAATAGTTCGTACGCCGCATTTGTTCCAACGCCGCTACGTCTATATTTTTGCATCACAAAAAATTCAGTCAAATAGTAGTCATTATCCTTACTCCCGGGATCTAACTTCTCCACAAGTGCAAACCCCGCTGGTGAACCATCACTTGTGATCAAAAAAGGAAACTTGCGTCCTTTCTCCGTCCAGAACGCATCCAATCCCGGATATTCTGGAAAAATACCATCCTGATCTACATCAATATTCAGATATTTCGTAAAATCATAGAGATAAAATTGCATGAGATGCCGAATCACCTGACTGCGTTCGCGGGGAACCAGCTCAATCTGCATATTCATTTGGTTCGCCTCCTCTAGTCTGTATGTATACATACTGTAAACCTTTATAAGATGAAGGGCAACAACGTGACAAATCGAAGCCTGTGTAGCACAACGCTTGATCATACCTATCAGCATAATCAAACAAGATGATGCATGTAAATTATGGTACACTTAATATACTTTGTAGATAAATAATCGTTCACATGGAGGTGCCGAACTTGACCAACGTGCAAAAAGAGATTGACCGACGCAAACTAGATGAAAAACTACCATCCATGCCCTGGTTTGTTCAGCAATTCATTGACTATAAACTGCCTGATCTGTCTCCGTCCACGCTGCTGGAGTATTTGAGAGATTATGATACCTTTTTCAGCTGGCTACGTGCAGAAGGGCTGTCCCAAGCTGAGTCCAACCAAGGGGTAACATTGACCGAACTGGAAGTGCTACGTATGGATTCGGTTACTGCGTACCGACTGTTCCTGACTACGAAGCGTGAGGGAACCAATTCAAGAATCACGGTTTCACGCAAGCTTTCTTCCCTGCGGTCGTTATTTCATTATTTAAGCCAAATTGCTGAAGATGAGGACTTCTATCCGCTGCTTAAACGTAATATCATGGCCAAGATTGAGATCAAACGTACCCATAAACCCAAAGATACTGCCGCGAAACTCAAAGGCAAGATATTGGAAGAGAATGAATTACTCGAATTTATCGGTTACATTCTCGAGGGCTACGCTACAGATATGCAGAAGAACAAACAGGCCCTGTACTCACATGAGTTGAACAAAGAACGAGATGCCTGTATCGCCAGCCTCATCCTCAACTCCGGTCTACGGGTATCTGAAGTGGTTAACTTGAATGTGGATGACCTCGATCTAGGTAACAAACTGCTCTATGTTTACCGCAAAGGTAACAATGATGAAACATACAAAACACCCGTATATTTCAGAGAACAGGCCAAAGATGAGCTGGCAGCATACATGAATCTGCGGCAATCCCGTTACCGCACACCTAAACGAGAAAAAGCACTTTTCATTGCACTCCGTAACGGGGAATCTGAAGGAAGTCGAATGACTAAACGTGCGATTCAGGCGATGATTATGAAATACGCTAAATGTTTTGGCAAACCGTATCTTACCGTGCACAAATTACGCCATTCTTTTGCCACCGACTATTATTTGCAAAATGATATTTACAAAACCAAAGAGCAACTAGGTCATGCTTCTACCGAAACAACCGAAATTTATGCGCATCTCACCGACAAAACGATGTCCGAAGCCATCGAACGCCGCATGGATGATAATGCTTAGAGTTATCACAAGAGTCTCGTAGACAATTGCACATGTGGCTGTCCTCTATTGTGATGAAACAGTACACCGCGTGCCAAACACGCGGTGTGAAATAAGCACCAAAATGAAATATCAGGTCATTCGAAGATAGGTTAAATGGCGCATTTTAGCAGTTATATATTAAAATCATTTATTTAGTTTACATAATAATAGTTACGTTAAAAATAGCCCTCCACAGACCTTGATCATTCTAACGATCTCAGGTATTAAGTGATTTTAGTTGGAGCAGAGCCTCTACAATAACTTCCCGTTCATGGAACAGAAAACCGGCCATAGCTCCTTTGCTTATATCCTGTTTCTTATCCATCTGAGCACTTAACTTTTCCGCCTCTGCTTCCTTCATTAATTCAGGCGTCCAAAAAACAATGCCAACCACCTGCTGAAGCTTGCGTATCAGAGTCAGGTCATTGGCTTCGCGCACCATCACCAATTTGGGATACGGGGCGTCTTTGAAACCTTCAATCACAATCCAGTCATAGTCTGAGAACTGGTTCAACATATCATCAAGCCGGGTGTTGTGTTGCTTAATAATCGCCGTCCTTTTCTGAGACATCACCACAACAGCTGCAGCACCTGCCTTGCCAAACTGATACGAGTCCGTCCCTTCCTGATCCATCTCAAAATGGTCATGTCCGTCATGTTTGAATGCAGCCACTTTTAAACCTTTGGAAGAAAGTCCGGCGATTAGTGAAGCTGTCATTGTTGTCTTGCCTGTATTTTTATATCCAACGACTTGCATGATCTTTGGCTCTGAAGAAGTCCTTTTATCCATTCTAATTACCTTGCTTGCCCGGTTGGAAGTTTAAGAATTGTGACCTGTTCCCCTGCAGCTATGCCCTTTTTCTCAGGCGGAATCACAATGAGGCAGTCACTGTCTTTAATGGTGATCATGACACTTGACTCATCCACACGAGATGCAGCTGGAGCCGCAAATACTTTTCCGTCTCGAATGATCGTACGTCCTCGTACAAAACGAGTGAAGTTGTTCACCTTTGCATAGCCGTCTTCCAAAATCACATTCCATTCTTCCAAATAAGGATGGACATCTGCTTGCATCGCACGAAGTGTGGGACGAACAAACAGATTAAATCCAACAAAACAAGCGCCTGGATTACCTGATAAAGCAAATAACAGCTTGTCCTTATATACAGCAGCCGTAGTTACACTGCCTGGGCGCATCGTGACTTTGTTAAAGAGAAGTTGCATCTGTTCTTCGAGCACAAGTTCGCCCATGATATCGTAGTCCCCAACAGAAACGCCACCTGTCGTCACAACGATATCATTGTCCCGAATCGCTTCCTCCAGTTTTGCCCTTGCGGTATTCACATCGTCTGCGATGGCTCCGTACATGACCGGCTCTCCTCCAGCTTCCACAACCAGAGAACGTAACATATAGCTGTTGCTGTTGCGAATCCGACCAGGTTGCAACGGCTCATGAACCTCAAGTAACTCCGTTCCTGTAGCAAAAATAGCCACCCTCGGCCGTTCAAAGACCGGCACTTCTGCCACGCCAAACGTCGCCAGCACAGATTGTTCACCCGCCCCGATTACGGTACCGGCTTCGATCAATTGCTGGCCCTCCTGCACTTCAAGCCCAATTGGCGTAATATTAGCTCCAGCCTGAATGTGACGTTTCAGTGCAATCCAGTGCTGCCCTTCTTCTTGCTTGCTTTCCGTCATCTCCATCATGACGACAGCATCTGCACCATCCGGAACTTGAGCACCCGTCATGATTCTTGCAGCCGTTCCAGGTGTAATAGGATGTTCTGGTGTATATCCGCACGGGATTTCATCAATAACGCGAAACCACACTTGATGATCACTTGTGGCCTCAGCCGTATCTGCACTTTGAATCGCAAAACCATCCATACCTGATCTGCGGAAAAAAGGATACGCATGCGGCGCTTCAATCGACGTTGCAAGTGTGCGGCCGTGTGAGTCGGCAAGAGGAACATGTTCCATCCGGCCTGCCGATACCTGAGCAGCAATTCTGCTCTGTGCTTCCGATACTTGTACAGCCGTACGATGAAATTTAGCGGTGGTCATATCATATGAATGGGAATTATGTTTCACAGTAACTTACCTCCTGAGGTCTTTTTCTCATTTAAGAAAGTGTAGCCCGAATATACGCCGATGACAAGTCGATTACTCACTGAATCCGAACAGGAAAACTGCATAGGTACCTAAACAGACACATTCTAAATGTGTTCACTCTTGAGATTTAACAGGAAGAACATCATTGCTATGAATCCCCGCTAATATGAACAGGGGCCTAACAGGTAACATGAAATACTCTTTCTTTGCACATAATAGCATTCGAAATCGGGAGGTGATCACCACGAATCATCATTGTGAGTTATGCGGGAGAGAACCCGTCGAG
This sequence comes from Paenibacillus cucumis (ex Kampfer et al. 2016), assembly GCF_019748695.1. Lineage (NCBI taxonomy): Bacteria > Bacillati > Bacillota > Bacilli > Caryophanales > Paenibacillaceae > Paenibacillus > Paenibacillus cucumis (ex Kampfer et al. 2016). Next base: position 128,647 of record NZ_JACLIC010000025.1, on the reverse strand, counting down.
ACAACAGTTCATCATTTAACACCAAAGGAGATGGGCGGTAGCTTCATGCCCACCGCTAACCTGTGCATTCCCTGTCATAAACAAATCCACTCGTTATATACGAATCGGGATCTGGTTACGCTGGGATTGACCGATCTACAATCGCTGCGTGCAGATGAACGGATCATTCCTTACCTGCGCTGGATACGTAAACAGCCAGCTTCTTCGATTCCTCGTGTTCGCAAGTCCCATCATGTCCGCAAATCATAAAAAAATAACAGTAACAAGGTGCTCACTGTCATTCGCCAGTGTCTCACCATGCTACTGTTATTGTCCTGTATATAATCATCATCCTGTAAATCATAATCATTCCAAGAATCATATATTTCAGGCTTGCGAGGTGTTATCTTCGCCTCATAATCCTGCCACCACCGATTCGAGTCTTTGGCTTTTTGTAGGATTTTTTTGGTGAATCAAACAAACCACCCAAGCCACCACTGCTCTTGTTGCGATCGATACTTCCTCGGCTTTGATCCTTTTTGCGGTCGAATAAACCGCCGCCAGAACCAACACTTGTGTCCTTATCACTGCCACGCCGCGTAATGGAGCCTTTTCGCTCAACGGTAATAGGCGGAGCCAGCTTTTTATCATTGCTCGTTGGAGCCCGATACGATCCCGCACTCGGTTTGTACGTATCCCGTTCCGTGTATCCCCGATAGTTGCCTGAACCGCGTCCACCAAAAGTATCAAACAAATTCCCGATTAACGTTGCCGTTAGATACCCTTGTAAAAAGGAAGAGCTATAGTTCTGACGAACATATTCCTTGGAATCGACTTCGACGAGCGTATCCTCTGGTTTCTTGGGATCTTGTTGCAGATGATAATACTGGTCTTGATACACCAGGAACATCCGCTCTGTATTTTCTGCCGAGATCTGGTCGGGTGTTCGTTGATCGGACAGCTCTTTTGCTACTTCAGGAACTGTGCGATCTGCAGCCCGATACACATAAGACGTGGATTGACCGCTGCCACTTACCGATTCAAGAGGATATGTATCCTGTACGGAAGGAGCTGCACCACACGCAGACAGCAGAGACATCACAAGGCTGAGGACCAGCATTAATTTTAATCCATGTGCCAAGCGTTTTTTCATTGGAACCTCTCCTAGTTCGAACGAATCACTTTGATATCCGCAGGAAGAATGGACTCACCCTCGTAGAGGTTAAACCTTCTATCTTGCCATTCCACACGAAGAAGTTTGTTATCATCCGATTGATACTGCCACACAAGCTGCTCACCAGCCTGACCATAAGGCGTTCTACCCACAGTCTGAACCATACCTCCATATTCTTCCTCCAAATGATACACGTGATCATCCAGTTCAAGAATGGTCGGCACCTCGTCAGGGGCATCAAGTCTCCCATCAATAGGTGTATACAGGGCGTAACGCGTGATCTCACGCTCCTCCACATGTAAATATCGGAATGAACTACCATCCTGGAGCGTTAATACAACTGCGTTACGAGCCCGATTCTGCACCCTGCCAACGACTTCATAAGTGACCAGAGACACTTCACAGATATCCCCAGGAGCAAGCTGAAGCATCGTTTTTTCCACTTTAGGTGGCTCGGGCTTTGTTAGTATTCCTTTAATACGTTTCCATACACTCATGCCAATTACTCCTGTTCCTTATCTTATCGGCTTACAAGCACGCTGCAATAATCAATGCGCCTACAATATGCAAAGCGCCTGAGAACAAGCCATACCCTGTCTTACCTTGCTGTATTCCCGTATCCAGATCCAATGTGGCCCATTTGCGAATCATAAAGTGAACAACACTTTCCAGAATTAATAAAATTACAAATGATACAACAGAAACGAGCAAAGCTTCTCCAAGATGTCCTGCTGTCGAGATGGATGTTGCAAGCACGTAACCTTGCGCAAATAACTTCATTACCATCCGGGTAGTGACCGCCATATTGCCAGCCTTGACTTCAGCAAAATCCTTGTATTTCGTAAAAAGTGAATCTACATACATCAGTACAAACAGCAAAACCGAACCTGAAACCGTCCAGACCAGCATCGCCAAAATGTTCAAATCCATTTACACAGCCTCCACTTATCAACATGATCCGCATTTAAAAGCGAAGGAGAAACGCTGTTCCCCTCCGCTGGTTAACCCTGCTGAACGCCAAGGTGTTAGTTTTTATTTTCGTACTGTTTCATAAGTGCAGCAAGTTCGTCCTCAACAGCCGTATCCTTACCAAGTTTCTCAAATTCCTCGTCAAGTGATTTGCCTTTGGAAGACATTTCGTTGCTTGCTTCAGCCTGAGCTTCCATCTGCATCATTTTCTCTTCCATACGTTTCAAGCCCGCACTCGCCGTATCTGAGCTAAATCCGTTCAGCGCTTTGTTGATTTCGGTTTGTGCTTTGGCTGCGTTATAACGAGCAACCAGCGTTTCGCGCTTGTTTTTCATCTGTGTCAATTGTTTGCGCATCTCATCGAGTTTGCCACGAAGATTGTCTGCGGACGCTTTGTTTTGATCGTAGCTGGCTTTGTATTCCACCATTTTCTCTTCCGCTGCTTTCTTCTCTTCCAAAGCGCGACGAGCAAGGTCCATGTTCTGTGCACGAGCTGCCGTGTGAGCCTGCTCTTCACGTTTCTTCACAAGTGCTTCCTGTTCCTCGAACAATTGCTTGAACTTCTTCTCGATTGCGATTTGTGCGGCTACTGCTTTCTCAGCATCTTCCAGATCCTCTTGCATGTCACGGATATATTGATCCGTCATCTTGATTGGATCTTCAGCTTTGTCGATAATTGCATTGATGTTAGACATTGTCAGGTCACGTAATCTTTTAAAAATAGACATTAGGTTATTCCTCCCAGTGGATTGTGCATTGTATATAAAGATACATACGTTACAATCTGCAACTCGTTTCAATTTTACAAAAAAAAATTAAAACTTGATGACAACCTCTAATATAAGGAGGATTACCTCTGAAGGTTATGCTTATCCAGGCACGTGTCGTTTATCCTATAAGGTGACCGATTACCAAAACATTACTCTGACTTCTTATTCAAATGTTCATCCACAAGTCTCTCTGCAGTCATTACGATCTCGTCGATCTGCACTCGTGTAATGCTGTCAAAATGTATGCCCATAATAACGGTTACCGTAACTTTCAGTTGCAGGGCCGCCTTGCGGGCTAGCCGCTCACATAACTCTTGTTCCTTGTGTCCCGGGATATGTACCGTTGTTCCACTAACCCGATCATGGTCAACATAGAATGTAGCTACAGCCCCGATATGAGCTTTACCACCCGTAACCAGAAATACCTTGTCCTGTCCTGCCTCAAAAACCTCTAAACGAATGGATTTCAAATCATATGTACTCATCGTCTCTCCACCTATCCTTCTCTATATGTTATATATGGTGGAATTATGGCTTTCATGACCTGATGATGCAATGAAACTTCTCACACACGCATAAAAGAAACAGGCAACGGGCATACCATAGAGAACGCAATTTTGGAAAAAGGAGGCCGTTAACATGCGAATACGCCTCGTCATGCTCGCACTCGTTACTATTATATGCTCTGGGGTTTATACAGCTCCTTTAGCCCCTGCGCCTGTGTCTGCTGCTTCATCTGAGGAACCTTCTTCAACCCTCAGTGATACACCGGCGTCTGGGTCAGATGTTAAAGAAGAACAGTTGACTCTAGGTCAACTTCGTCAAAAATACGCGGATACGTTCAAAACCAATGGCCCTTCCACCAAACAAGTTGCGCTGACTTTTGATGATGTACCTGATCCAAGATTTACACCGCAGGTACTTGATGTATTAAAAAAATATAAGGTTCGTGCTACTTTTTTTGTTGTTGGCAGCCGTGCGGAGAAACACCCGGACTTGGTGAAACGGATGGTGAAAGAAGGACATATCGTTGGCAATCACAGCTACAATCATCCTGAATTCAGCAAATTATCAATGACTGCCTTTCGCAAACAAATACTACATACCGGCGATATCATTCACCGCCTGACGGGGTATACGCCCAAAATGATTCGTCCTCCGTATGGGGACATTAACGAAGAACAGTTGAGATGGGCTGCAAAACAGCATTACAGCATCGTGAATTGGAATGTGGATTCTCTCGATTGGAAGGGACTAGACAAGGAAAAGGTAAAACATAATATTCTCACCGCGGTGAAACCTGGTTCCATCGTATTACAACATGCTGGCGGCGGTACAGGTTCGAACCTGAAAGGTACAGTAGAGGCTTTGCCTGAGGTTATTGAGGAATTGCGAAACCGAGGATATGAATTAGTTACATTGGACGAGATGCTTAAACTGCCAAAAGAGAAACAATAATTGAAAGAACAGGGTGTCCCTCTACGTCGTCATGAATTATGCCTATCATGATTACGCAAGAAAGAACACCCTGTTTATTAATGCTCAATTCAACTTATGACCTCACATCCATAAATGAGAGGGTTTAAGCCTTATTTTAAAATGTACAACTCAATATCCTGAAAACCAAACGAACTAACGAACTGTTTGCTTCCAGGGATAAAGATGTCAATACGATTTCCCTTGATCGCGCTACCTGCATCCAAAGCCGTTGCTACGAAAGCCTGTTTCGGCAATCCAGGGTGTGTATGCCCTGTCACTAATACCTTGGTTCCAAAAGGGATAACCTTGGGATCCACTGCGATTGTGCCGAGTTCGAGCGGGTTGCCAAAATAATCAACGGGGCCCCATCCACCATTCTCGGAAGCATCTGCGGAATACGCTGTTGCTTTAACACTAAGCGTTTTGCTATAGTCGAATGTTTTCCCCCAAGCCTGTACCACTTTATTATCTGTATTCACGTCCAGGCTTGCAGCAGTCACCGTTTTTTCCTGCGACTTCGCTTGAACTGGTGCCGCTTCTACTTTGTTTTCGTTACCTGGGATTGTAATTTTCAAACCACCATAGATGTTATAAGGTGAGATGTCTTTATTCGTTTTAATTAATGTGTTCATATCAACGCCGTATTGCTTGGATAAGGTGAAGAAGGTATCCCCTTCTTTGGCCACATGAACGGAATCCGCGTGAGCCGGAACGGCTTGAATGAATAGAATGGATGTCAGTAGTGCGATGGCTGTTTTGGCTAAACGTTTCTTGTTATGCATGGTCTTCCTCCCTCATGATGCCTGCGAAGTTAGTTGTCGGATTCGGATGGAGGAACCCACCCTATAGGCTGTACGTGACATGCTGAAGCATTATGTATTCCTAATTCACCCCAAGCAGCATATTTCTCAAATCATTAACTATGTCTGCATTGTTACGTCCCCCGCACTTCCGCTTCGGAAGTTTCGGCAGTCTTGAATATATCACAAATTTGTAACCTTAAGCTGTAGTAAATGTTTCCATTTGGCGTTTTAATTCATTTTACAGGTAACAGAAAAGTTACTTTTTCAGCTCTACCTTTTCTGCAAACAACAAAAAAGCGTCACCGGATCTTTCGATCCGATAACGCCGTTATTCATTTGATTCTATATACGGAATGGCATGAATTAAAGTACTTTTGCAAGAAAGTCTCGCGTACGCGGATGTTTTGGCGCACCAAACACTTCATCCGGGGTACCTTCCTCAACGATGACGCCGCCGTCCATGAACAGAATGCGGTCTCCCACCTCACGCGCAAAACCCATCTCATGCGTTACAATGACCATCGTCATTCCGCCTTCAGCAAGCCGTTTCATGACTTCCAATACCTCTCCGACCATCTCCGGATCAAGGGCCGATGTTGGCTCGTCAAACAGCATCACATGCGGCTGCATCGCGAGTGCTCTTGCAATGGCAATCCGTTGCTTTTGACCACCGGACAGCTGGTTAGGATATACATCTTTTTTGTCCGCCAAACCGACTGTCTTCAGGAGATCCTCGGCAATTTTGTTAGCCTCATCCGTGGATTGTTTCTTCACCTTGATTGGAGCAATCGTAATATTTTGCTGAACCGTTTTATGAGGGAACAGATTAAAATGCTGGAACACCATGCCCATCTTCTCACGTGTAGCATTAATGTTATGCTTCGGATCGGTTATCGAAACACCTTCGAAATCGATCTGTCCCGATGATGGCTGTTCCAACAGGTTCAGACAACGCAGAAATGTACTTTTACCCGAACCGGAAGGACCAATAACTACAACAACCTCACCTTTGCCGATCGTTACGTCGATGCCTTTCAGGACATCATTTTTACCATATGATTTGTGTAATTGCCTAACGTCTATCACTTGCACCCAACTTCCTTTCCAATCGTCCGAGCAGCTTGGACAGAATAAATGTCATCACAAAGTAAATGGCTGCCGCAATAATGAACGGGTTCAGACCCTGGAATGTGAGATTTTTGACTACACTTGCTTGATACATAATATCCACCATACCGATGACCGAAATAATGGATGATTCTTTAATGATCGTTACGAACTCGTTACCGATGGCTGGCAAAACGGCCTTGAAGGCCTGTGGCAGAATAATGTAACGCATCGCTGCGCCTCTGCCCATACCTAATGAACGGGCTGCTTCCAGTTGACCACGATCAACGCCTTGAATACCGGCACGGAAAATCTCGGCGAGATACGCACCGCTGTTAATGGAAAGCGTCATAATCCCTGCTTGAAGTGCTGAGAAGTTAATGCCAAAAGTTAGCGACACCCCGTAATAGATAATCATAAGTTGTACCAGCATTGGCGTCCCGCGGATCACCTCTACATAAGTTGTACCAATCCAGCGAAGAATCGCCATATTATGAAGACGGAACAGGCAAATAATCAGACCGATGATGACCCCGAATATTACGCCTAGCGCCGACAACAGGAGCGTGTAACCGATACCTGTTGCATATAAGCCTTTGTATTCCCAGAACAATTGAAAAATGTTTTGAGATTTATTGACTTTGTCAGCCATCAGGAGACTTGCTTCTGTAACCATCTGGTTGATCTTATCTTCGCTTTTCAAGCGGTCCAAGGTTTTGTTTACAGAGGCTAATAACTCCGTATTGCCCTTACGAATCCCGACAGCGGCTTCAGCCTGTTCTTCGTCAGGAACTGCTGCCGCAAGACCGATAATGTCATCCAGGTAACCAGCGGCTACGGTATCTTCTACAATAGCTGCGTCAACGCGTTTCGTTTGCAGTTGTAGCACGATGTCGGAGATTTTATCCAGTGAAGTCAGCTTTGCACCAGGAATCTTCTGTCCGATGGTTTCTTGAATGGATCCTTTTTGCACGCCAATCTTGACATTTTCCAGTGATTTCATGTCCGGATATTTGTCTTTGTCGACATTACGAACCATAATCACTTGTTTGGATTTGTAATACGTATCTGAAAAATCAATGCTTTTCTTACGCTCATCTGTCGGCGTCATGCCGGAGACGACCAAGTCTACACGACCACTCTGAAGTGCGGGCAAAAGTCCGTCGAAGCCCATATCCTCGATAACGAGTTCAGCTCCAAGATCCGCCGCAATTTCTTTGGCAATCGCAATATCAAATCCGACGATTTCGTCTTTACCATTGATGACTTTGTGGAACTCATACGGTGCAAAATCGGCACTTGTACCGAGCACCAGTTTTTTACCGCCTGAGCTGTTGTCTGTCGTTCCACTCGCCAGCGCCGCAGGTGCAGCCGCCGTCAGAAAAAGAAGGAACGTTAACAACATTACGGTATAACGACTTATTAATTTCAACCTTGTTCTCCCCTTACAATGCTATAATTACGATTACATACTGATTCGTCAGTCATGTTGATGACTGAGTCATTATAAAGTACAATGCATGATTATGCAATGCATTTTCAAGATCAAATCTTGACTTGTTTCTGAAATAATACTGCAAACATGTTATACTCATGGAGTTATTTTCATTTTTGCCTAAGGAGTTTAGCCATGACAACAAATAAAACCCAAATTTTTAACGTTATTGATCAATATGCTTCCCGTTTCAAAGACATTTCATCATATATCGGAGCTCATCCTGAACTTGGAAATGAGGAATATCTTGCTTCTGCCCGTTTGAAGGAAGAATTGTCTTATCATGGGTTCGAAGTACAAGCTCCGATTCTCGGACTGGAAACAGCTTTCATCGGTACTTATGCTTCGAGCAAGCCAGGCCCGACCATTGCCCTACTATGTGAATATGATGCTTTGCCCGAAATTGGTCATGCTTGCGGACATCACCTGATCTGCATGATGAGTCTTGGCGCAGCCGTTGGCCTGAAAGCCATTGTGGACGAAGTCGGCGGAACGATCAAGGTGTTTGGTACACCTGCAGAGGAGACACGCGGGGCTAAAGTTCCGATGGCGGAAGCGGGGTTATTCGACGACTGTGATGTCGCACTGATGGCCCATCCATTCTATGCTTATGAAAAATCAGGCAGCTCCCTTGCAATCGATGCCGTACAGTTCGAGTTCCATGGTAAATCCTCACATGCGGCAGCCAGCCCACATGAAGGTATTAATGCCCTCGATGCGGTTATCCAAACATTCACCGGAATTAATGCGTTTAGACAGCAGGTGAAAAGCACCGTCCGTATTCACGGCATCATAAATAGCGGCGGACAAGCAGCTAACATTATCCCGGACTATGCATCTGCTCAGTTTTACGTGCGTGCCGCCACACGCAAAGAACTGAACGTTCTAACCGAACGTGTCGTTCAGATTGCACAAGGCGCTGCACTTCAGACCGGATGTAAACTCGTGACATCCAACTACGAAACATCCTATGATGAGATGGTCACGAATGAGACCTTCTCTGACGCGTTCAGTCAGAATTTAATGGAACTTGGCATTCCGCAGGAAGAAATCGTCAGTGGAGACGACCATGGTTCGATGGATATCGGTAATGTTTCCTTGAGATGCCCAGCGATTCACCCTTATATCCGTGTCGTTGATGAAGTTCATACCCTGCATTCTATTGAATTCCGTGATTTGGCGTTGCAGGAACGCGCTCTGGATGGCATGATTTTAGGAGCCAAAGCGCTCGCTGCTACAGCTTATGATGTTCTAAGCAAGCCTGAACTGTTGCAAGCCATCCGTAAGGAATTTGACCAAATTACTCGCTAAGTGATTCCGGAATAACAACAAAAGCCGCAGTTATTAAACTGCGGCACTCCATACGAAAATCGAAATAAAACCTTACTCTTAGATCACACCTGAATTCGACGATAAATATCCATATATTCTTCAGCCGATACATCCCAGCTGTATTCCCCGCTCATTGCATTTTTCACAATTTTTTTCCACTCAGCCGATTTACGATAGAACTCTTCTGCACGGCGAATGGTATTCATCATGTCATGTGCATTAAAACTTGTAAATGAAAAGCCGTTACCTTCTCCTGTGAACTCATTGTAAGCTTGAACCGTATCGTTTAATCCCCCTGTTTCCCTTACCAGTGGTACACTGCCATAACGCAATGCCAGCAACTGGCTAATTCCGCACGGCTCAAATTTGGATGGCATCAGGAAGATGTCACTGCCCGCATAGAAACGACGAGATAATCCGTCATTGAATGTAATCTGTGCTGACATTTTTAGTGGATACCGGTTAGCCGCCTCTCTGAACCAATGTTCATAAGCTGAATCTCCAGTCCCCAGCACGGCGAATTGAATGTCATCGTAGTAGAGCAGTTCATCCAGAACCCGACATACCAGATCAAGTCCTTTGGAATCAACGAGCCTGGTCACCATGACCATCAGGGGTGCATCTGGACGCACCGGAAGTCCCAGTTCTTTTTGCAATTCGATTTTATTTTCGATTTTTTTGGACAAGCTTGATCTGTATTTGACTGCAATTTTATTGTCCGTTGCCGGGTTATAACTTTTGGTATCAATGCCGTTCACAATACCGCTGAAGCGATCACCAAGCGAACTTAGTAATCCGTCCAGTCCATACCCATAATAAGATGTCTGCACTTCTCTAGCATAGGTTGGGCTCACCGTTGTCACATGATCAGAATACACAATACCTGATTTTAAGAAATTGACATTCCCATAGTATTCGGCGCCTTCCATCGTAAAATACCGATCATCAAGCTCCAAAATTTCGCTGAACAACTGGTGTGGAAATACACCTTGATACAACAAATTATGTATGGTGAATACCGTTCGGATTTCACAATAGAACGCATCATGGGCATAGTGAGCCTTGAGCAACAACGGAATCATACCTGCATGCCAGTCATGTGTGTGTAGAACGTCTGGTTTAAAATCCAGCTGTGGAAGCACCTCGAGTACAGCGCGGTTGAAAAATGCAAATCGCTCGCCATCATCCATGTACCCATAAACGCCATCCCGTGCAAAATAATACTCATTGTCAATAAAATAAACTGGAATTCCTTCATACTCCAGCATCTCAATGCCACAATAGGCTCTACGCCAACCAAGCGGAACATCCGTCACGAGCACGGGTTTCATAGCTTCTTTGTATTCTTCAGGTATCCCTTTATATTTCGGCAAAATCACGCGTACATCTGCTCCGTTATTTTTCAACGCTTGCGGCAGAGCACCGATAACGTCAGCCAGACCTCCCGTTTTGATAAACGGATGGGCCTCTGCTGCTGCAAATAAAATATTCATGCTTTTGTCCCCCTATTCGGTTTAGTCGTGCTGTTCCCTTTTTTTTCTGTATTTTTTTCAGTCTTTTTTCTTGATTTCACGGAAGCGCTACCTTCAGCGATGGGCTCCGTTTTCCGGCGTGTATTCTTTTTTAAAATAACGATACTTAGCGGTGGTAAGTCCAGTTCCAGGCTGTTTGCATGCCCGTGAAATGGAATCTTTTCCGTAGGGATCAGCATATCATTAATTATCCCTGAACCACCGTAATCCGAATGATCACTATTTAATATTTCGGTATACATACCGGGACGCATGACGCCAATCCGGTAACGCTCCCTTTTGACAGGCTGAAAGTTAATGAGCACAAGGAGTGTATCCGCAGGTTTTTTTCCTTTGCGTACATATGAAATGACACTTTGGCCCTGGTCATCCGGAGTGATCCACTCATAACCGTCAAAGGAATGATCAAGCTCCCACAAAGCTTTTTCACGGACGTACAGCTCAGATAGCTCGCGCTCGAACTTGTGAAGGTTGCGGTGACTATCATAGTCCAGCAAAAACCAGTCCAACTGATCTTCATCTTTCCATTCGATGAACTGTCCAAACTCTCCACCCATGAACAACAGCTTTTTGCCTGGAAATGTCATGAAATAACCGAGAAACGCGCGCATACCCGCAAATTTTTGCTCATAACTTCCTGGCATTTTGTTCAAAAGGGACTTTTTACCATGCACTACCTCGTCATGAGACAGAGGAAGCACATAATTTTCAGAAAAGGAGTATACCACCGGAAATGTCAGCAAATGATGTTTGGAAGCACGTTCATGAAAATCAGATTCCATGTAATCTAACGTATCATTCATCCAGCCCATGTTCCACTTATAGTTAAAACCCAGACCACCTTTGTCCACTGGCATGGTAACCATTGGCCATGCACTGGATTCTTCAGCCATCATTAAAGCATAAGGATAATATTCGAAAACAGTTGTGTTCAACTGTTGTAAAAAAGCGACAGCTTCTTTATTCTCCAGGCCACCTTCATCGTTCGTACGATATTGACCTGGCTGCTTTTCGAAATCAAGACGAAGCATACTCGTCACCGCATCAACACGAAGTCCATCAAAATGATACATTTCCATCCAGTACAGTGCGTTCGAAATAAGGAATGAGCGAACCTCAGGTTTGGAATAATCAAAACTAAGCGTTCCCCAGCCCGGCTTCTCGGCTAACATTGGATCTGCGTACTCGAACAAAGGTGTACCATCAAACAAACGTAGCCCATGCGCATCTTTGGCAAAATGAGCTGGCACCCAATCCAGTAATACACCAATACCCGCCTGATGTAGTGTATCCACCAGATACATCAGATCTTTGGGTTGCCCGTAGCGGCTTGTAGGTGCGTAAAAACCCGTATTTTGGTATCCCCATGACAGGTCATATGGATGCTCACTAAGGGGCATCATTTCAACGTGGGTATAATTCATCTCAAGCAAATAAGGAACGAGCAAATCCGCCATCTCACGATAACTATACAGGCTCCCATCGCCCTTGCGCTTCCAGGTACCCAGATGCATTTCATAAATATGTAAAGGTTTGTTGTACATTGAGCGTTGTTTACGCCTCCATGCACCGTCATTCCATTTGTAACCTTCAATGGAACTTGTGATTGACGCCGTTCGAGGACGAACTTCTGCCTCAAATGCATACGGATCCGCTTTGAGAATTTCAGTCCCATCTTCCGTTAAAATGCGAAATTTGTATAAAGTACCTTCTTCAATTCCCGGAATAAAACGACTCCAAAATCCAGATTCGGGTATCTTATATAAAGGTTCCTTTTCCCCTTGCCATCCATTACGGTCCAGAGCCAGTCCCACCTCTACGGCATTGGGTGCCCATACGGTAAAACGGAATCCTTGACGGTGATCGCGAGTCTCAGGATGCGCGCCCAACATTCGATAACTGTGATGAAGATTACCTTCATGAAATAAATAAATAAGATCAGATAACTTATCCGGTTGTGTCAACGGTTCAATAGCCAAGGGATCACCTTCTTTTCTCCAGAAAATAGATATAACGTTAACCATTACCCCATTCTAGCCAAGTTGAAAAGAAAAATGCGTTGTTTTAAAAAATGATGTATTTTTTCAGAATTTTTACAATAGCTATCGTTTCAGAGGCTTCGCTTTCGTTTACTAATGTACTACACTGCACAAATATTTTGGGAGGGAAACGATCATGTTTAATAAAGATTGCATCGCTATGCTGTTGGCGGGAGGAGAAGGAAAGCGATTAGCTCCTTTAACCTCGAGGATTGCAAAACCCGCTGTACCGTTTGGCGGGCATTACCGGATTATCGATTTTCCTCTCAGTAACTGCGTCAACTCAGGGATCGACACTGTAGGTGTTCTGACGCAGTACCAGGCGGAATCATTGCACGAACATATTGGTCAAGGAGAGCCATGGACACCTGGCAATTCGAATGAGACCGGAATCTCCTTGCTTCCATCTTATCATACAGGAAATGACGAATACTTGGGAACTGCGGATGCCATATATAAAAATATGGACTATATTGACCAGCAAAACCCCGAAAATGTTCTAATTTTGTCGGGTGACCATATTTATCATATGAATTATCGCGAGATGCTCGAGGAACACAAGGCTAACAATGCCCTCGCTACGATTTCTGTCATGGAAGTGCCTTGGGACGAAGCTCATCGCTTCGGAATTATGGCAGCAGATGAAAATATGCGCGTGACCGAATTTGCCGAAAAACCGGCTGAACCTAAAAGTAACTTGGCCTCGATGGGCATTTACATGTTCAATTGGCAATATCTGAAACGTCACTTGCTTGAAGATGCTGCGAATCCAAATTCCAGTCATGACTTCGGGAAAGATGTCATTCCACAGATGTTAAACGAAACTAATTCGCTTTATGTATATAACTTCAATGGTTATTGGAAAGATGTCGGTACGGTGAAAAGTCTTTGGGATGCGCATATGGATCTGTTATATAACGAAGAAAACTGGAGCTTGCAACGAGAAGATTGGCCTATGTTCACCCGCGAATGGCGCTCCAAACCAAGCGCGATCAAAGCGAGACAAAATCAGATGCAACATCTGGCTTCCATGGTTCACGACTCTTGCGCTATTGAAGGCCGGGCTGAACGCTCCGTGATTTTCTGCGGTGCCGAAGTTGGCAAAGGCTCTGAAGTGCTTGACAGTGTCATTATGCCTAACGCACGCGTAGGCCGCGGTGTTCATATCGAACGCGCAATTATCGGCGAGGGAGCCATTATCAAAGACGGTGCCATTGTTAAAGGTACAGCCGATGAAATTGTGGTCGTTGGCCCAAATGAGATTGTCGCACCTAAACCAGCCGTACGCACGCAACCTGTACGTATGCTCAAAGAAGTGTATGAAAAAAGTGGTCGTCTCCGTGCTGGTGAATTATCCTCATAAATTCTTTAAGATGTACCTTAAATGTAAAAAGGCGAGCCATAATGGCTCGCCTTTCTGGTTTCGCTGTATAAGATTTCATCGTCTGCTACCACCGTACGTGTGATAATGACGAACTAGCGCTTCTCGCCCTCAGTTGATGAGTCATGAGCCTGTATCTGCTCATTCTGGTCTGGCTCCGAAGTTGTATTTGCCGGTTTCTCCGGTGTACCAGCTTCGATCAGTGCTACCTCATCCGTTATACCTTGTTCAACTGAAGCTATCTCCTGATTAAGCATAGGTAAGGATACAGTCACCGTTGTCCCTGAACCAAGCTCACTTTGCATCGTAATGGTGCCCTCATGCAGTTCCACAAGCTCCTGAGTAATGGCAAGACCAAGTCCCGTGCCTCCATTTTGGTGGTTTACCTGGAAGAAACGATCCCTTACCTTAATCAAATGTTCCTCACTGATCCCAATTCCTGTATCCTGCACAACAGCCACAATCTGACCATTCTCTTCTTTGACCGTAAGGAATATCCACGAGTTCTCATGTGAGAACTTGATCGCGTTGTCCACAATGTTTAAGAACACCTGCTTCAAACGATTGCCATCGCCATATACATTGTAGGCGCGTGTTTCGTCCGTCTCTAACTTCAGATGTACCTGCTTTTGTTCAGCTTTGGCCCATACGTTCAGCATGGTCTCTTGCACAACCTCACGAATATTAACTGTGCCTTTCACAAGCTTCATCTGGTTCTGTTGCAGTTTGGAGAAATCAAGCATCTCCTCTACCAACCCGATTAGCCGCTCTGTTTCCTTCGCGATAATCCCCATACCAATACGTGTTTCTTCCGGATCGTATCCACCTGAATCAAGCGTTTCACTCCAACCCTTAATACTGGTCAGCGGTGTACGCAGTTCATGGGAAATGGACGAAATAAAATCGTCTTTAATCTGGTTACTACGTACAATTTCGTGGGCCATGAAGTTAAGCGTTGACGCTAGTTCGCCCAGTTCATGTTTATAATTCCCTTTGACTCTGACATCCAGCCGTCCTTTCGCCATCTGAGCAGATACCGCTGTGATACTGTTAATAGGCCTTACAATGGAGTTAGCCATTCCAATACTGATAATTAACACGATGGCAAGTACACCAACGCCTACGGCAATAGCCAGTAACCCCATGACAAGTAGTTTAGAGTTTACGGATTCGAGCGAAGTCAGATAACGTACAATGTACGTATTTTCACCACCAAGGTCGAATTTGTTGGCAACTGCCATCACCGATTCTCCGGTGTTGGGTTGTCTGCCAATCCATCGTCCCATATCCCCGTTCAAAGCCTGCATAACGTCGCTCGTTTGTAACATTGCTCGATCTGACTCAAAGGCCGTCGAACTCGCCAGCACGCGGCCGTTCAGATCCAGGATCTCCAGTTCAGTATTGTCTAATGCAAGTCGAACAAGGAGTCTGGACAAGTTGTTGTTGCCGTCTTCTCCATTACTAGCTCTGGCTATTGGCTCAAGAAAGTCTCTGTTATTGGTAATGTGTGTGCTAATGGTATTGTAAATGCTCTCATAATAATACCGCTGCACAGCTAGCATAAACACAAACTCAACAAGCACCAGAGCGAGGAAAACGACAATAAAGTAGTGTAATACGATCTGCCGCGTGATCCCCTTTTTGATCATTGATCCCGGCCCTTCCATTTGTACCCGTGACCCCATACAGTTTGCAGGTATTCAGGCTCGGAAGGATTGTTCTCAATTTTTTGACGTAGACGACGGATGTTAACATCAACAATTTTGGGATCACCCATATATTCTTTGCCCCACACATGGTCCAGTAGCAAGTCACGGCTCAGCGGCGTATTTTCTTTTTCCAAGAAGAACTGAATTAAAGAAAATTCCGTAGGTGTTAATTCAATGGCTTCATTATTCTTTTTAAACTGTTTGGAGATCAGATCCAGTGAAAACGGCCCCGATTGGAACGTTACTTTAGCCGCAGTTTCACGATGTACATTGACACGACGAAGAAGTGATTGAATCCGTGCAATCAGTTCAGTCGGGCTGAAAGGTTTGCTTACGTGATCGTCTGCCCCTACTGAAAGAGCGTATACTTTATCCTGCTCCTGAACTTTGGCTGTCAAGAAAATAATACCGAGCCGTTCGTTCGTTTCACGAATCCGTCTACATACTTCAAAACCATCAATGCCAGGAACCATAACGTCCAGCAGTGCAAGATCAATATCGGGTACAGATTGCAAAATGCGTAAGGCCTCATGACCATCGCCCGCTTCCAGCACTTCGAATCCATTTCTTTTTAAATTAATGACGATAAAACTGCGGATAGATTCTTCATCCTCAAGAATAAGTACTTTACTCATCAAGTTCTTCCTTTCTATTCAGCTGAGAAGTTTTTACTTAATGCATCCTTGCCCGCCTCAGATTGTGCAACACGCGATGCAATCACCCGATCTTTTGTTCGAGTAATTTCCTTCCAGCTCTTTCCCTTTTCAAGATCCCACTGAGAAAACGTGAAATATTTGATTTCGGCCACGGTTTCATCCGTTTTGATCATCTTAAATCGAATGTATTTTTCCTTCTCCGATTTGGTGTCAATCGTGATCTTGCCATACCATTCAGGCTTTAAGTTCAAATGGAACAAATCCGCATCATCCCGGAACTGGAACGACACAAACTTTTTCCCCTCTTTGCCATCCCACTGGTAGAATGTATAAAACCACATGCGCGAATCAAATACGTAGTGCTCCCAACCTTTTGGTGTTTCTTTTAATCCAAACTCAATAATACCATCATTATTCACATCACCGCTTAAAATTTTGTCATCTCTGTACGTTTGATCCGGTGATTTAAAAGCACTAACAAGTTTATTGTCTTTCACATACATGTTCTGTGTAAACGAACTGCGATCATCCAGATCCGCATCAAGTACAATCCCCATTTTTCCGTCAGCGATCTCACCGCCAAGAGCGTTATACACTTCTTTAACCGTATAGTCAGTAACAACACGATCCATTTCCTTAAAGCTGTCATCCTGATACTGATACAAGGCTATGCTGGCAAAACCACTGGCGTTTAGCGAAACAACAACAAAATCACTCTTTCCATCTCCACTTAAATCCAGCGCGTTACCCTGCATATCATCGATAATGACCTGATTGTAAGGCACGCCGCCCAGCACTTGTTCCAAGACTCCGCCTTTATATGAATATGCCGTTAAGGCTTTCTGATCCTGCAAGCTGACACCTACGATAATGTCCGGGTTCCCATCATTCGTAATATCCATTACTTTGAACGATTCCAACTCATTGCCTGGTACATCAAACGTCAGTTTCTTGACCCAGGTTCCCCCCTGCTCTTCCAAAATCATACCGTGGATACGTACATTCTCATTAGGCGTCTCGTAGAAAACAATGGCCTCGCGAATACCGTCACCGTTCAGATCTTCCACACGAATCATGCTGGTATTGCTCATATCTTTGGGCCGAATCAACTTACTTTCAGGCGGTGTTTCCTTCTGCACAATATTATACAGTTTCTCTTTGTCCGTCGACATCATCGGCGGCTTCATTAGAAGCTTGGGGTCACTGATCACTGTACAGCCACTTAGCACGGTTCCGAGCAAAACAGCCATTGTACCTGCTGCCATGCAGCGTCCCCATCGCGAATTAAGCAATTTCATCACTCTTTTCATTAAGCACTCATTTTAAATCTGATTTTTCTCCTGCTGTGTTAATCTCCGTCCTCGTATATCAAAAGCGATCCGGCCTTCTGCGATTCCCCAGATTCGCGAAGCATGTTTCTCTGCTAGTTCAATCGGTAACACGGCAATGACTGTAGCTCGTTCCTCTTCACACAATTTGCGTAACGTTTCCAGCACGGCATCAGCCGTATGAGGATCGAGTCCAATGACAGGTTCATCCGCCAACACAACCTTGGCACCATGAGCAAGCGCCCTTGCAATAGCAACACGCTGCTTCTCGCCGCCGCTCATTTTTTCAGCAAGCTGATGCGCTTTATCCAGTAAACCTAAACCTTCGAGGTGGTCCATCGCTCCCATGTAGTCATCCGAACGCACCATGCCCGTTGCCATCCTCCATAATGGAGTTTGACCAAAACGCCCGATAAGTACATTCTTCAGCGCCGTTTTTCTGGGATATAACTGTGGGTTCTGTTCCAAGTATGCCCATTCCCGCCGAATTTTCTGTTTACCGCTCCAGCCTTCTTTCAGAATATCCATGCCGTCAACAGTAAAACGCCCTGAATCCCACGTCTCCTTCATCGCCAAACATTTCAGCAACATGCTTTTGCCACTCCCGCTGGAGCCGACTACCGCAATCATTTCCCCTTGTTGCATATCAAAACGAATATCACGTAGAATCGGAATACGATCCGCTCCAACGGATTTACTCAAGTTCTCCACTCTGATCATCGCGATGTCTCCTCTTGTCCATGTTTTTCCCTACTACTAGTGTACTCGGAAATGGACATCAATTTCCATGCGAACACCAGCTTCTATTTTAACACAAATTCTGCTTCGCGTTTACGCCGAAATAATAGTCCTGTAACACCAAAAATGAAATACAAGCAACCAAGCATCGTAAACATACTGCCAGGTGAAACCCAGTTGATCAACTGACCTCCCAGATTCGGTGCCACGATACTTCCGATCGTAAAGTGAAAGGACGCTACCACATTGGCTGCAGGTAACAAAACTTTAGGTAAAATATCTGCGGCATAAGCGAGTCCCAGCGAGAAAAATGAACCTACGAGTCCTCCGGCGATAAGCAACAGTACAAGTGTCAGCCAGAAATTCGTACCTGCTAAAGGAACTAGCATAAATGCTAAACCGCCACCCATTCCGGCTATCATAAGAATTACTTTTCGACCATATCGGTCACTTAATATTCCGAGCGGAAGCTGCAGGAATAGTCCACCAATCCCTATAAAAGGAAGCAAAGAGGCTATCTGATCCGTATCATATCCCACACGAAGTCCGTAAACGGGAAAGTTGCTGTTCATGCCTGCTTCCATATAACCGTATAAAAGAGCTGGCAACAGCGCATACCATGCCCAAGCGAAACTGCGGCGAAAGCGTCTTTCTGGAAAATGAGCATGTTCTGCTTTTTCCGGCTTGGTATCCGGTTGCTTCATCAGCACCAGAATGAGTACAGCGGCCATGCCAACAAACAGCACTAAAAATGGCACAGCATCACCATACCCGAGCAACTTGATTCCTAATGGCCCGATACTGAAACCCAGTCCGTAAGACATACCGTAAAGGGATATATAACGTCCTCGCTTCTCTGGCGCAGTGACTAACAGCACCCATAGCTGCGCTGCATAATGTAAAGCACTGTCTCCGATGCCGACAATCAGGCGTAGCACAAACCAAATTTTAATATCAGGAAAATACGGGAACAGGATCAAGGGAAGCATAACCAGAATCAAGCCGCCAACAATCAGTTTTTTGAATCCCAGTACCCCCAGTAAACGTTCGGCTGCCAGTGTCATTGCGAATGAGCCAATGTAGAGCGCAGCGGCATTTAACCCGTTTAACCCTGGAGAAACCCCTTGCTGTTCCAGAAAAATGGATAAGACAGGTAGCAACAATCCCTGACTGATCCCTGCTGCAACGATCACGGTAATTAAAATCAAATAATTAAAAGTTGAGGGTGATATTTTAGATTTGAACATCAATGCCACGACATTTCATTCCTCCTGCAAGCGCAAACAAAGAAAAATCGCCATTGCTGACGATCTCTAGGCTGTTATTTATATGGGTATATACTTTCTTTATAAATCGGGTCTAAGCCCCGAACTTGAACATTATAGTGGACAACGCCCGGTAAAACAAGCCATAATAGTACATAAGTCGCTGTGAATACCTAGATGTGACGGGAGGATTCTGCATCATTATGGCTTATCACGTTAAAATTGATGTTTCACCGATATATGAGATGCTCAACAGCTTTTTAGTTTATGTCACGAAAAAGTGGATTCAGCATCTGGACATTGGTCCTGAATGGATTCTGGACGTTGAGCGCAAGCTAAGTTCCAACGTACGTGCTGCGCTTGCACCCGCTGCTACGTGGCCTTTTGACGATTTTGATGTCCTGTTCGCCTGGGCAGCATATAAGAATACCACTTTAGAAAATCAAGACTTTCTGGACATGCTCACAGAGCTTTCGGCTGACGAATTATTTGCGCGCGTGTCTTCATTAATGCCTTCGCTTACGATAGAAGAATCGACGCGTATTCGAAACAGCTACGTCCCATTACTGCGACTATGGGATCAGCACTATTGCCGGAACATTAGCGAAGATCATCGTGTATGGCTTGAAGAGGATGCTGAAGAAAAACGCATTTTGCTCGAAAAAATGGGCCCTGAACTGTTAATAGAATATGCTACCGCAGGTGTTATTGTGGAACCCATCGCTGGATTAAACGAAGTGATTCTGTTCCCAACGGTGCATAACCGTCCTATTAACATGTACTGCTTCTATGAAGGCATGATGATTATTCAGTATCCCGTAGATATACCTGAAGAGAGTGAAGATGAGCCGCCAACGTGTTTGCTCAGGTTCACACATGCATTGGCAGACCCGGAAAGACTTCGCCTGTTAAGATATGTTTCGGACGAACCGAAGTCACTCTCGGAGATGTGTGAGGAGCTTGGCAAAGAACAAGATCCTGTCAAAGATCAGGTTACAGCTCTTCGCATTGCAGGTCTACTGCGTACACATTTACTAGGAAGCAATCGTAAAGAAAAATATAGCATCAGACCTGACGGAGTATCTGAATTGAATATGTTTTTAGAATCCTACATTCGCATCTAACTCGTTATTTTATTTTATAGGATAATGAATGATCCGCAGGCAAGCGCAGGCAAGGAGTGAACTAGCATTGACCTTATTAAAACAACATATCTTGTTTGACCTTGATGATACACTTGTATATTGCAACAAATATTTCAATCTTGTTCTGGGAGAATTCTTTGAGAACATGCAACAATGGTTCGACGGACATGCCCTGACCACACAGCAGATTCGGGAGAAGCAACTCGAAATAGACGTGACGGGAGTGAACAAAGTCGGGTTTGCTAGTCACCATTTTCCACAATCTTTGATTGATACGTATCGATATTTTTCCCAAAAATATGCACGTGTAACATCAACTAAAGAAGAAACGTATTTGAGCAAACTGGGCATGAGTGTCTACACCCAGGAAGTTGAGCCTTATCCGCATATGGTAGAAACGTTGGAAGAACTGAAGTCTGCAGGGCACTCTCTTTATTTGTACACAGGCGGTGAGACCGTCATTCAACAAAGAAAGATTGACCAGATGAAACTCTCCATCTATTTCGATGATCGAATCTATATTCGTCAGCACAAAAATATTGAAGCATTGGAAGGCATTCTGTCCAAAGGCCCTTTTGACCGGCGAGCAACATGGATGATTGGCAATTCACTTCGCACAGATATTATGCCTGCCGTAAATGCCGGAATTCATAGCATCTATATCAAACAGCCCAATGAATGGCAATATAACATTGTTGAACTGCAACCGAATCCGGAAACTTCCATGTATACCATCACAGCACTGGAAGAGGTCCCGAAAGTCATTCATGAAGATATAGAGCAGAAACAACAAAAAAGAACCCTTGGCTAAAGGGTTCTTTTTTTACTTTCAACTATAAAATCTACAGCGGCCTATGATCATGCTTCCTGTTTTTCACCGGATAATTGACCCGTGACCACATCTTTTAAAATAATACGTGCCTTCACCGTGCTTCCATCCTTGCGTTTGAATGAGAGAACTTGCGTACTGCCCTTCTCTACCAATGACTTCAGCATTGTGCTTGTTATTTTTTTGCCAGCGTATTCTTTCCAGACGACAAATGTACATCCTTCTTTGAAACGGGAACAGCCATACCCCTTCTTGCCCTCAATAATATGCCCGGAACAACCAGGTGAAGGACATGAAGCAAGCACTTCACGTACACCAGAACTTGCGGTACCCGATTGCACAGTTGTGCCTGTACTTGAAGCTGCGTTTGCTGTTGAAGTCCTGGTCGCTTTGCTACTACTCGTTACCTTGTTACCTCCTTTGTTGCCAGATCCTCTCGCTTTCCCCTTACCTTTGCCTCTCGCATCTTCACCAAAGGCATCAGCAGCAGCGGGAGCCTGTACACGCACTTTTTCAATGATTGATAATGTGAATTTCTTGACATTTTCCATGAACTTGTCCTGTCCAGCTTCACCTTTAGAGATCTGATGTAACCGACGCTCCCATTGCCCCGTCATCTCAGGCGAAGTCAGCAAATCTACACCGGCACGACGAATTAATTCAATCGCTGTTCGTCCCTTCAGCGTCAGTTGCATCTTTTTCCCTTGCATCGTAATGTAACCTACGTTTTTGAGACGCTCGATCGTAGCCGCCCGTGTAGCCGGGGTTCCCAGACCGCTATCCTTCATCGCATCACGAAGTTCTTCGTTCTCGATCTGTTTACCTGCACTCTCCATTGCTTTGAGCAGTGTGCCCTCAGTATAACTTTTGGGCGGTTGAGTAGCTTTCTCCTTGAACTCGCTCTTCGTACATTGAATAGGCAAGTCAGGCTGTACAGCGAAAGCTTTGTCCGTCCATTCCTCTGCTTCCTCTTCTTCATTGCTATTTTTCTTCGCTTTTTTCCTACCAGAAGCACCTTGTTCCTGATCGCCAGAACCAAGCACTACTTTCCAACCGATGGATAATAGTTCTTTCACAGACGTTTTGAACTGATGTTTCTCAACCTCCGTAAGTACCGTATGCTGTTTATACTCGGCGGGGGGATAGAAATGAGACAGGAAACGTCTCACAATTAAGTCATATATATTTTGTTCTTCCTTGGATAGTGTCCCTGGTCGTTTCAGTGTTGGCAAAATCGCATGGTGGTCTTCCACCCGGCTCGGATTGCAGACCCCTTTATTATTTTTATGCACCAATTCCGGCTTTGCGCCCAAAGCGAGCTCACTGTACGTTCCGTTTTTGAGCAAATTCAATGTTTTGTGCATGCCTTCAATGTTCTGCTCCGTAACATAGTTGGAATTGGTACGCGGGTACGAGATCACTTTATGTTTTTCGTACAGGGCCTGTGCAATATCCAGTGTTTTTTTCGCGCCGTAGCCAAATTTCGCATTCGCTTCACGCTGTAAAAGAGTCAAGTCATACAACCGGTATGGATACTCCTTGGTTTGTTTGGCTTCATATTTAATAATCTGACCTGTCTTGCCCTTTACACTGTTTGCAATAGCCTCTGCTGTTGCTGCATCCGTAAGTTTATCTCCTTGACGTACACCCCGGTATTCAACACCTTCCTGCCGAAACCAGGCCGCCACTTCATAGAACGTCTGTGACTGAAACGCTTCAATCTCCATCTCACGATCATAGATGAGAGCCAATACAGGTGTTTGCACTCGTCCAACAGACAGTAGTGCATTATGCCTTGTTGTAAACGCCCGTGAGGCATTCATGCCAATCAGCCAGTCCGCTTCACTGCGTGCACGGGCAGCATAAGTCAGATTTTCGAATTCTGCGGCATCTTTCAATCCATCAAATCCACGCCGAATACTTTCAGCTGTCAAATCCGATATCCACAGACGTTTTACAGGCTGGCGCAACTTTAATTGCTGCTGAATCAGCGCAAAAATATATTGTCCTTCCCGCCCTGCATCACAAGCGTTAACAATCGCTGAAGCACGCTTTGCGAGTTCTCCGATGATTTTGAGCTGATCCTTTGTCCGTGGATTCGGTACAATTTTGAATTGATCCGGAATGATCGGCAAGTCCGCAATATTCCAGCGTTTGTATTTCGAATCATAGGCATCCGGTTCAGCCAGTCCAAGCAAATGCCCAATCGCCCAGGTGATAATGTACTGTTCACCTTCCAGATACGTGCGATTATTTTTGGCTTTTGGTTCTATGACGGCGGCAATGGTTCTCCCCATATCGGGTTTCTCCGCAATAACCAGTGTCTTCATCCGTCCATCTCTCCTCCTAAACCGTCACTATGACGGCAAAAAGGGGCCTTCCGCCGACGGAAGCCCCTGCTTCTGAAACTTATTATATCAGATTTTGGATTCAAGAGCACCTATTCGGGATGAATTAACCAGCCGCTGGCTCATCAAGCTCATGTTTTTGTCTGCATTCTTTACACACACCTTGAAAATCAAGTCGATGATCGGTCACAGCAAAACCATACTGACGCAAAACCTGTTGCTCCAATCGAAGCAATCCATCTTCCATAATTTCTTCCACACTTCCACATTCCGTACAGATCAAGTGATGATGATGGTGAGAGCCGTCTGTGCTACGCAAATCAAAACGTGCAGCTCCATCACCGAAGTTAATTTTCTCTACAACCTGCAAGTCACTGAGTAGCTCTAGCGTACGATAAACGGTTGCGAGTCCAATCTCCGGAAACTTTTCTTTTACCAGGAGAAATACTTCTTCTGCGCTAAAATGATCTTTCTCATGTTCCAACAACACACGTACCGTCACTTCACGTTGCTGAGTTAACTTATATCCTTTATCAACCAATTGGCTTTTGATTTGATCAATTTGCTCCGAAATGGACTTGTCCCGATTACTTGCCATACGGGTGCACCTCCGTTATATGTTATGTTACCTATCTTTACTTAAACGTATCTGCAATCATGTACTCAATTCAATGTCATCTTTATAAGACAGCATCGTCAAAGTTAAAATTCTATTTCCCATTATGATTGAATTCGACTTCAACCTTATTTATAATAATTATAATCTAATAATAAGTCTTTATCTTAGAAAATGCAATGCTCTTATTCACATTGTCATCAGAAATGGAAAAATTTAAAGAAAGTTTATTGATCAAAATATATAGCAAATACCCCTCGCATATACGAGGGGTATTCATCGCTTTGTTGATAATGTAAATACTTTATGATGTAAATTAAGAAGACAGAAAGATCGAACAATGGTGCTGGTTTATACCAGTACTGTTGCGCCCATCAAATATTTATCCACTTCACGAGCGGCTTCACGGCCTTCATTGATAGCCCATACTACTAGACTTTGACCACGGCGCATGTCACCTGCTGCAAATACTTTATCTACGTTCGTGTTGTATTTGCCATAACGCGCCTTCACGTTCGTGCGGCGATCCGTTTCAAGTCCCAACTGCTCAACAAGCGTTTGCTCCGGTCCGTCAAAACCGATCGCAATCATTGCCATCTGCGCAGGGAATACACGCTCTGTACCTGGAACTGGCTGATAAATCTTGCGGCCTGTCTCATCGACAATACGTTCGATTTGAATCGTGTGCAGTTCTTTGAGATTGCCCTCTTCATCACCCACAAATTTGGTAGTCATGATGGAGAATTCACGTGGATCTTGACCAAACAACGCTTTGGCTTCTTCTTGTGCATAATCCAGTGTGTATACGTTCGGAAATTGTGGCCAAGGATTGTTAATTGGATCACGCTCCATCGGCGCCTGAGTATGCGTACCGAATTGTGTGATCGTGCGACATCCGTGACGCAGCGATGTAGCTACACAGTCAGAGCCTGTATCTCCGCCCCCGATTACAATAACATCTTTATCCTTTGCAGAGATGTAGTTGCCATCCTCCAGGTTAGAGTCCAGGAAGCTTTTGATGCTACCATTCAGGAAATCCATTGCATAATGAACTCCTTTAAGATCAGCACCTTCAATGTTGAACTCACGAGGTTTGGTTGCACCGCCGCACAGAACAACAGCATCATAATCATTAACAAGTTGCTCAGCCGGAATATCTTTTCCGATCTCTGTATTCGTAATAAACTCAATTCCTTCAGCTGCCAGCAAATCTACACGGCGTTGTACCACTTTTTTATCCAGCTTCATCGTAGGGATTCCGTACATCAACAATCCGCCGACACGGTCTGAACGTTCATATACCGTTACCGTATGTCCAGCCTTGTTTAATTGAGCCGCTGTTGCAAGTCCCGCCGGACCTGAACCGACTACAGCTACACGCTTACCTGTGCGTTTCTCCGGTGGCTGTGGTACAACCCAACCTTCTTCGAAGCCTTTTTCAATAATGGCTTCTTCAATCGTTTTGATCGTTACAGGCTGACCAATCAGGCCCACTGTACATGATCCTTCACAAGGGGCTGGGCAGATACGGCCTGTAAACTCCGGAAAATTGTTCGTTTTGTGAAGACGCTCCAGCGCTTCCTTCCACAAACCGCGATAAACGAGATTATTCCATTCTGGAATCAGGTTATGAACCGGGCAGCCTGACGTACCGCCAGTCATATCTATACCTGTATGACAATAAGGGGTACCACAATCCATGCACCTTGCACCTTGTGTTCTGAGCTCTTCTTCAGCCATATGTTTATGAAACTCTTCCCAATCCTTGATGCGCTCCGCTGGCTCTCGATCGGCAGGGAGCTGCCGTTTGTATTCCATAAATCCAGTAGGTGTAGACATCTTACGTTTCCCCCATCCGTTCTTGTCTTAATCCCTTCATGCGTATGGCTCTATATGAAATGGATTACTCTTTTACTTGAGTTTTTGTCTATTGTATCACAAAATCTACTCAAAGATATTTCAATTATAGTAGCACTTACGACATTGAATATTAAATGGATTATCCGCATAATTATTTGTATTTTATACATCATAGCGTTCAACTGAACGTATGGTCAATAGCTTAAATTTGGTCTTAAACCAGAGTATAATGTTTTTTTACAAGCGAAAGTTGAGAATAAAAAAAGCGATAACGTCATATAAATGTAAGATAAATTGTCATTAAAATCAAGCTTTTTAGTGAAATTTATACTCATTTACGAAAATAAAGCTCAATTTAAAGCTTTACAACGTTGAATCCCTACAGTTTTTAGACTATTCGACCATAAACGAATGTTGATCCAATGTATATTATGCAAAATTCACCAGTCAATGTGTCATATTGATGTAACGGAATAAGATTTGACATGATTGTTCACAATCAATACAAAACATTATATTAAAAAAAGACACTGCTCACGGAAAATTCCTGTGTTCAGTGTCTTTACATGTTTTTCTAACGTTTACGCTCGTAAAACTCGAATGTAAAAGGATATACGTTTTTCTCATCCTGCTCGCCTTCGATCTGCTTCTTTAACTCCCACTCGCTCCAGTCCACTTCCGGGAAAAACGTATCTCCCTCAAATTGCTCATGAATCTTGGTGACGACAAGCCGATCCGCAAACGGTAGAAACTCCCGATATACCTGAGAACCTCCAATTACGCAAAGTTCTTCACCTTGAGCAGCCTTCAGACCTTCTTCAATCGTATGTACGATCTCTGCTTGATCCGCTCTATAATTCAAGTCTCGAGTCACAACAATATTACGACGGTGAGGGAGTGGCTTGCCGCCGAATGATTCCCACGTATTACGTCCCATAATAATCGTTTTGTTTATCGTTTGTTGCTTGAAAAAAGCCATATCTTTTGGCAATCGCCAAGGAAGAGAATTATGATGTCCAATCACACCATTCTCTCCCATTGCCCATACCAATTCAATACTCAAAGGCTGCACATCCCTTTCATCGAATACGTTATTGTGTTTATACTGCAATCGGTGCTTTGATACCTGGATGATGTTCATAATTTTCAAATTCAAAATCTTCAAATTTGTAATCAAAAATCGAATCAGGCTTACGTTTGATCACCAGCTTAGGCAAAGCAAAAGGCTCGCGCTCTAGTTGCGTTTTCACCTGCTCCACATGATTGGAATAGATGTGCACATCACCACCAGACCAGATGAAGTCGCCCACTTCCAGATCACATTGCTGTGCAATCATATGTGTCAGAAGTGCATAACTGGCTATATTAAACGGTAAACCAAGGAAGGTATCCACGGAGCGCATCGTCAGCATACAAGATAGTTTACCCTCCGCCACATAAAACTGAAACGCAAAATGACAAGGCGGTAATTTCATGTTGTTAATTTCGGCTACATTCCACGCACTCACCAGATGACGGCGGGAATCGGGATTATTTTTGATTGAATCCACTACAGCAGCGATCTGATCTATTTTCTCCCCGTTCGGCGCTTCCCATGTCCGCCATTGTGAGCCGTAAACCGGTCCAAGATCGCCATTTTCGTCTGCCCAGTCATCCCAGATCTTCACACCATTTTCTTTCAGATAAGAAATATTCGTATCCCCACTCAAAAACCATAGCAACTCATGAATAACGGATTTGAGGTGAATTCGTTTGGTTGTTACAAGCGGAAAACCTTTCGATAAATCATAACGAAGCTGTCGGCCAAACACGGATTGTGTGCCCGTTCCGGTACGATCTCCTTTGTGGACCCCATTATCCAATATATCTTGTAATAAATCGAGATAGTTTTTCATGTTGGTATCTCCTCGCATCTCTATATATGTTTCGCACTCATACCCATCTGGGCCACAGACTTCGAGAGGTCTGTTCATTACTAAAGTGTACCACAATTGAGTACTAGGAAGAAATGAATTCGCTAAACAAGTTGAGGCGTGTATGCTTCTATCATTCTATGGACACCGATATCTTGATCTTCTCAATTACAACTCAAAAAAAAGAGACAAGCAACGCAATTAGCGCCACTCGTCTCTTTCGAATCTACATATAATGCCGGACGAATCCGATACTTCGATGATCTTAACGGGAGATGATGTGGATCGGGTGACCCATTACCAATTCCGCTGCTTCCATCACGATTTCGCCCAAAGTTGGGTGAGCGTGAATAGTAAGCGCCAGATCTTCCAACGTTGCGCCCATCTCGATTGCAAGACCAAGCTCAGCAATCAAGTTGGAAGCTTCCAGACCAACGATTTGGCAACCCAATACAAGGCCACTTTCTTCGTCAGCAACGATTTTCACGAAGCCTTCTGCATGGTTCAAAGATACTGCACGGCCATTACCCGCGTAAGGGAATTTACCTGCTTTTACTTTGTAACCTTTTTCTTTTGCTTCTTTCTCCGTGTAACCTACGCTGGAGCACTCAGGATCTGTGAATACAACAGCTGGCATACATTTGTAGTCTACTACAGATGGTTGTCCAGCGATTGCTTCCGCAGCAACTTTACCTTCATAAGAAGCTTTGTGTGCCAGAGCAAGACCAGATACGATATCACCAATTGCGAAGATGTGCGGGATGCTAGTGCGACCTTGGTGGTCAACTTTAACGAATCCGCGCTCATCAACGTCAACACCGATCATATCAAGACCGAGTTCTCCGTCTGTATTAGGACGACGTCCTACAGTAACGAGCAGGTAATCTGCAGTTACTTCTTTGGATTCACCATTTACAGAATATTTAACAGTTACATCTTTATCCGTTTGCTCAGCGCTTTCCGCTTTTGCACCCGTTACGATTTCGATGCCTGTTTTCTTCATGTTTTTAGCTACAAGGCTAGTCATGTCTTTATCGAAACCTGGCAGTACCGTATCCAAACCTTCGATGATTGTTACTTTAGCACCGAATTTGGAGTACATTTGACCAAGCTCAGCGCCGATATAACCGCCACCGATTACGATCATGCTTTTTGGTACTTCAGGCAAGTTCAATGCTTCTGTCGAAGACAAGATGCGTCCGCCAAACGGGAAAGGTTTCAGTTCGATTGGACGGGAACCTGTTGCAATAATTGCATTTTTGAACTTGTAACGTGGTGACTCGTGATCGTTGAATACACGAGCTTCGTTTTCGTTGATGAACATGCACTCACCGTTGAAAACTTCAACTTTGTTGCCTTTGAGCAAACCAGCTACGCCGCCAGTCATTTTCTTAACAACGCCGTTTTTGAATTCTTGAGTTTTAGCAAAATCTACTTTTACGTTCTCGGCGGAGATACCGAAAGCTTCGCCGTGAAGAGCAGACTCATATTGATGTGCAGCAGAGATCAGAGCTTTGGATGGGATACATCCACGGTTCAAACATACGCCGCCCAGCTCGGATTTGTCTACGATCAATACGCTTTGGCCCAGTTGTGCAGCGCGGATGGCAGCTACATAGCCGCCAGGTCCTGCACCAATTACTAATGTGTCGATATTGAGAGAAGCGTCGCCTACTACCATATCTTACACCTCCATAACAAGCAACTCAGGGTTAGCGAGCAGCTGTTTAATGTAATTCATAAAGTTTTGTGCTGTTGCGCCATCGATGATACGGTGGTCGAAACTCAAGGACAATGCCATTACAGGTGCTGCAACAACTTCGCCGTTTTTGATAACCGCTTTTTCGCTGATGCGTCCTGTACCCAAGATAGCAACTTCTGGGAAGTTGATGATTGGAGTGAAGAACATACCGCCAGCAGAACCGATGTTACTGATGGAGATTGTGCTTCCTCTCATTTCATTCGCGCTCAGTTTGCCATCGCGTCCGCGAGCTGCCAGATCACGAATGGAATCAGCGATCATCCAGATGGATTTACGATCAGCATCTTTGATTACAGGAACGATCAGGCCGTTGTCTGTATCTGTAGCGATACCGATATTGTAATATTTTTTGTACACAATTTCATTTGCTTCTTCATCAATCATTGCGTTCAACGCTGGGAATTGACGGGAAGCTGCAACCAATGCTTTAACGATGAATGGCAAGTAAGTCACTTTAGTGCCTTTTTTCTCTGCGATTGGTTTCATGCGAGTACGGAATGCAACCAGTTCAGTTACGTCCACTTCGTCCATGATTGTAACGTGAGGTGCAGTGTAAGCCGATTTAACCATTGCATTGGAGATCGCTTTACGGATACCTTTGAAAGGTACGCGCTCTTCTTCAAGGCGTTGATCAGCCGCTGCAGCTGCAGGTGCTGCAGATTTTTTCTCTTCTTGAGCTGGAGCGTCGGAAGAAGTTGCCGCTGCGGAAGATCCGCCACCGTTTTTGAAGGATTCCACATCTTCTTTGGTTACTTTACCGTTGTTGCCAGTGCCGTTAACCTGAGCGATGTCTACACCTTGCTCACGAGCAAATTTGCGAACGCTTGGCGTAGCCAAAACGTCTTTTGCAGGAACTGCAGGAACGCTGTTGTTGCCGCCTTCTTGAGCTGCATTGGAGCTTGAAGCTGCCGCAGAAGAACCGCTAGTATCAGCTCCACCTTGTGCTGCGTCTTTCTCTTGTGCACCTTGGTCTTCAGCAGGAGCGTCATCTTGCTCAGGCAGTTCGCCTTCTGCATCGATAACCGCTACAACTTCACCAACGTGGCAGACTTGACCGTCTTTAGCGAAAACTTCAGTTACTGTTCCGTTAACCGGACAAGGAACTTCAACAACCGCTTTGTCGTTCTGTACTTCCATGATGATATCGTCGTCAGTTACTTTGTCCCCGACTTTGATGTGCATCTTGATGATTTCGCCTTCGTGAAGGCCTTCGCCCAGTTCAGGGAATTTATATTCAAATTTAGCCAACTGAAAAACCTCCTTGATTATTTGCTCCATCCTGAAAACAACCCTTAGCTCCAAAAACCAACTGTTACTGCGAGCGCAAATAACTGTCAATCAAGGGACTAATGGCTGTTTACAGTGCAGCTTGCGCTACGATGTGAATCACCATACTGCGCCTTGCGGCATGTCAGATGATTGAATTAGAAGTTCATGACTTTGTTAACCGCAGCAACGATACGCGCCGGGTTAGGCAACCATGTATCTTCGATTTGTGCAAAAGGATATACCGTATCCGGGCCAGCTACACGCAGAACCGGTGCTTCCAAGTGCAGGATTGCTTTTTCATTGATTTGTGCAATGACTTCAGCTGCAACACCTGCGCTCTTTTGAGCTTCTTGTACAACGATTGCACGGTTTGTTTTCTTAACGGAAGCAACAACGGTATCGATATCGATCGGGCTGATCGTACGAAGGTCGATCACTTCAACTTTGATCCCTTGTTTTTCAAGCTCTTCTGCAGCTTTTACAGAAGTATGAACCATCATACCGTAAGTAACGATGGTAACATCGGAACCTTCACGAACAACGTTCGCTTTACCCAGTTCAACAACATAGTCTTCTTCAGGAACTTCTGCACGGAAAGCATGGTACAGGTTCAAGTGCTCCATGAAGAATACTGGATCGTTGTCACGGATGGAAGCGATCATCAGACCTTTTGCATCGTAAGGGTTAGAAGGAACTACCACTTTAATACCCGGAGTTTGCGTGAGCAAACCTTCCAGAGAGTCTGTGTGCAATTCTGCCGCTTTTACGCCGCCACCGAATGGTGTACGGAATACGATCGGAGAATTGTATTTGCCGCCAGAGCGGAAACGCATACGAGCAGCTTGAACTACCATTTGGTCAAGGGCTTCGAAGATAAAACCTACGAATTGAATCTCAGCTACCGGACGGAAGCCTTGAATACCCAAACCTACAGCCAGACCGCCGATTGCGGATTCAGCCAGTGGTGTATCAAATACACGCTCTTCGCCAAACTCTTTTTGCAAGCCTTCCGTTACACGGAAAACGCCGCCTACATTACCTACGTCTTCACCGAAAAGCAGAACGTTAGGATCACGTTTCAACTCTACGCGAAGCGCATCACGAATTGCTTCTTTCATGTTCAATTGTGCCATTTGCTTCATTTCCTCCTTAAACATTGACAGTTCACATTTGAATTCATACATGTATACCGAGACACCAGTACCGGCGCCGGATGTTTATGCTTTATCGGAAAAAACTTATTGGAAATCAGCTTTTTGCTCTTCCAAGTGCTTAGGCGTTTGTTCGAACATGCTGTCGATCAAGCCTGAAATCGTCATTTTCTCGGTTTTTTCCGCTTTTTTGATCTCTTCGTTCACTTTTGCTTTTGCTTCTTCTTTCACACGTGCTGTATCTTCTTCAGTCCACAGACCTTTTTTCTCCAGATATTTAGCGAAACGTGCGATTGGATCTTTTTCGCTCCACTCAGCCTCTTCTTCTTTTGTACGATACTTGGAAGCATCATCAGAAAGGGAGTGTGGACGGAAACGATAAGTTACCGCTTCGATCAAAGTAGCGCCTTCTCCGTTACGTCCGCGTTCAGCAGCTTCCTGAACCGCTTTGATAACAGCGAAGATGTCCATACCGTCAACTTTAACACCTTTGATCCCTGCTGCTACCGCTTTATGAGCGATGGACAGAGCTGCTGTTTGTTTAGCAAAAGGAGTTGTGATGGCATAACCATTGTTTTGTACAAAGAAGATAACTGGCAGTTTGTAAACACCAGCGTAGTTCAGACCTTCATAGAAGTCACCTTCGGAAGATCCACCATCACCTGTGTAAGTGATAACCACTTGTTTTTGTTTCTTCAATTTGTAACCCATAGCAATACCCATTGCGTGCAGAATTTGAGCACCAATGATGATTTGCGGCATCAATACGTTAACGCCGTCCGGAATTTGTCCACCATGTTGGTGTCCACGGGAGTACAAGAATGCTTGATAAAGAGGAAGTCCATGCCATACGAGTTGCGGAATGTCACGATAGCCAGGACATACAAAGTCTTCTTTTTCAATTGCAAATTCACTACCAACCATTGTAGCTTCTTGACCAGATACTGGAGCATAGAAACCAAGACGACCTTGACGGCCAAGGTTTACTGCACGGTCATCCCAAGTACGGGTAAATACCATGCGATACATAATTTCTTTTAATTGATCGTCGGAAAGCTTAGGCATCATGTCTTTGTTAACAATTTCGCCGTCAGGAGACAGCACGGACAGAGCTTCTACATCCTCCGTGTATACTTCATAAGGAACCTTGCTCATTTTTTTCTTCACCTCAACAAAAAATTTGAATATCAAGTTCCGCTGTTATATTATTATTATACACCTGTTTCACTGCATACGTCAAAGAAATCCGTAATATTTTTATGTTTCCTTTTGGATTGTATGTATAACAGGGGTTTAATATTGGTATAACAGCATAATACATGATTGCGTGTTTGACCCATCCCCGCACCAGGTTAATCTTACCGTATTGCGCGGGTGAATGCAAAAATAACCCGGAAAGGTGACGTTTTATGACGGATTCCCGCTATTTGAAACGTACAATTGTTAAGGAAGAGATTGAAAGCCGTTATCTCGGCGAGAAACGAACCTTACGTATTTATCTCCCCCCAGGCTATAACGAACTGCTTAGCTACCCTGTCGTTTATTGTCAGGATGGCGAAGAGTTTTTCAACTTTGGCCGAATCGCTACCACAGCTAACCGCATCATTTTGGATGAAGGCGCCGAACCTTTCATTATTGTAGGGGTTCAAGTGGACGTCTCTGTAAGGACGCAGGAGTACGCTCCCTTTGGCAGTCGGTTTGAATCTTATACGAAGTGCTTTGCAGAAGAGATTATTCCCTATGTCGAAGAGAAATATCCTGTAAGGCGCTCTCCGCAGGAACGTGTTCTTGCTGGTGATTCATTGGGAGGCAGTGTTTCATTACATCTTGCACTGAAATATCCTGAGTTGTTCACCCGCGTTATCAGCATGTCTGGTGCCTTCTACTCCGCTTCTCAGGAAATCTATGCTGCAGCCGAAGACTTGTCCTGGTTGTCGATCTGGATGATTGTTGGTTTGCAGGAGACGGCCTTTGAAGCCGATACCGGAACGTATGATTTTGTACAGCTGAGCCGGGATACTCGTGATCTGCTGGAGAAACGTGGTGCTCTCATCTCCTATCAGGAAAAAGACGGGAATCACCAATGGGGCTTCTGGCAAAAGGAACTGCCTGATGCCTTGCTTTACTTTTTACAAGAAAGTTAATAGAAGATTGTCTCAAAAAGTTAATGCAGGAATGGCTAAAAGGTTCTAGCTACAATTAAATATTTCGTTGAACAGGCGGCTGCATAGCCGCTTTTCTTTTTACGATTTTTTGGACAATACGTTGTTACCGCTTACATTCATGCCCTGAAAAAGAAGCAGGAGTTCTAATTCGTTCCGTTCCTGCTTCTTTGCCATTTCACCAATAATAATGAGCTACTCAAGCTTGGCTTGTATTTTATCTAATTAAAATTAGGTTAAAGGATGCTCTTCTTGAATTCTGTTCAGCAAGACATCGCAACCTGCGTTCACAAGCTCGTACACTTCTTCAAAGTTCCCTGTGTAATACGGATCAGGCACTTCTCTCAGCTTTTCGTTCGGTAGCAAATCCATGAACTTGATAATCTCTGCCTCTTCTCCACCTGGCAGGCTACGTACATTCTCTGCATTAGAATTATCCATACATATAATGTAATCAAATTCAGTGAAGTCTGCACTCACAAATTGTCTTGCTGTCATGTTGGCATAAGAGATTTGATAACCATCAAGCAACTTACGTGTACCCTCATGCGGAGGTTTGCCCACATGCCAGTTGCCTGTACCAGCCGAATCAATCCGAATCTGTTCGCCAAGCCCCTTCTTCATCACTTTATGACGCATTACTGCTTCCGCCATAGGGGATCTGCAAATGTTACCGAGACATACAAATACAACGTTAATCATGATAAGTTACTCCCCCTTGCTCAAAGTACCTTGAATTACGGACGGTGCATGTTGCGGAATAAGTTTCTCCGGCTTCAAAACGACGGTTTCATTAGGCGTCAACGAGCGGCGCGGCAGCTTCCATTTGTAGTGCACGGAACACATCCGGAAAAAGACAACTGTTGCAAAACAGATCAGCAAACCAATGTTTGTTGTAAACCAGCCCATTCCGATGGCAAACCCTGCTGCCATTGCCCATACTGCATAGATCTCATCACGAAGAACAAGTGGTTTACGTCCGGCAAGAAGATCCCGAATGATTCCTCCGCCAATTCCCGTCAGTACAGCTGCAACGATTACAGCACTGATGGGATGACCCATATTAGCCGCATACAATCCGCCCTGAATTGCAAAGGCAGCCAGTCCAATTGCATCAAACAAAGCTTCAGTCCGTTTCCAGTGACTGATCCACTTCAAGGGCAATACAAAAGCAACAGCTACAGAAACCAGCGCAAGCATGATTAACGAGCCCTGACTCCATAATGTTGTTACAGGCACGCCAATAAGCACATTCCGGATCACTCCGCCTCCGAATGCTGTCACAAGCCCAAGTACCAATACACCCAAAATATCATATTCCTCTTCCATAGCTACAAATGCACCGGACATTGCAAATGCGATCGTACCGATAATGCTGAATACTTCAAAAATGTGTAAGTCCAACCTGTTCAAACCTCACTTTTCAAGTCATCTCCATGTCGCTCTCCCCATTGTATCCGCGAGTACGGAAATTGTGCAACCACATTTTGTCGATTATACTGGTTTGGTGTATAGTTTTATAGCTTAGCGCAGGATTTAGCTTCAATTAGAAAATCAAATGGTGTCCCTCTATAAATAAGGAAGGATGAAATAGAATGGATTATAAACGTATTGTCATCTTCACAGGTGGTCAACTCACGCAGGAATTCCTTCAGGAGATTCAGCCCGATGACGTTATTATTGCGGCAGACCGCGGAGCCTTGTATTTAATCGAACATGGTATCCAACCGCACATCGCAGTGGGCGACTTCGATTCTATAACGGAAGAAGAACGAGAGATCGTAAACAGTAACAGTGTAGAATTCATTGCTTGTGATCCGATCCATAAAGATTTGACAGATACCGAAATGGCATTTGAAACAGCTCTGGATCATGAACCTACTCATATTCTCATCTTTGGCGCAACGGGCACACGAATGGATCACACTCTCGCCAATGTTCATATCATGGTTCGTGCTATGCAACATCATATCTCTTGTGCGCTTCAGGATGAGCACAATTATATGACGTTAACCACTTCAAGTGCTGTTGTCGAACAACGCGGTTTTACCTATGTCTCTTTGCTTCCATTAACACATGAGGTCACAGGGATATGCCTGGAAGGATTCATGTACCCTTTGGATCACGCTACTATACGTATGGGACAATCCTTAGGGATCAGTAACAAGCTATTGGACAAGTCAGGCACAGTTACGATTGATAGCGGCCTGTTACTTATTATTCAAAGCAAAGACTGAACACTAAATACTATATTAGTAAGGCATTTTTAAGTTAATACGAGTCAAAACCTACAGCTCAACGCTTAATTATTACGTTTTTGTAACCTGTTATTTTGTTTCCTAAATCAAATTAAATGAAGAAATCCCCTTGATTATCAAGGGGATTTTTGTTTTATAGTTATTTCTGGATTCGTCAATGATTAATTTTTTGACATTTTTAATCGTATTTTAATAATTACATCTAAAGTACTGTCCTATCAACCTTTTTGCTTATGTATCCAATTTCTAGGGTGTTACAAACCTGTTATACTCGCTCTAGCAACTTAACGAAAACGAATTTTGGAGGTACTAACTACATGAAAACAAACTTCTTCATCCAAAAGGCCGTAACCGTCGGGTTGTGCGCTACACTAGGTTTTGGAGCTGTATTAATGACAAATGCACCTGTTGCACAAGCCGCAACGGCATCCGTATCAACAGGACAGCAAATTGTAAACTATGGTAAAAAATTCACTGGAACTCCATATAAATTTGGTGCTTCAACAACGACAACCAGATACTTTGACTGTTCTTCTTTTATGAAGTACATTTTCAAAAAATATGGTGTAGATCTTCCGCGCACTTCCGTACAACAATCCAAAGAAGGTAAATTCGTCTCTAAAGCCAACCTTCGTGTTGGTGACATGGTGTTCTTCTCGAGCGGCAGCCGCTCTACGGGTTCTAACATTACTCACGTTGGTGTGTATGCTGGAAACGGTAAAATTCTTCACACGTACGGCTCTCCAGGTGTAACCCTGTCTGATCTGAACTCCGGTACGTGGAAAAGAACTTACATTACAGCTCGCCGCGTCCTTTAGTCCATCTGCCTTTATAATTTAAACTGACGACCGGATCAATTGATCCGGTTTTTTCATATCATCCTATCCTTTAAATACCCGGATTAATCCTTGCTTCAAACTGGAGAATGGTGGAATATTTAAAAATCAGCTATCCACCAACATATAACCTATCCCTCGAACCGTCTGGATTAACTTCACCTCTCTGCCTTTATCCACTTTCACCCGTAGGTGTTTAATGTAAACATCAACAACGTTCGTATCCATGGCAAACTCATATCCCCACACATCGCGCAAAATATCTCCCCGTGTGCAGGCTTCATTCAAATGCAAGGCTAAAAACTCCAATAATTCATATTCTTTCGGGGTCAGGTTCAAATATTGCCCTCCACGACTCACTCTACGCGAACGCAGATTAATTCTGAGGTCTTGAACTATAATCATTTCCTCACCTTCATGGGAAGCACTGGCAAACAACCGGAGCAGGCTACGAATTCTCGCAAGCATAACCTTCCAATGAAGAGGCTCCTCCATTACATCATTCGCTCCAAAATCAAGCCAATTAATGACCCGTTGCGGCGAAACTTCAGGAATAATTACGATTAGAGGCGTGGATACACTCGGATTCATCCACCGCTTCAATGCAATTTTATCCTGTTCACTCTGATGCATATCCTCAGACTCTCGATCCACCAAAATAATCAAATGCGGACGAACAGCCCTAAAGTCCTCTATGTCGTTCAACTCATACCATTCTACATGCTTCACCTCATAACCCTCGTCTTGCATGATACGCTCTATACGGCCCACTAAATCCCCAGTACCCACTAATATGATAGCTGTTTTCATCATTTCTCACCCGGCCCGTCTGGTTTCCGTTGCTACTTGGCATGGATTGTACCGTTAGGATGCCATAAAAAGAAAAAGTCCATCCCCCGCGGGGAACAGACTTTGTCAATGCATGAGTTTTGATATTACAAGTAATTGATGTGGTTTAGCCAAAATATCGATGAACCAGCGTACGCGCTTCAGACGTATCTTTTGTGCCATGAACAAGGACACGACCATCCTGAAAAATGACCAACCGATGTTGACCTGTTGTGAATGACACCAGAAAAGGATTCATTTCCACTTTTCCTTCACCAAGCCGTTCCAATCGATCTGCTGTCTGCGGAAGGTCCAGTTGTATGCGGCGCGCAGGACGAATCTGAACAGTATCCCTACCACATAACACATCGGTTTTCTCCAGATTGGATGCAGAAAGAAACGGGTACGTAGCTGCTGGGCTACATGATGCACATTCTTGCTTTTTTGCCCCATTTACGTTAATGGATATGTACTCGTTCCTCCACACATCAAATGACAACAATTTACGCCGAAGAGCAGCTGTGTTACCACTTAGCAACTTCATCGCTTCCGCTGTCTGATTGGCTGTCACCATTTG
The DNA here is from genome assembly GCF_019748695.1 of Paenibacillus cucumis (ex Kampfer et al. 2016). Taxonomy (NCBI): domain Bacteria; kingdom Bacillati; phylum Bacillota; class Bacilli; order Caryophanales; family Paenibacillaceae; genus Paenibacillus; species Paenibacillus cucumis (ex Kampfer et al. 2016). The sequence continues at coordinate 89,337 of NZ_JACLIC010000025.1, read as the reverse complement.
CACCGCTTGAGGAATGATGCCCGACGTATCACAAGTATCCCCACCAAGTGGTACTTCTCCTAAGAGGCAGTTTAAGCAAGGTGTTTCGCCAGGCAAAAACGTATACGTAATGCCATAGCTACCCACACATCCTCCGTATATCCAAGGTATATTGTGTTTCTGTGCCATATCATTAATCAGTAATCTTGTATCAAAATTATCCGTTGCATCCATGATTAAATCGGTATGCTCCACTAGCTCTTCAAGTTCATCCACGCGCACATCCATCACTTTGGCTTCGATGCGAACGCTTGAATTGATTTCTGTTAAACGTTTGACAGCCGCCATCGCTTTGGGCATGCGCTCAATCGCATCCTGTTCAACATAAAGTTGTTGCCGCTGGAGGTTGCTCCACTCCACATAGTCCCGATCTACAATGGTAATTTGCCCGACACCGGAACGCACTAGCGTTTCTGCAATACCTGTTCCAAGTGCGCCGGCTCCGATAATTAAAACTTTGCTGTCTTTTAACCTCGCTTGACCTTCTTTGCCGAGCGGAGCATATCGTTCCTGTCTGGAATAACGATCGCTCTGCTCCGCATGATGTAACTGATCTGTCATGTATGAACCATTCCTTCCACCGGACTGCTAGCTGCTGCATAACGTTTCACCGGAATCATGCCTGCCGTATACGCCAGTCTGCCCGCTTCGACCCCGAGCCGCATCGCTTTTGCCATGGCAACCGGATCATCTGATCCAGATACGGCTGTGTTAAGCAATACACCATCCGCCCCAAGTTCCATGGCATAAGCGGCATCTTTGGGAGAGCGTAACCCTGCATCTACAATAACAGGCACTGCCGCTTGCTCTATGATGATTTCGAGATTATAAGGGTTAATGATCCCTCTACCTGCTCCAATTGGCGAAGCTCCAGGCATGACTGCATGTACACCAAGCAATTGAAGCCGTTTAGCTAAAATAACGTCGTCCGAAATATAGGGCAACACGGTGAATCCTTTTTCGAGCAAAATGCTACAGGCCTTGTACGTTTCAAGCGGATCAGGGAGTAACGTTACTCCGTCTCCGATGACTTCGACTTTTATCATATCACAAAGCCCCGAAGCTCGCGCAAGCTCAGCGATCCTTACGGCTTCTTCCGCAGTCGAAGCACCCGCCGTATTGGGTAGCAATGTGTATTTGCTCAGATCCAGCGTATCCAGAAAGTGTTGCTTGCCCGCCTCCTCCAGATTCAGACGACGTACAGCAAAGGTCAGCACCTGGGTACCTGAAGCTTCCACAGCCTGACTCTGTACTTCCATATCGCTGAACTTGCCTGTTCCAAGCAACAACCTTGACTCAAACAAATATTTACCAATCGTTAACATCATTCAACCTCCTAGGTTTTAGCAAGTTTCAACTACCAACTACTCAATCAACAAGATTCAACCACGCCTGTGAATCACTTTGCTTAGCCGCCTCCGACGAAATGAACAATCTCAATCCGATCTCCTTCTCTTAGTGTTGTTGTTCCATGGTGATCTTTGGTCAAAATATTGCGATTCAACTCAACCACCACGGTTTTCACTTGTAAGTTAAATGATTGCAGTAATTTGTCGACACGATTTAACCCGTCGTCAACCTCCATCTTTTGGCCGTTCACGATAATGTTCACGACATAACCCCCTTTCTGTTCAATCGTTCAGGCGAAAATGCTTCGATCCCGATCTCTTCGGCACTCTTGCCCTCTACCATGTCTGCGATCCAGCGACCTGTTATTGCACTAAGCAATATCCCATTACGAAAATGTCCATACGCTGCATACAAGCCTGAAATCCCTTCACATTTGCCTATATACGGCAGCCCATCAGGGGTGGAAGGTCTTATACCTGCCCATGCCCGCACAAAGTCCGCCTCCTTGATTCCCGGAACCCAATAACTTGCCGCTCCAATCAATCGTTGCATACTATTTGCCGATACACTGTGATCTTTTCTTCCTGGCAAACTGGTTGCTCCGATCCATACCTCTCCGTTTGCTTTCGGAACAATATAGACATCTTCTGCATATACCGTGCGATCGGGTCTGCCTCCAGCCTGATCTGTAGTAAACCGAACGGCCATAATTTCACCTTTCACCGGACTTGAAGGCAAAACGATCCCCACTTGATGCATGAGTTGCTCCCCGTGTAAACCAGCAGCTATGATAATATGTTTGCAACACATCTCTCCCTTAGCCGTTTTAATCCCTTGAACACCATGCTTATCTACGATCAGCTGAACATCTTGAACTCCTTCCAAAATGCGGGCACCCATCATTTCAGCTGACCTCGCATAAGCTCTTGTCAATGACACGGGCAACACTTCGCTCTCCAATGATCGGTAATAAGCGCCGTACGTATCCCGATTCAACCACAACGCTTCTCGTTGCACTGTGCTTCGATCCCACCAAAGTTGCTGCACTCCGGAAGTGGTATTTCGTCTATCCTTGTATTTACTTAGATCACCGTATGAACGAAACGGTGTGATAAATCCGTTGCGCCGTAAGCCAAGATCCATACCTGTTAAAGCGGATATTTGCTCTTTGTGCTTATGAAGTAATTCCCTACTGTCATATGCGGCTTGTGCCATGAGTGGATGAGCAAAATCCTCACTATCTGCTGCCAGCATGCCGGCAGCTGCACATGAAGCTCCGCTAGCAATCTCCGACTGCTCAACAAGCAGTACTTCCTGACCTCGGGATGCCAGTTCAAAAGCAATCGCACAGCCTATGACTCCACCGCCCACAATGATTGTTTCTGCATGAAAGGTTTCTGGTTTCTTAGTTGAAGTTTCGGATAGCGGTAGCCGCTTAAACTTATCTTGTTCACACGATGAGTCGATCACTTCCTCGGGTTGACTCGGTCCTCTCTGTACCATTTTGTCATCTCCTTGTTTGAACAACATTCCGATCTTATTAGGTTGGCGTCATTTCCAACTTTTTGATCGAGAAACATTCACTTCACCGCTTCCACAGCCTGTTTAAGAAGCGCAGCAGCATGAGCAGGGTTTGCATGTTTTAACACACTTGAGATCACAGCAGCACCCCTGGCTCCCGCAGACCTGACGGCCCGAATGTTATCTGGCTGAATCCCCCCAATTGCAATAACAGGCACCTTGACACTGGAGCACACTTCCGATAACGCATCTAATCCCCTCGCTACAGAATCCGGTTTGCTTGCACTTGCGTACACATGCCCGAAAAAAAGGTAATCCGCGCCATACTCTTCGGCAATTCTCGCTTCATGCAACGAATGCACCGATATCCCCAACCGGAGCCTCAAATCATGCTTGTTCTCCGGCTTTACCATTACTTTTGCCCTTTCCAGCATATCTTGGCTCCAATGTACCCCTTGATAAAAATAGCCTGACGAATATAGGTTCGCACCGTTGATTACAATGCGGGAAGCTGGAACACCCGCTTCTGCCATCAATTTGGCCCAGTTAAAACATTCCTGTTGCGAGAGTTGCTTTTCCCGGATATGAATGTAATGCACATAAGGCCAAATATCTTTGACTGCCTTCAACATGACTGACTGTTCCGCTTTATTCGTAGATATCACATGTAACTCAAAAAAGTCTTGCTCTAGTCCACAGGTTGGTACAGATTTATCTGTCCGCTTGTACCACTGGTCTGTTGAAGTTTTACCTGATTCATGAGCATCATAATCAAACATCAAGGTATGCAATCTCGTTCTCGCTCCTTTCAGCTACAGGCTTGGAGAAGTAGTAATGACAAATATAAAACCAAAAAAGCCACTCCCGTAGGGGAGTGGCTGCGTATAAACAAAGGTTCAGTTCAATCACAAGCGTCTGACAAATACCTGTTAAACAGTTTGATAGTCAAATCTATAACTGTTTATTTGATATTGAACCGCTTGGCATCACGATGTAATAAAATCCTGTTCTTACGTTAAGAATCATTACTATCGTTTTCGCTGAAACGCGCCACTTCCCTACGCTGGTATGATCCAGATCAGGTGCAAAGGGTCCGGAATCGCATTCTTCCATCTCAGCCGCATCGTGCGGCCCCCCCAGTGTTCATATGAAGTTGTAGCCTATATTACCACAACCGGTTTTTTTTGTCATCGTGCTTTTTCGGACCACTCTTCTACATCCCACGTTTTGGTGACCCAGCCTTCATAAAAATCCGGTTCGTGCGATACAAGTAAAACGGTTCCTTTATATTCCTTCAGCGCCCGCTGTAGCTCAGCCTTCGCCGTTACATCCAGATGGTTTGTCGGCTCATCAAACAAGACCCAGTTGCTCTCACGCATCAATAGTTTGCACAAACGGACTTTGGCTTGCTCCCCCCCGCTCAGCATGTTAAGCGGACGCGTAATATGCTCATTTTTGAGCCCGCAACGTGCAAGATGTCCTCGCACCTCGTTCTGCGTTAGATGTGAAAACTCGTTCCATACATCATCGATCGGTGTAATATTCCCGGCTCGCACTTCCTGTTCAAAGTATGCCGTCTCCAAATAATCTCCAAGAAACGTTTTTCCGCTTATTGGCGCTATTTTACCCAAGATTGTTTTAAGCAGTGTTGATTTACCTACCCCGTTACACCCCACAATCGCGATCTTTTCACCACGTTCAATCGTCATGGTCATCTTAGGTAGTAATGGATACGTATAACCGATCTCAAAATCAATACCTTCAAAAACGGTTTTGCTGCTTGCGCGGGCATCCTTGAACTTAAATGTTGGTTTTGCTGCTTCGTCTGGTCGATCAATTCGCTCGACCTTTCCAAGTTGTTTTTCCCGGCTTTTCGCTCGACCAGAGGTCGAAGCTCGAGCTTTGTTTCGTTGAATGAAATCTTCCTGCTTTTTGATGTATTCCTGTTGCTTCTCATAGGCATCAATATGCTGTGCTTTCTGCATATCCGCCATTTCAAGAAATTTCTCATAGTTGGCCGCATAACGCGTCAATTTTGCAAATTCCAGATGATAAATGACATTAACCACTTCATTCATGAACTCTGTATCATGGGAAATCAATAGAAAAGCATATGGGTAGTCTTTCAAATATCTAGTTAGCCACTCAATATGCTCTACATCCAGATAGTTTGTCGGCTCATCCAACAAAAGGGCAGTGGGTTTCTCCAACAACAATTTTGCAAGCAGGACTTTCGTACGTTGTCCACCACTGAGAGCTGCAACATCCCGATCAAGGCCAATTGCATTTAATCCCAAACCGTTTGCCATTTCTTCCACTTTCACATCAATCAGATAAAAATCGCCCTGTTCAAGCTGTTCCTGAATATCGCCCATTTCTTCAAGCAACTGCTCAAGTTTGTCTGGATCGGCATCAGCCATCTGATCCGTAATGGCCATCATTTGCTTCTCCAGTTCCAGTAGCGGCAAAAAAGCATCTTTAAGCACATCACGAATGGTCTTGCCTGGTGTTAACTTCGTATGTTGATCCAAATAGCCATATCGAACTTTTGGCGTCCATTCCACTTTACCGCTATCCTTAAGCAATTTTCCGGTGAGAATATTCATTAGGGTTGATTTTCCGGCACCATTAGCCCCAACCAGACCCACTCGTTCTCCAGCAAGCAGACGAAACGAAACATTTTTAAATAACGTACGGTCTCCAAAATTGTGACTGACGTTCTCTACTGACAATAAACTCATAAGATGAGACTGCTCCTATCTATATACATTACTTTTAGTTCACGTTCCAAAACCCTATTCTAGCACAGGTTCAGTCTTTTCTGAAAGTAATGACACTTGCGCGAAGCAATCATATTCGAAATAACCTCTGGCCGCTGCCTGTCTTGCAGTTGTAAACACCTCTTCAGCACGAAAACCGGGGTTACAGGTGGCAGGATAATGATATTTTATGCCTGTTTCGGGATCAATCCCGCCAATGATCGCTGTTTTTTTGACTAGCCGGCCTCCACCAATGGCATAATTGTTAATCTTCTGACCCCCTACAGCGATCCCCTGTATAAAAGCCATAATACCCGTATCATTGATCGAATTGTACCAATCTTCCTGCGAGACTAAAGGCATCGTGAATAGATAAGCGACACCATTTCTCCTGGAAAATTCATTATGTCGATTGATTACGTCTGCAAGCTCTTCCTGTATTCGGGTCACGATCCGGCTACGCCGCACCTGTTCAAAAGTTGTAGAGTCCTGAAGCAATGGAATCGTGGAATTCGAGGCCAGCTCCTGCTGAAATCCTTCGATCCATTTCCCTGCACCAGCATCATAAGCATACACATAACCGTCAAGTGTGAAATTAATGCTATTTCCGTCTGAATCTGAATATGTATAAGGTTTTTTGGGACTCCACACATGTCTATGAGACTTTTCCATCTCCCCAGTCATCTCGGTTTCCTTGGCAAAAATGTAATAACCATCATAATCCAGAACTACAATCGCTGGAATATAATCAAACATATGTTGAATAGCTTCCTTGTCATCCTGTATGCCCATGTTTAATGCCATCGTTTGGGTAAAGGTAGTCAATGCTAGTTCCTTATCCGCTTTAACAAACTTGGCAGAATCATAACCTGCTTCAGCATGTTGTTTTTCATTCTGGTGCATGACCGCGCCAGCATCCATCACTGCGGTTTGTAACGCTGTTTTGTAGCGATAAGCCAGTTCATTGGCCTCTTGCGCATCTTGCGTATGAAACGAGAGGATATAAAATAACGGAAAGAAAATGAGAATAAACACGATAGAAAGCTCAGTAATCTTCATTCAGTACCATACCTCCATAAGAAGCAAAAACCGCAGAAGCCTGAACTGTACCTTGTAACCATTCTCGTATCATCATGGAAGGTGTGCGGTTGGTACTCTTAAGACTCACGGTGAAGAAGTCACCCATATTGAGCGTATATCTGCGCCCGGGATCATCGACGGACAATGTGCTAGACAACGGATATAACCGCTCCTGAATCTGTGACAAGTAGTATGCATCATGAACAACCTCGTATGTACCCGTGAAGCTACTCTGAATCATCGGATCTGAATACTGGGGGACATATTTTTTGTGTAAATGTTCCATGGATATGTCATAGTTATTGCCCGTTTGGGCTAACTGTTCTTGAAACTCCGCGAGCATTCGAGGTGAGATATATCCCTTGGTGCGGACAGCATCCACAAATCGTATGACACTCTGAGTCGCTGTCAAGCGTGCAATATCATCCTGACGTTCAGCAGTCTCGGCTGCAGGATACACATAGAGCAGTAGAACGGCAAGCAATACCGCAAACAATTTGGATACTGCATTGATCACGGTCTCTGTACCTCCTTCCAAAAAGAAAGCTTTAACAATTCACCCGATGCACTTCGGTTATATTCAACTCGATAATTCCCATCCAGCTCAACCGGAATCATAGCTGATCGATGTTCAAGTGGATCAACCACATACTCATGACCGTCTAACTCAACATGAACCCCTGTACCTGTCATTTGCCGCACCGTATGCAGAACCTCAGCTCCGGTGTATCCGACAAAACCACCTGTAAGAAGTGTCGTATGAACTCTTCCTTCCATAGCCGCATTTGTTTTCACCCTGTCATTCAAGGCTTCGTTTAAAATACGGATATTCCACTGCCCGTACAGGCAGGCTGTCACAAAAAGGACAACCGCCGTACAGAACAGCATCATATGCTGTGTGTTCCGGGTCATATTCAACCAGCTCCAGTCAGGATTGCTGGAATATCAGACCTCTAACCACATTGGATCGGTCTTTAACGATAATGGCCTTAAATTTACCGCTTGGATTAACGTATTGATTGTCCTTTTCACTCATCGTCTGATTAATGCTGCCTACCTTGTCATCAGGTGCAATGACAGAACCATAGTCCGCATTATTAACGTCCTGAGAGATGTTGAGCTGATTACCGTACCACTGTCCGCCTTTGTTTTTACCTGTAATAACCTGAATACCAAACTGGTCCTTGTCCGCGTATTTCCGTAAAGCATTGGTCACTTGTGATCCACTGATGGTTGTTCCGTCATACACCGTAAATGCTGCCTGAGAAAGCTCGGTTTGAATATCTGCAAAGTTATTCTGGGCTGTTTTCGTTGCCTCCTGAGCCGAAATAAATAACAACACCACAATCGTAATCAAAGCAATCGTCAAAAATATCCCCGCTGCCACCTTCAAAGCACTTGATGCATTATTCATACTAAATACCCTCCTAGAGTGTTATGAATGATTATTTTTCAGTTCTTCGTAAAAGCGAAACACTACAGTTTCTGGATTTGTTCATAATACATGCTCATCTGTACAAAACTCATGCCTACCAGCGGAATAACAAGATACATGAAGATCAGAGCGTACATGGGTGTAAAACCGATCGTCCTCCCCCATCCAGCCTTGATATCAATGATTTTGCTATACTCCTGTTTGCGCTGTTCAAAATAAAAGGCCATCATGCTTTCTAAATCATCAAAAGCTTCTCGAATGGATATTTTACCTAGAGCCAGTTGCAGTTTATCAATCAAACGTTGAAATTCAGGCAAACCCACCTCCTCTTTTAATTGTTCAAGCGCTTGTTCAGCCCCATGTTCGAAGTGCAACAAACACTTTTGTAGTGGCCTTTTGAAAATGACAGCGAATCGATTAAGCCATTCTACGATCTCCTCCACAGACATTCGATCCATCTCTCGTAAAATCGAAATGACTGTCTGAAATTGATAAATTTCATGCCTCATATCCAACCTTCGCATTTTACGCTGGAACAACATAAGCCAGATGGGCAGATTATAGCCCCCTATACCTATAAGCAGTGCCAAAACAATTTCCCACCATCGCATATATTGGTTGTTATATGATTCGATCTTGTCTATAATCCGCTGAATTGTTGCTGTCTGAGCATCATGATCAAGCTGGGCTGGTGCAAGCTGCAACAGCGCGACGGAAATATCTTCGTATGTGGCCGCCCGCTTCATCTCAACATACGCCATAACCTTTCCATCCAGTGCGGTCTTATCTCGGGCAACTTTCAAATCTGCCTCTGACATTGCACCAAACATGCGGTCATCCCTGATTGGATCGTGCAATATGTGATTACGCTCGACTTGATGTAGCAAAAGAATCAAGCCTACAGTCAGAACCAGACAACTTGCGAATAACAATAATCTGCGAATAGCTAACCATTCGTATTTCAGCTCGGTACTGCTCTCTCTCATTAACCTGATCGTCTGATTGTAAGGAGTTGTTCCTGGTTTGGCTGCAAAGAGCATCGCCAGCCTCCGCAAAAAAATATGCTTATACAAAAAACGATCCAGTCTGGATTGTTTCTTCCCGGAGCGGTAGCGGGTTTCATCATATTGCTGAAGACGCTGTAATAGCAAGTAAGCAACAATGATGATAATGTATATGGATATTTTAGTGATAAAACCAAGTTTGCTTCGATAAAAATCATCCATCGTCGGGAAACTGACCCGAGCCCAACGCTCAATTGGCCCTGTAAAGAGTACAGGTACAAGAGCAATCACGTTTAACCCTTGTAGCAGATAATCAAGCCTGTCACGCCTTAATATCTCCAGGTGTATCTCCTGAGTAAGATTACCTATACCTTTCAGATAGATGGAGCCCTGCTCCTTATCCTTATCTCCGAACTCCATCACCATATAAGATATCCCGGCAAAACCTTTGAGAAAACGGTTGGGTGCCACTTCATAATATCGTTCAAGTGCTTCATTGGGGTCGGGAGAAGTCAACGCTTCATAGATTAGCCTCACCTGCTCGGCAGCTTCTCCTGTACCTGCTTCGGACGCTTCATAGAGCGCTTCCTCAACCATGCCATGCTGATGATACCGATGTCTTACATCGGCGAACAAATCTAACATTTGCACCAGCAGTTTTTTCTCCATACGACTCAGGCACATATCTAACACAAGACTGTTCAGCACGATAGCACACAGCGCAGCCAGAAGAATAAAAGCGATACCTGGCTGTAACCAAAACAACACTGTACTTACACTTCCGTACCCGCCCATAATAATCAGAACAACAGTCATCGTGACTCTGCGAAGCGCTGGTTCATCACTGGCATAACGATATGAGATTCTTTTTTGCACTTGCAAAATATACGTGGAAAGCAAGGGTATCTTCATACCGACTTGATATGCCTGCAACAGGAAACTTCCCCAATCTCTATACTTCTTACCTTGAAAATTCACGATTTTCCCCGCAGCGTACATTGAGGTTGACTCTCTCTGCCTCAGCATACGAAGAATGATCAGCGTGATGACTAAACCAACTACACAAAAACTGACTACAACCAACAATAGCCATTTAATGCTCATAGGTTTCACCCCAGTGTTGTCCAATAAACCGCCCAAACTTCTCGGCATCTGGTAGCGTCATCTGCTCCTGCATGTCTTCGATGCTAGAAGCCGAGATCGGAGCAGTAGCCACATATTTCCCTTGGCGATACTCTACGACATTTCTAAATGTGAACCCAGCACTTTCTTTCATATTTTCTGCTTCAAGGGAGTGGGGAATACATTCAGTAATCCGCTCAATATATCTGCGGCCCTCTGCATCTTTTTTCATATGAACATCAAAGTTAATGAGACTGACAACCTGTTCTTCGGCAATATGTTCATGCTGAAACATACCTGTTTTAAGTAATGAATTCCGGAGTGAAAACACCAGATCACGGAATGTCTTGGCGTGATGTGTAAACAGGGTAAACAAACTCGCCACCTGTGACATCTGAATCATCCAGGCAGCCACCTCATCACTCGCAACCTCACCGAGAATGTTTACTGTCCCATCTGTTTTTTTCTGTAAATCCAGTCCTTGCTGACCCGATATATGTTCCGTTTCCCGAAAACTCAGAATGTTACGGCGACTGTATATCCGTCTTAATTGCAACTCAAATGCCATCTCCTGTACCCGCAAAGTATAGGAAGCATAGATATGTTTCACCATCGCCATCAGCAATGTTGTTTTACCAGAGCCCTGTGCACCGGTTACTGCCGTGATCCGACTACCTTTCATCAAATATTGCAACAGTTCTATTGGTAATTGTGCGTTGTTACCTGTAATCAATTGTTCAAGGGAGGCGTTGGGAATATCAAACTTCCGAACAAAGAATGCCCAGGATTCCGCAAAAGGAGGACGCACAACGACAACACGTGAGCCGTCTTTCATCTCATTCACTTTATAACCACTTGCTTCCGATAATTGACCAGGATAATTGTATTTATATATGTTCTGACACACTCGTTTCAATTCCCGGATACTGCCAAAGCTTAAGAAAGACAAATGAATAGACTTCCCTTTATAAAAAATCCATACACTCTCCATCCCGCTTAGCGGTTCCTCGTTATGATCATCCTCAAAAGCATGTTCCAAAAGATCATTCCATGAAGCGGGTACATGATTCCCCGTATATGGCAGTATTTCAAGAGCCCCGCTTACCCCTCCACTGACACCATCGATCCGTTGATCCCTGATTTCATCTACTACTGAGAACCCTTTATATTGCTGATATATACGCTGCACGATAATTTCTACCTTTTCTCTAAATCCCAATTCCCGGTATTCACAATCAAAAACATGCTGGATATCTTGATCGGAAATATAGTAACTTCCGCCATCTTCTGAGCCTTCTTCCAATCGGAGTTTACCTAAATCATAGGTATCAATCATTCTGGAAAGAGCATCTACTCCAAATTGCTCACGGTATAAATAAAAGATGATCTCGAAGCGGTCTTGCACGCTTAACCGTTCTGGTTCAGCAAACATCATCACTTCGTCGACGTTGGATTTATTCAAACCAATACTTCGTGTCAACAAGTCACTAATCAGGTTTTTGACATACGTCTTGTCACTGATGCTTCCTGATACACAGCTTTTGAGCGCCTTTCTCATCTCAGCTCGTTGATTGATTCTGCGGCGATACTCTTCTTCATGTAAACCGGCATCGGCAAGCTGGCTATGGCTTATTTCATGCAATGAATTTTTCACTTGTTCAATCAATGTCTCAAACGTAAAGTACTCTTGCTCAGGTATACGTTCATTTTTTTCCCGGATATAGGCTCGATACTTGAACCATACATACCATATACCTGTAATTAGAATCATTGTGATGAATATCGCATTCCAGACCACTAGAGATTCAGGCTCCCCTTTCCAGCCTCTTCAGCACAGTACGCATGCCCGTACCATCCATAATCAGGCGAGCGAGTTCAGCCATAGCTGAGGCAAAACTCCCTTTTTGAACTTGTTTTTTCTCAGTCAGACTCTCCAGTTGCAAGTATCTGGCGACATCTCTGCGGTTGATCGCATCCAGATACCCGGTCGTATACGGGACTGCGGAAAGACTTCCCTTGTATCTAAAACCACGCTTTATATTGGAGAGTGTAGCACGAGAATGCGAATCATATTTATTGATAAGTACATGTAGCTTCCGTTCCGTTATTTGTTCAGGCAGGATCTCTTCGAAAAAGTGTTCCAGATGCCTCATATTCTGATTCAGAACAACGACAACATAATCAGCCTGCTGCACAATAAGCTGTGAATCAACATTAGATTGCCCTGCATCCAGAAGCACAAGATCATAACATTGATTAGCAGTCTCCAGCAGTTTTTTTAACAACTCCTCTTTTTCACTCACAGAGCGCTCCTTTCTATACACGCTCCCAGTCAGTAGATCAAGCTGCTCTTTCAACAGCGGTTTGGTGTAATCTTTCAGGTTGTGCTTGTTAAGGCTACCACTAATAAACAGCCGTTCGACAGCATCCCAACCATTTTCTTCAAAAGAATATGAGACATCGGCTGAACTCTTCTCATCCTGAAATATTCCTGATTCTACACCATAATTTGCCGGACCTGTGTTGACAAGCAATACTCTGGCTCTATACTGGAATGCTGTCGCATAGGCACTCATTAATGCACTTGAGGAACATCCCGTTTCAGCAAATGGACTCCAAAAAGCAATCGTACTCATGCCCTCATCCTCCCCGCTTCTTTGATCGCACGGCGGCTGCGAACGCTCTCCCACCCGGTCAGTTGTTCCACAACACGACATAAGGATTTTTTGTAATTTCTGGACAGTGGGCCGAGATTCACACGGTGGTAATGTTCATTTTCAAGCTTGACCGCAGCACTTAGTTCATCCCACGGGAGGATCAGGGACTCCCCGGTCCAACGAAAGGGAACACCCTCAAGGTAGGCCCACAGATAACGGGCTTCAAGTCTACAATCCACTCCATTAATCAGCATTCGTTGGAAAGCCAGCTCTTCAGGAAACTCATGCTCGTTGAATAACTTTTCCAGCCACCCTTTCCCTCGTTCCAGATTATATCGTTCATAATCGCTCACCCAGACGCGAACTTCTGCGGTAAGCCATAAATGACGTGAAGCAAAGTGCAAGGTCTCGATGTCATATAACACATAATCATAACCATCCAGGCTCTCACCGTTGATCTGCAAATGCTGTTCTACCGCCATTGAAGTAACAAAATGACATGCAATATCAAATCCCTCAAATTCCACAACTCGTAATGATTGCTGATGATCTCCGACACTGTATCCATATTTTTGTTGCAACGTACCGTCCACTAAGAGAACCCGCTTACCTGTTGAAGCAAGTATTTTACTCAGATATAACATCAGATCATTTTTCTCACATAAACCTGCAAAAATCCAAATGTGCACTGATCAGCGCCCCTCAATCTCAATTTAATGTTGTTATAAGAATTAATGATTTAATGCAAATTACTCATTTCCCGTCAGCAATTGCTGTTGCTCGTTCAAATTTGAAGATTCAATAGCGTCCGGTGCCTCTCCCGTGTGATCTGTTCCCCTATTGCCTGATCCGTCGTTCCAGTTCGTTCCTTGATGCTCAGATGAATCTTGAACTGTTGGCCTTTTATTATACGTAACAGAAGATTGTGCCACATCTTGTTCGACACCATTAGATGGGGCTGACATGGAGGCAGCGAGCGAACTTTCGAGTGAACTTCGAACTTGTCTCGATAATTCCTGCTCGGCATGACGAACGATGTTGGGATCACTCTCCAGTAGCTTTAACACTTCGGAATTGGCTGGATACGTCGGAATAGCTGCTGTCTGAAATTGTGGTTCTACATAGGTTAGAGCGTAGATTGAAGCTTTATGTAAATAGGCATCCACGATTGCACTGGACAACGACAAAATTTCTTCTTCTGTCATCGTAATCCATAGTGTTGCTGCGTTTAACCGTTCCACCTTTTTCTTGGACAAGAGAATGTAGTCTTGACCTGTAGGAAACTGAATACGTACGTCGATCATGTCTCCTTTGGCTAGCGAAGATGGTAGCAATACCACTTGCAACTCGCGATTTCTTAAATCAGCCGATGCAGGTGTCCCCTCATATACCATCTCCGTTGTAATCGCCGTTCCTTTTTTAAGCTCAATTTTAGCTGAATGCCCTTCCAGCTTCTGCGAACTAGACCATAGATTGCGTGGAGCCTGAGCGTCCGGTATGGCAATCAGTTTCAGATCCTCTGGTGAGATAAGTTCTCCCGCTTCGATATCCCTGATGGTTACCCACCCTCGGGCACCAGAATTCCACTGTTGCAACAATTCCGCTTCTTTCTCCTCATACGCTGACAGATAACGGGCCTCCATAGCTAATCTGACATTCTCTTTGGTGCTCAGCTGATATACCACATAACCTCCAAAAATCATACCGACAGCTCCTGCTCCAATCAGTCCTGCATAAATCAGTTGACGACTTTGTTTTCTTAATTTGGACAAAAGAGGCTCTCCTTTCCTAATCTCCTCTACTCATGTACTTTTTAAGTGAAAAAAATGAACGTTTTGGGGTCTGCCTTACCATTAAATGCCCTAGAATTTGTGAGAATACCTTATCCATATGAACATCCTTGTCAAATGGGTCCAGCTGCAGTGGTAATCCGTATACGTGGGATGTATCCAGTGTTCTACGTACACGCTCCACTGCGTCTGTTGCAGCGAGGGGAAGGCAGTATATCCATTTCTCCCGGGGAAAGCGATAATGCGTGCGTACAAAAGCTCCAATCTCCGCTTGTTTCCATTCGGCACCAGAACCAATAATGATAGGCAGATCCGCGCGTAAAAACTCCTCTAATCGATTCTGATCCTGTCCGCTTCCTAGATCCATCACAATAAATTGATAGCTGCCGCCCAGCAGGGATAAAATATCGGCCCGGCCAGACTGCTTCCAATAATGCACGCCATCCACCGCAAACTGCCTGCTTGATGCTACAGGTTTACCACCTAGTGCAATGTGCTGGATACGTGTAAATGATTGAGAGCGAGGTGACATTTCGATCACCGCGACCTTAAAGTTCTGCCTCTCCAAATAATGACTAATCGCTATCGCTGTATGAGTAACACCTGCCCCAGCAGAAACCCCGGTAAGAGCAATCACTCTCGTGCCCCCGCCAAGCGTTAGCTGTTGATCTACAGGCGAGGACATTATTCCCGGTATTCGAAGCAGCTCCTTCCTCACCTCATTCGCCGTTTGAAACCTTTCATTCACGTCATATCGTAGCAATCGTCTGACAACAGGGGCGTATGTTCGCGGGACATCACTCCGTATAGAACTTTCCACGCCTTGAATCCATTCGGTGTAAGCTCCACTCGTCATTAGATACAGCATCAGGGCTCCAAGACCATATAGATCTGAACGGGCATCCGTTTGTCCGGAACCATATTGTTCTGGTGCCGCAAATCCAGCAGTCCCGAGTTTAACCGTATCTTCAGCAAGATGCGTCTTATAACTGCGGGCAATGCCAAAATCAATCAAGCGCACTTCATGCTCTGGTGTAATCATAATGTTGGACGGCTTCAGGTCTCGGTAAATGACAGGAGGATCCAAGTTATGCAAATAACTTAGAACATCCAGTAATTGAAGTACAAATTCCATCAACTGTTCCACCGGAATTTTACCCCGGCACTGTTTGAAGTAGTCGCTCAGCGTTAACCCTTCAATATATTCCATGACAAGGTACGTATAACCGTCATCGTCAGGAGCAAAAAAATCAACAATCTGCGGAAGTCTCGGATGCCGAAGTGATGTCAACAGAGCCGCTTCTCTCTCCATACTGCCTTCATAGGGCATCTTCGTGACACTTTCCTTCACAGCCCAGATCTTCCCTGGCAGCTTCAAATCCTCTGCCTCATACACATGGCTCATTCCTCCTGAACCAAGAATCGATAGGATGCGATATCTACCTCCCAGCAGGCTCCCGCGTTCCAGCCTCGCCGGATGTCTCATAGGTCTACCTCCTTCCAAACAACATAAAAAGGGAAAGCTTCACCGATAATGAGCACACTGGAATTCCAGTCATGCTCACTTCGGGATGCTTTCCCTCAAATTTATTGTCGTTATGGTTAATATTGGTATCATTATAGTACACATAATCAACCGTTGTAAAGCAGAATATTTTATAAGTTAAATGACTTAATATTTAATCATATATAATGTGATCTCTTCACGATTATGAAACAGCTGCTTTGAACGCTGAATCTGCATCCGTGAACGCTCAAACGTATCGATCACTTCTTTTATAAGCGCAAGTGGTTTTTTGTGAAGCAATTTCACCGTAACAATGGCTGTCCCACCGGATTGGAGACTATACAGAAGGTCAGATACCAGTCTGCTCATCAGCTTCGGACTCCAGCTCATATCACATACAAGCAGATCGAATTCACCTTCGCGGAAACGCACATCGCCTGCATTTTTTTTCAAAAACGTCAATTTAGGCGAAGCGAGCAAGGTTGCATCCATCTTTGCCGGGTCTACTGCTGTTACCTCAAGCCCGCGCTCAAGCAGAAATGATGTCCATCCCCCAGGTGCTGCGCCAATATCAAGTGCCTTGTGAAACGAAGTAAAATCAATACCAAACGTTTGCTCCGCTTCAAGCAACTTAAACTTGGCTCGAGAGATTTGTCCTTCTTCCTTCTGAAAACGGATCGCTCCACCACTCCAGTCGGACAGATTCTGTTCGGGTCTGGATACACCTGCATATAACATATCTTTAGCAGCAAATACCGAAATGACATATTCCGCATCCCGAATAACCCATTCACAGCCCAGATCACCCAGTTTTTCCGTCAGCATTTGTTTCAATGAAGCTGCGTTTTCGCCCCAAAAAGAACTCTCCGTTTTGCGAGTTTGCATGACTACTTTTGCCCCAGACAATTCCTTATGGTTCAGGATAAATGCAATCAATTTCTCCAGAGACTGCTCCGTATCCTCTGTATTCTCTTGAAATTGAACAGGCTGGATGTGACGTAAAAACGTCGGAGACTCTTGCAGAAGTCTAATCGAGACTTCTTCCTCTGCAACTGGTAAACCAGCCAGTAGAATCTCACCTGGAACCAGCACCGTGCTCTTCACTGCTCCAAAAGTACGGCGCAGCTCCTCCTGCGCATAAGGTGCAAAGCCGTGATTGGCCGTGCATATAAAACGGGAAAAGTCTGTTTCTCCCGAAAGCGATTGTGTACTCAACTTGTGTTACCCTCCAGAACGTACGTGTATCCATGGACGATCCTCATGCCACTGAACTTCCACCGGAATATCATACGTATGCTTAATTGTATCTTCTGTTAAAATCTCATGTTTTGGCCCCGCCGCAGCAATGCGTCCATCACGGATCAATGCGACATGAGTAAACAACGGCACGATCTCTTCCACATGATGGGTGACGTACACCACCGTCATATTCCGCTGGCGCAGACGATCAATCTCAATCAGCATCTTCTCACGTTCATACAGATCAAGGCCAGCACAAGGCTCGTCCATAATAAGCAGCTTTGGTTCAGCCATTAACGAACGTGCCAACATGACTTTTTTGCGTTCTCCCTGGGATAACGTTCCCAGCGGTTGATTTGCCAGTTTTGCGAAACCCATCTCCTCCAGCAGCTGCATCGCCTTTGTTTTCATTTCATCTGGAATCGTCTGATAAAAGCGTAAAAAGGCATAGGCTCCTGTAGCGACAACCTCCCATACCGGATCACGTAAGGTCAATTTTTCAATCAATGTTTGGCTGATATAACCGATCTCTTTGCGAACCTCCCGGACATCGCATTGCCCGTACACATTACCGAGCACTTCAATGCGTCCCGAACTAGGAAACATATATCCATTCATCATTTCCAGCAGTGTAGTTTTACCTGATCCATTACGCCCCAGGATGACCCAATGTTCGCCTGGTTCAATGCGTAAATGAACGTCATCAAGTATCTGATTTTCTTCGCGACGAAGCGAAATGTTCTCCATCACTACAACACTCATTTTAGCACCGCCTTCCGAATCTCATTGAGCAGATGCTCAACCGAGTTCATCCGATAGACCATCCTGGGTACATCTTGCTCACCATCAAACAACATTAAAGCCGGTACACTCGAAATCTGAAACTGCTGCACAAGCTCCGGAATATCATGAATATTCATCTCATATAAAACACCCTCTGGCAACATATGCTCAGCGACCTCCAGCATACGACGTGCCGCTGCACACGTTCCGCATAACGGAGTATAGATAAATACCGCTTGAGGCAACCCTTCCCATACACCGCGCATTACCATTTTAGACGTAATCGGCTTCATAACTTTTCAGCCTCCGCAGCCACTCGCAACATGACTTCACCTGTCATCGGACCGTTATGAATTATAACGGAATCAGGTTTGTTGCTATACAACCTCTCGTACATCTGGCGTTTTCCGTACATACTCGACGTATGTAAATAGATCTCACGCGGATAGAGCCCTTCCCGTACAATCGCTGCAGCTACTTCACCGCCATTCATCGAATCCGGCCCAAGTTCATAGTCCAGCGATAGAATGTCTACTTCGCCATCTCGCAATAACAAGAGGCATTCCTCAGCATTGGTAGCCAGAACAAACCCTTTTGGACAAGAACGATAGTCATCCAGAAAAACATTCATCGTCTCGCACCTCCCCACTTATAACCACGAACGCATGAGCTGTATATCGTCACTGTGCGTTCCGTCTTCTCCTGTTTCCGTCTCCATTACAACTACCGCCTGCTTAATATGGGGTGATTGCAACAGTTTCTTCATTGATTCATAGCCCATATGTCCATGACCAATTCTCGCATGTCTGTCTTTGTTCAGACCAGATGCATATTTGGAATCATTAAAATGAACAGCCGCCAGGTCATCCCAATATTCCAGCTGCCTGCCTTTTTCCAACAAAATGTTCTCATCTCCAGCCTTCCACATCCCTGAAGCAAAAGCATGACATGTGTCGAAACAAAATGCAATATGCTCAGGGAATCGACTCAGCTTGCGAATCTGGATCATTTCCTCCATCGTTGTCCCCATGGGTCCATGATCCCCTGCCTGATTTTCAAGCAAAATTTTGGATTCGCCTTGCCACCCTTCCAGCGCGGTGTCCAGACAGTGAATCAAATTACGATATCCCTCTAGCGGATCTTTCGTCTGTATATGGCCAAAATGAACAACCGTTCCAACCGAACCACATGCATTAGAAATCTCAAGATCATTGCGAATCGATGAAACAATAGCATGAAACCCCGCCTCTCCACGGGTCATACCTAGTGCCGGATTCGTAGGATAAGGTGAGTGAGCAATGGATGCCATACCATGTTCTTCACACCAGTCCCTGCACAATGTAGCATCTTTTTGATCAAGACTTTTCAGGCTAAGACTGCGCGGATTTTTCGGAAAATACTGAAAAGCCGTCGCTCCCATCTCATATGCTCTCTTAGCCGCCTGTAAAAATCCACCTTTAGTGCTTACATGTGCGCCGATGCCGGTTTTAGGCCTCATGCTGACATTGCGGACAGAAAAATGCCTTTTTGCCCGTAATTTCAACTCGTTCAATGGTTCCCCCGCAGCGAGGACAAGTTTCACCCTCCCGGTCATAGACCCGGCACTGCTCGTCAAACTTTCCTGTTTTGTTGTCACCCTGCATTAGCGGCATTTCCATATAACCGCCCTCGTGCGCAGCCTCACGTAACACCGATTGCATAGAGTGATACAGTCGCTCTGTCAGTTCAGTCGAGTTTGCAATGTTCTGCGTTTTTGAGCTTGGTCTAAGTCCCGCAGCGAAGGCGATTTCATCTGAATAACAGTTGCCGATGCCAGCGATAATATGTTGATTTACCAAGGTTGTTTTGAGTGTTCCCCGGCGACCTTTAAGCAGTCCAGCAAAACGTTCCTTATTCATTCTTCGATCCAGAGGTTCTGGACCTAAATCGGACATCGCTTCTTCTGTCTCCTTGGAAGTCATCAGATGCAAATACCCAAGACGCAAACCGATGAAGAACAGAATATGTTCTCCGAATTGAATCTCTACCTGTGTGGTGCGGTCAGGACGATCGTTCTCTGTCCCCCAGAACAACATGCCACCCAGCATAAGATGCAACACAAGACGTTTGCCGTTTGCAAGGTGAAAGATCAGATGTTTAGCGCGCCGTTCCACAAATATAATCCGATTGCCTGTTAACTCATCTATGAACACATCAGCAGTCGTATTGATCGTCTTTTCACGGTTCACAACTACCCCTGTTATCGGTAAATCAAGTATATGCTCGGACAATAACACCCTGTAATTTTCCATTTCTGGTAACTCTGGCATTCTTTATCTACTCCTTCTTGGAAGCCTGGCCTGCCTTTTGGGCTAACCATGCAGTCAGTGTATTCAAATCTTCAAAAACATGATCTGGACGTGCTTTCACGGCCTGAATATGTCCATCCATATTTTCATGTGTAGTAATACCTGTCAGAACAAGTATCGTTTCACAACCTGCTGCCACGCCTGCAGCAATATCCGTGCGCATATTATCTCCGATAACAGCCACTTCTTCCGCCTTCAATTTCAACCGGCGAATGGCTGATCTCATAATAATGCTTGAAGGTTTGCCGATCACCGTTGGTTGCACGCCCGTCGCTGCCTCGATGGCAGCCCCAATCGTACCCGCGCCAGGCGTTAATCCATCATCAGCGGGAAGTTGAAGATCAGGGTTAGTCATAATAAACTTAGCTCCCCCATTAATCCAGCGGAGTGCCTTCGTTAATTTTTGATAGGTAAATTCACGGTCGATGCCTTGGATCACAACATCTGGCTCATCATCCGTCAGAATTAAACCCGCTTCTTCAATGGCCTGTAACAGCCCACCTTCCCCGATGCATGCCACCTTCGCCCCCGGAAAATCTGCAGCAACGTATTCAGCCGCGGCAACCGCAGAGGTACATACCTCGGAAGCATCCGCTTCTATCCCCATGCCATTCAAATGATCAGCCACACCTTGAGGTGTACGGGAAGAATTATTGGTCACGAACAAATAAGGTACTCCCTGCTTTCGCAACGTGCGAATGAGCTCATCGGCTCCATCAATACGATGCCTGCCATGATACAATGTACCATCCAGATCGATCAGATAGGCCTTAATCATACATTGCACTTCCTCTCTTCATTCCTTCATTCTGTTAACATTTCATCCCCTTAACAAAATCAGGCGATGCAAACAAACCTTTATACTATGTATTCAAGCATGTAGGAGGGTTCAGCCTCATTGAAAGAGGCACATAACAAGTCGAACCGGATCGAACACAGACGGTTTAACTCGCGCGTCTTCTGTACAAGCTTGTCATTTCCTGCGCTTTCCCGGAAAATAATTCGGAAAATTTCCCTGCTCATATTGCCCATCCTACACGCTTTCTGAGCAGATTGCAAAAGGGACCTCGGGAATATTTCTCCCTCAGTCCCGTCTCACTCGCCGGTTGTTGATATGGCCTGCGTCATGAATCAAGGCCTCTGCTTTATTGCGAAGAATCAAGCTTCCCATGAACCACAGGAATCAGTTGGTGCTCGTTCGCAAGCCTTGTGTTCGGAAAGATACTCTTCGCTTCATCGAGTAGTGGCTGAAGCTGTTCCTCATCTTTATAACGGGAACTGAAGTGAGTCATAATGAGTTGACCCACATTCGCCGCCAGGGCCGCTTCCGCCGCTTGTCTGGACGTACTATGATAGTACTCATGAGCCGTGTCAGCCAGATCATGCATAAACGTCGCTTCATGAACAAGAACGTCTGCATCCTGGGCCAGAGGTTTCACGTTTTCGCAAGGACGGGTATCACCCAGAATCGTAATCACCATTCCACGTTTCGGTGCTCCTAAAACATCCTCAGGACGTACCGTATCACCACTGTCTAATGTAATCGTCTCTCCCCGCTTTAACCGTCCGAACAACGGGCCTGGTTTCAGACCGTAAGCCGCTAATTTAGCCGAATCAAGACTACCTGGGCGATCTTTCTCCGTAACCCGATACCCATAGCTGTCAATACGGTGTTCGAGCAGGGCCGATTCGACGATAAAGCTGTCATCTTCAAACAGTACACCGCCAGTATGCTCCACAATATTCAAATCATAATTCAAACGAGATTGGCTAATCTCCATCGTTGTTGCAATCATGCGCTCCGTCCCTGGTGGTCCATACACCGTGAGCGGAGTCGTTCCCCCCTGATATGCCCTACTGGACAGCAAACCAGGTAATCCAAACACATGGTCACCATGCAGATGGGTAATAAATATTTTCTCCAATTTGCTTAGTTTAAGCGGAGAACTTAAAATCTGATGCTGTGTCCCTTCCCCGCAGTCAAACAACCACAGCGCTCTGCGCTCATCCAACATGCGTAGTCCAATGGACGTTACATTCCGTTGCAGTGTAGGTACACCAGCATTAGTTCCCAGGAAATATAGTTCCATTCTGGATCGCACCTCTTTCTGTTGCCAGCAAAAAACCTCCGACCATGCGGAGGGCTTGCCTGAACAACTTATCAATTTATGCTTTTTCGACGTTAAAATATTTGGCCTGCGGATGGCTAAATACCATCGCGGACACCGATGCTTCAGGTTCCATCATGAAACCTTCCGTCAATTCTACTCCGATATCTTCAGGCTGCATCAGCTTGAATAACGGACCCTGATCCTCCAGATCCGGACAAGCCGGATATCCAAAAGATACTCTAATCCCCTGATAACGTGCGCCATGACGTTGTTTCATCGTCATATCAGCCGGGTCTGGGAAGCCCCAGATATCCCTCATCATATGATGCACACGTTCTGCCAGTCCTTCCGCCACTTCCAGTGCTACAGACTGCAACGCATGCGAACGTAGATAATCCCCTTGATCCTTCCATGCCGTCGAAAGCTCGCGCACACCATGTCCCGCAGTGACAACGAGGAAGCCCACATAATCCATTTCACCGGATTCAACTGGCTTCAGGAAGTCGGACAGACACAGGAACGGCTCCACCTTCTGGCGTGGGAACGTAAAGGTATGCAGGATGTTGCTCGTATCTTGCGGATCATAAATGATGACACTATTGCCGCTCGACTGCGCCGGGAAGAAACGATACATCGCATGAGCCTGAATGATTCCGTCACGAACCGCTTCCTGCATAATGCCATCGACGACCGCTTTCAAATCGGTTGCCTTCTGATCACCCGCAGCGAGCAATTGCTCTACTGAACCACGAAGTCCCAAATGATGCCCGAGCAGCATCTGCATGTTCACATAAGGCAGGATGTGTGATAACGGGTAATTCCGCAATGTATGACGATCTAAATCAGGTGGTACAAGCACAGGATGATCAGCTGAAATGGACGAGCGTTCTACCCGGGTTAACTCAGGTAGTGCTTGAACCTCTCCCGCATTTGAAGCATCGGCTTCTTTTTCCGCATCCATCTCTGCTTGCATGGCTTCCCGTGTCACAGGATTCATCAGCTTATTGGCCAGATCCAGACCATCCATTGCATCCTTCGCATAGACTACCATACCGTTATATTCAGGGCGAATCCGGTTTTTGGTAAACTTACGAGTCAATGCCGCTCCACCTACCATGATTGGCACATCAATACCAGCCGTGCGCAGATCCTGAGCGGTAAGAATCATCTGCTGAGCAGACTTAACGAGCAAACCCGAGAGGCCAATAGCGTCCACTTTTTCTTCCCTATACGCCTCAATGATACGCTCTGGTGGTACTTTTATACCCAAATTAATGATCCGGTAACCGTTGTTGGACAAGATGATCTCCACCAAGTTCTTACCGATATCATGTACATCCCCTTTAACGGTGGCAAGAATGATCTTTCCTTTGACAGAAGTTTCGTTCTTCTCCATGAACTGCTCCAAATATGCAACGGAAGCCTTCATCACTTCTGCACTCTGAAGAACCTCCGCTACAATTAACTCATTGTTGTTAAAGAGACGCCCGACTTCTTCCATGCCGCGCATCAACGGACCGTTGATGACTTCAAGCGCTGTATATTTGGCTAGAGCTTGCTCCAGATCGGGCAACAAACCCTCTTTGCTTCCTTCAACCACATAAGATGCGAGACGTTCTTCTAATGAAAGGTTCGAGATTTTTTCTTTCTTCTCTACCTTTTTGTTACGGAATGCCGCTACGAAGGCAGCCAGCGTATCATCGTTTGTATTATACAGAAGCTCTTCCGAGAGTCTGCGTTCTTCTTCCGGGATGGATGCGTAACGCTCCAGCTTCTCGGTATTCACGATGGCATAATCCAGCCCTGCTTTGGTACATTCGTACAAGAAAACAGAGTTTAACACCTCACGACCTGCTTCAGGCAGACCAAAGGAGATGTTACTGATACCCAGAATCGTATGACATTCTGGGAGCGCTTCTTTAATGATACGTATACCTTCAATCGTTTCTTTCGCAGATCCGATGTACTGCTCATCACCCGTACCTACCGGAAAGACCAGTGTATCAAAAATAAGGTCTTCTGGCTTCAACCCGTATTTGTTCACCAGCAAATCATACGAACGTTTGGCTACGTCTAGCTTGTCCTCGCGGCTGATCGCCTGACCACGCTCGTCAATCGTTCCGACAACTACCGCTCCGCCATATTTATGCAACAAAGGTGTTACCAACTCAAATTTCTCTTCGCCATCCTCAAGGTTAATGGAGTTAATAATCGCCTTCCCTTGAGAATATTGAAGCGCTGTATCAATAACTGAGGCATCTGTTGTGTCGATCATCAGCGGAACCTTTACTTTTTTGACCACAAGTTCAAGGAACTTGATCATATCTTCCGTTTCCTCACGGTCAGGGTCCTGTACGCAGACGTCAACGATGTGTGCACCGTTTTTCACTTGAGCCCGGGCAATTTCGGAAGCTTCTTCGTACTTGCCCTCGACAATTAGTCGTTTGAATTTCCGTGAACCAAGCACGTTGGTGCGCTCACCAACCATATATGGACGATTGTCCTGTTCGACATATACCGGTTCAATTCCCGACAATGCAGGCGGGTGTGTTCCGTTCAATTCTCTTGGGGGGTATTTGGCGAGTGTATCACGCATGGCCCGGATATGTGCTGGCGTTGTTCCGCAACATCCTCCTGCAATGTTCAACCAACCCTGTTCTGCAAAAGCACCGATCTTCTGCGCAAGTGAATCCGGTGATTCGTGATAGTTACCATTCTCGTCAGGCAAACCTGCATTGGGATAACAACTCACAGCCACAGATGCCATGCCAGACAGAGATCGAATATGGTCACGCATGAATTCCGGACCCGTCGCACAGTTTAGTCCTACCGAGATTGGGTTAAGGTGTTCTAAGGATATATAAAAAGATTCGATGTTCTGACCGGCCAAGGTCGTACCCATCGGTTCTATGGTTCCTGAGATCATGAGAGGCAGCTTGATACCGCTTTGATCAAATGCTTGCTGAATACCGATACTACCTGCTTTGACATTAAGAGTATCCTGTGAAGTTTCAAGCAGTAGCGCATCAACGCCTCCCTCTATTAAAGCGAGGGCCTGCTCGAAATAACTGTCCACCAGCTCTTGGAATGTCACCCCGCCAGTCACAGACAGCGTTTTGGTTGTTGGTCCCATCGCTCCGACCACATATCGTGGTGACTCCGGTGTGGAGAAGCGGTCAACAGCTGCTTTTGCAATTCTGGCCGCTTCGAGATTTATTTCAAGTGCACGATCTTGAATATCGTATTCGGCGAGAACCACTGAAGTTGCACCAAATGTATTGGTCTCGATTAAATCGGCACCAGCTTCCAGATAATCCTCATGAATACGTTGGATCAAGTCTGGACGGGTTAGCACCAACATTTCATTACATCCATCCAGATCTTCGCCGCCGAAATCTTCGCTGGTCAGATCCACTTGTTGAATCATTGTCCCCATTGCGCCGTCGAGGATTAATATTCGTTGTTTTATTGCATCGTGTAGACTAAGCTTATCCAATATCTTCACCCCCGCAAAACGTTAAATCTTAGTTTAACAGAAACTTACTTAATGTGAAAGATCGGTTTTGCTCCCGAAAGGTCGCGGATTTGCAGGAATGAAGCAGAATTGTGAATCGACAAATTTTGAGCAATCCGATATAATATCAATTAATCCAAGTGGAAAAGAGGGAAAGCGCATGGCTGAAATTGTTATCCGAAATACGAACGAACGAATCACTGGAGACGAGAACGTTCGAAATTTCTTGAACAAATATGACGTATTATACGAGAAGTGGGACGCTTCCAAATTAAACACGGAACTGCAAAACAACTTCGGCTTAACGGATGATCAGAAGCAAGAAGTATTAGAAACCTTCGATTATGAGATCAAAGACTTGGCGGCACGCCGCGGGTATCAAATCTGGGATGTCATTACCCTTTCCGAGCAAACACCAGACATCGAAGAGAAACTGGCCAAGTTCGAAGAGATCCATACGCATGCGGAAGATGAAATCCGTGCAATTGTTGCAGGTAAAGGTATCTTTGTCATTAAAGCAACTGATGATACAGGTTACTTCAATGTAGAACTGTCTCCGGGTGACGTTATTTCCGTTCCTGAAAACACACCGCACTTCTTCACTTTAATGGAGAACAAACAAATTATTGCGGTGCGCCTGTTCATCGAAAAAGACGGCTGGATCGCCGATCCGTATCCTGATCCAACGTTTATCAAAAACGCCTAACTTTGATTAAAAAGTTAACGTGCTTAACTAACCCCCTGCTCATGAGAGTCGGGGGTTAGTGTGATAACCTATATGAAATAGTGAGGATACTTGTCCTTTAAAATCTCCTGCTCGTATACTACAAGCCTAAGATGTGCTTCCATAACCTGTGCTGCTTCCTCCGTCTGACGCTCTGTAACCAGCCTCAAAATCTCTTTATGTTGAGAGATAATCACTTCAAGATTCGAGTCTTCTGCTAACCGGAGTAGTCGTAATCGATTAAACGGCATGTTCAACTGTTGCAACATTTTCCACGTCCGTAGCTTTCCAGTGCCCTGAAACAAAATCTGGTGGAATTCCTCATCCAATTCGAACAGTCGATAGAAGTTCTTTTTCCCAATACACACTTCCTGCATGGCAATGTTGGTTTCTAATTTGAACATGTACTCTTCAGGAAACGAAGTACAGGCTAACATGACAATTTCCTTCTCCATCTTCTCGCGCATAAACCTGCCTTCTTCCACATGCTCCAGGTTAATATGCGAAACAATCGTGCCACTCTGTGGAATGATATCCAGTAGTTCTTCTTCGGCAAGCTTCATAAAAGCTTCTCGTACCGGTGTGCGGCTCACCTGTAATTCATCTGCGATCTCTTTTTCGGAAATTTTGGTACCTGGTTCAAGCTCCAGATGAAGAATTCGTTCTTTGAGCAAATTATAAGAATACGCCCTGGTAGAGCCTCTTGTTTTCTGATTAAATGCCATGCCTTGACCTCTTTCTCTCAGCCATATTCCTTTCATATTAGCACAAACTACCGATTCACTTAAATAACTTTAGCGAAACGGTAGCTCGGCTTCAGATCTTACAAATTACTTTTTGTTTTCCTTATACGTCTTATAAGTGTCGTTCGCCATCTTCACATAATTGGACAAACCCTGACTCTCCAGCTCTTTTAGGAATGTATCATACTCGGATAACTTCCGTTCACCTATAATAAACTTCAACGTATTCTGGTCTGTGTAGTCTTTGAGCGGCGTGCTCATCAGTGTTACACGTTCACGATCTTCGGAAGAATAAGGGATAGGTGGTTCAGCCGGAATCACTTCCTTTGTCTCTTTCATATTTTTCTGGAACTCAAGTTCTTCTTCGCTAAACATGGATTGAAGCAGGTCTGTTGTTCCACCGTAAGCAAATACACCACCAGAGAATCCGAAGTCAACGCGAAGGTCTTTCGTACCCTTAGGGTTCAAACCATTGTAATTAATATCATTTACTAACTTGCGTTTGCCACCTTCTTTAGTGTATGTCTCGTTCTCTACACCCCACTTCGCAAATTCCTGTCCTTCATCACTGTAATACAACCAGTCGATAAATTGTAAAATCGCTTTGAAATTGTCACTATCTTTAATCTTCCCGGAAATCATCACACCGTTTTCGAGTCTGGAACCCGACATCAGCTGCCCTTTCGGCCCTCCCGGAACTGTGATCTTAGCAATCGAGAAATTCCCTTCACCCAACGTTTTATTCATATCATTTCGATGCAGTACAAGTGTCTGTGAGTTACCGTTAATAATAAATGATTTACCCGAAACGAACTTTTGAGTAGCTTGATCATCGTCTTGCGTGAAGCTTTCCTTATCAAGAAGTCCTTCTGCAACCATTTTGTTAAAAAACGTCAGTAATTCTTTGTACTCTGGCGTCGTTGCCGTGGCAACAAATTCATCCTGGTCGGCTTTGTAGGTCAAGCCATTTCCATATCCCCATCCAGCCTTAGTCCCAAAACCCGTAGCTGCAATGCCAAGTGTACTGTTGAATTTGAAACGGTCTGAAAATGGAATGGAGTCCGGATAGATTTCTTTTAATTTTTTGGCTGCGGTATAGAGTTCATCCCAAGTTGTTGGAATGGCAATATTATTTCCTTTAAAAATATCTGTTCTTATGATCAGAGTATAATCAGGCCATACTTCCTCATGTAATCCCGGTAAAACATAATATTTGCCGTCCTCCTGACGCAGTCCTTCAAGTTCAGGTTCAAGTTTCCACTTTTCAATTTTGTCCTTGAAATTTGGCATCAAATCAATGTAATCACTGATCGGCAGAATCGCTCCAGAAGATACAAAAGCAGATTCTTCACCCGGATAAGTCTTTGGAATAACGAGCGGAGCATCGCCAGAACTGATTAACAGCGATCGCTTCTGTGGATAGTCACTCATCGGCACGATGGTTGGCTCCAACGTAACTCCTGTCATCTCCGATATTTTTTTGAATAACAGCCAGTCTTTTTTATAAGGATACGTTGGATGATCACTATACAAAATAGAAAGATTAAATGGTTCCGTCGCTTTGAATGTTTCGCCCACTTTATAACTCTCCATGGCTGATTTCGTGCCCACTTCGGTAACATCTGGGCCAGTCCCGGCACCACTGCTACAAGCAGCAAGTACAGCCGACATTGTCATTACCAGAATCATCTTACCAATCCGTTTACGAGGCTTTCTTTTCAATCCATTCATCCCCTTTTGTTTAGTTTCCAAACCTATGTGTGCAAAGGTTACTGCTTAACAGAACCCAACATGATACCGGTTACAAAATATCGCTGTACAAATGGATAGATAGTTAAAATAGGCAGGATCGTTAACACCATCGTTACCGATTTGATGTTGGCAGCAATCTGAGTGAGATTGTCCGCAGAGGTTGCTCCCGCAGTGGCACCACTCGTTGCCCCGGCAATCATATTACGCAAATAGATCGTGACCGGAAACAGCTCTTTTTTGTCCAAATACAAGAAGGCAGGAAACCAGGAGTTCCAATGTCCAACAGCGTAGAACAGCACCATCGTGGCCATGACCGCTTTACTGAGAGGCAAAATGATACGAAGCAAAATACCGTATGTGTTTAACCCGTCAATGGCGGCTGCTTCCTCTAACTCTTCTGGCATGTTCTCAAAAAAGGATTTCATGATGAGCATGTTATATATGCTGATTGCACCTGGGACAACCAGTGCCCACATGGTGTTATTAAAACCAAGGGAATTAATGAGTACGTAGTTAGGAATCAGACCCCCGCTGAAAAACATCGTAAACACGGCAAACATGGTCAGAAATTTACGTCCCATCAATCTTTTTTTGGACAATGCATAAGCAAAAATCGTCGTCATAAACATTGAGATTAAAGTCCCCACCACAGTGTAAATGATCGTATTTTTATAGTTCAACCAGAACATGTTGTCCTTCGAAATGGTTTTATACGTTTCCACATTGAACCCTCTCGGGAACAAGCTTACCTTACCTGAGTTAATGTACGCTTCACTACTGAAGGATTGCGCAACAACATTCAGGAATGGATATAGTGTAATAAAAACAATAAATAACAAGAATGTTACATTAAATACCTTAAATACCTTGTATGATCGTGATTCCTGCATGGTGTTCCTCCTTTACCATAAACTTCGTTGTGTCAGTTTGCGTGAGATAGCGTTTACAGTGAATACTAGAGTTAGTCCAATGACCGATTCGAACAAACCAATGGCCGTTGCATAACTGAAGTTGCTCGATTCAAGACCTACACGATACAAATAAGTCGAAATTACATCGGAAGTCTCATAAATAAGCGGATTATACAAAAGCAAGATTTTTTCAAAGCCTACAGCCAGGAAGTTCCCCATGTTTAAAATCAGCAACGTAACAATCGTTGGCAAAATGCCTGGAATGGTTACATGTATCGTTTGCTTCCAGCGATTCGCTCCATCGATTCGTGCTGCTTCATACAAAGATTCATCAATCGTAGTTAGTGCTGCCAGATATAAAATAGCTCCCCAACCCATACCCTGCCAGATTTCAGAAGAGATATAGATGGTTCTGAACCACTCTGCACGTTGCATGAATGGAATGTTATCGCCAGTAAAAAATGCAACCAGACCGTTGATCGAACCATTCACTGCCGTTAATTGCAGAATCATACCTGCTACGATAACAATCGATAGAAAGTGAGGCAGATACGACGCTGTTTGCACAAATTTTTTAAATCGTTTGCTCTTCACCTCGTTAAGCATCAGTGCGAAAATAATCGGCACGGGAAACGTAAATAACAACGCAAGCCCGCCGAGCATAAGTGTGTTACTAAAAACTCGCCAGAACGTTGGGTCCTCAATGAACATTTTGAAGTATCGTAATCCAACCCAGGTTTCTCCAAAAATACTGCCACCCGGTACAAATCGCCTAAAGGCGATTATGTTGCCTAACATCGGGCCATATTTGAAAATAATCAGATAAATGATGGGAAGAACTAGTAGCGAGTACAACTGCCAATCTTTACGAATCAATATGGTAGCTGTTCGCAACTTGCTTTCTTTACGTGAAGATATCATCGGTATCGTTGCCTTAGATGTTTCTGACTTCATGTGTCATTCACTCCGATCCATGCTTGATTAAAAATGCTTTAATCGCTGTTTGACAAGTCTTTCTCTCCCTCGTGTTGCAAAGGATACC
This sequence comes from Paenibacillus cucumis (ex Kampfer et al. 2016), assembly GCF_019748695.1. Lineage (NCBI taxonomy): Bacteria > Bacillati > Bacillota > Bacilli > Caryophanales > Paenibacillaceae > Paenibacillus > Paenibacillus cucumis (ex Kampfer et al. 2016). The sequence goes on along the minus strand of NZ_JACLIC010000025.1, from coordinate 57,906 downwards.
TGTCTATTCGATTCACCTCCACTACAAAATCAAAAATGTAAACGGTATCAATTTGGGATATATGTACACTCAAGCATATGCAAACGTGTGAACCTGACTGAGCATGCATTGCTTGAATGTCGTTAAATTGAATCAGTCATTGTATAAAGCGCTTACAAAATGGCCATTAAATCATTCGCCTTTTCTTTTTTCATGCATCTGAAAATGTACTTGTAGTTGATCAGTGAATGCTCTCGAAATATTGTAGAAATAAAAACTAGTCATACTAGTATGTTAGTTGTATTCTAAAGCAGCTTTTTTTTAATTTCAATAACTTTTCATTAAAAATTTAAATAATCGCCCCTAACAATGCATTAAAAACACTCTTATATGGAATGTATTAAAACAAAAAAACATTGGTTACGATACATGAACAAACGATCATTCATGTCATAACCAATGTTAAATGAATAGCTATTTGGGCGAAGATTTTATGTCATCTATGATTTTAAAAATTTGCGATAAGCCCCTCTAATTCAGACAAATGTTTAATCTCGTGGTTCGGTGAATAACTTTCATTATTTGTTTTGTTTTCGCGGTTAATCCATACTGCACGAATACCTGAAGACAACGCACCACGAATATCTGTTGTTAACTTATCGCCTACCATCATACTTTCTTCTGGTTGAACACCCAGTCTACTTAGCGCATGCTCAAAAATGGATGGATCTGGCTTACCTTTACCAAAGCTACCTGAGATAATAATCTCATCAAAGAAAGGAGATAACTCTGGAACACCATCAAGTTTCTCTTGCTGTAAAGCAGGACATCCATTAGTCAAAAGCAACAATCTGTACTTACCTTGCAAATGGCGCAACGTTTCCATCGTTTCTTCATATACATGAGGTCTCGATCTACGTTCTGCACCAAACTGAGAGGCCAGGCGCTCTGCAAGCTCATCATGATCGACACCCAGCTTTAGTAAACCACGGCGCCAAGACTCCTTGCGATAAATTGGAGCCAATTGTTCAAGCTGACGAAATTCCGGCTGTTCTCCTCCCGTAAAGTTCGCCCAAAGTCCTTCAAAAGGGTTAATTCCAATCATTTTGGTAAAAGGGAACGTTTCATAAGATTCATATAGTTCACGTGCTTCATTACGAACAGCCTCTTCGAGTGCCTCAGCATTAACACCTGTTTCTGCTGCAGCAATTAGACAAGTTTCATGAAAGGCTTCTCGTACACTCCGTTCATCCCATAATAAAGTATCATCCAGGTCAAACATAATCGCTTTTAACGCCATTCCGATCATCTGCCCCTTTACACGTTAATTACTTATCAATCGTTTCTACGGTAATCTGGTGTGCTTTTGCAAATTTCAACAACCGCTCGGTAATCGCTTCTGTATCGTAACGATTTAACAACTTGGTGAAAACCCATCTTTTTCCACGACTGTTGTGTTCAATAACAACAGTACCTGGCTCAAAACGGAATTTGATAATATCGTCAACCCCGATCGATCGTTCACGATTCCCCTTCGTTGTAATGATCCGATTACTGCTAATTTTAACGTAAGGACGGCGCAACATAAAAATGACAGCCAAAAATACATAGAGCAGCATTGTGACCCAATCCCAGGTTGTCATCGGTGCTTTCACTAAAAAAGTACTCATGAACAGATACAAGAACGCTAAACCAATTAAAAAGATAGGGAACAAAAGGCTTCTGCCTTTGTAAACATCCTCACCTGGATTACCTGTAATTGGTTGACCGCTTTTTTTACGTTGCTGATTCAATTGCTTCGAATTTTTCCGAACCGTTCTCTCGAACGAACGCCGTGACATGTGAATCCCCCTTATGTGTCTTGTATCGGCTTACATAATTATACTGCAAACCGATGTTCCCCCTTATAGTAAGCATCCCCAGCTAACATGAAGAAACCTAAATATCATAACGATATGTTTAGGTTTCGTAAATTAATGTTTGAGTTTGCCTTGGTGGCCTTGGCCCTTGTCGTCGTCAACAATCTCAATTGAATCGAGTTGCTGTCTGAAGTTGCTACGAATGTTACCTAGGTAAATTTCTCTCAATTTGGCACGTTCAGCAAGTTCTTCCTCTGATAGTCCAGTGGATTTCTGCTTGCGAGCCAATTCGTTAATACGTGCTACCAGACTATCTATATCCAAGTTTGTCCCCTCCAAAAATACAAAGTCATATTAACTTTGACATGAGAAAGGCGGCTTGTCAAGTTAGTACGCGCCAACCTGCATAGATGCGCACTCTATTTAACAAACTGAGGTAAAATTAGAACTTGTCCTGTCTGGATTGTTGCTGATTCAAGTTGATTCACTTTTTTGATTGCTTCTATATATACACGCGTATCCATCGACGTTGGTTTATGTTCCAAAGAAATACTCCACAATGTTTCTCCCTGTGATACAGCAATCTTACCACCAGGTAGTAGATCATTCTCGTTACCAGCAAAGACAGTTAGCACTGTACTACATCCAATAAATATAATTAATGAAGCAATTGCCAGCTTAATCAATCCCTTAGAGAACTTAAGACGTGTCATGAACGTTCTGAATTGCCCTATATTAGACTTTAAAGCTTCTGAATTTACTGGTTTATAAATGCTCTGATACGTAGAATATCTCATTTGTCCCCGCCTCCAAACGTTTGTTCCTATCTCTTGGAATCAATATAACACGAACATTTGTTTTGTTCAAGACTTTTTTAGAACAATTGTTCGCTCTTTTTTCGACATTAAAACATCTTCTTTCGTATTGGAAATTCTTGCGTAGTGAACAATTAAACTCTCTTTTCAAAAAAACTAATGAGTCTGAATCGAAAAAAGTAGAAATAATATGATTTCTTTAGAACTTATGTTTGTACGAACGGAGGTTCTATGTTATAATTTTCCCAAACGTTACTAAAATGGGGTTGATACGGTATGTCGAAGATATCCAGCAGGCAACAGGCTATCCTGGAGTTTATACGAAATGAAGTCCGTTTGAAGGGGTATCCTCCTTCCGTAAGAGAAATTGGCGAAGCCGTTGGACTGGCTTCCAGTTCCACAGTGCATGGACATTTGGATCGTTTGGAGAAGAAAGGGTTAATCAGACGTGACCCAACCAAACCAAGAGCGATTGAATTGTTAAGCCAGGAAGAGTCTGAGCATTCTCATCAGTTCGCCCACAGCGTTGCACGAATTCCGGTCGTGGGTAAAGTAACAGCTGGTGTGCCGATTACGGCAACAGAAAATATTGAAGACTACTTCCCACTTCCTACACATTATGTAGGAGAACAGAAAGTATTTATGCTTTCCGTTGTTGGGGACAGTATGATTGAAGCCGGTATTGTTAATGGAGACTATGTAATCGTTCGTCAGCAACAAACCGCTGATAATGGTGACATTGTCGTTGCCATGACTGAGGACGATGAAGCAACAGTGAAGACTTTTTATAAGGAAAAGGATCACATTCGCCTTCAACCGGAAAATGCTACATTAGAACCGTTGCGGTTGAAACACGTTAGTATTCTAGGCAAGGTCATTGGTCTTTTCCGCGATATTCATTAATGCATATTGGTTTATTAAATTGCTAATACGTTCTACCCGATAGAATACGAAAGAGGTTGCCCTGATCAACAGGACAACCTCTTTCTTTTACTCTAATAATTGGGGCATATCATTTACTAACCAACTACTCTAATAAGTGCATGCGCTGAACAAGAGATTATTTAGTGCGTTTAAGAATGCTTTTGTGATGCGAGAATACTTCAAAACTCTGTTGTCCATGGTAAGAACCCATACCGCTCTCTCCCACACCCCCAAATGGCAAATAATGCGAGGTCATGTGAGATAGAGTCTCATTAATACAGCCTCCACCAAAAGAAACCTGATTTAATACCTGCTCCTGTACAGCTTCATTTTCAGTAAATAAATACAAAGCGAGTGGTTTAGGCCGCCGAGCGATTTCATCGAGCATTGGATTCAAATCACGATACGTAAATACGGGCAGAATAGGTCCAAAGATCTCTTCCTGCATTACTGGTGAATCCCAATCGATATCGCCAAGAACAGTCGGTTCAATCATAAGCTGATCCCGATTCGAACGCCCTCCCATTAAAGTTTTGCCATTCGTAAGGAAAGCATTCAAACGATCAAAGTTACGTGTGTTAACGATATGAGGAAAATCCTTATTTTGCATCACATCATCCCCAAATTTATCGCGAACCTCGGCTCTGATTTCCTCGATGAGTTGATCATGTACCTGTTCATCTACTACTAAATAGTCCGGTGCAACACAGGTTTGCCCTGCATTCAGAAATTTACCGCGCACAAGACGTTGTGCTGCCAGTTTCAGATCAGCATCCCGATGCACAATGGCTGGACTTTTACCGCCTAACTCTAACGTCACTGGAGTTAAGTGCTCTGCTGCAGCTTTCATGACAATACGACCGACCCCCGTACTGCCTGTAAAGAAAATATAATCGAATTTCTCATTAAGCAGTGCTGTACTCGTTTCAACCTCTCCTTCCATAACAGCAATGTACTCCTCAGGGTATATGTCCTGGATAAGATCGTTAATTAAACGAGACGTCGCTGGTGTAAGCTCAGAAGGTTTGATCACAGCACAGTTCCCTGCAGCAATTGCACCGATTAGCGGCCCAAACGCCAGTTGGAACGGATAATTCCAAGGCGCAATAATCAGAGCAACTCCATAAGGCTCAGGGTAAATCGTACTAGCCGCGTCTGGCATTGCAGAGCTCGTTGGAACGTTACGTGGTGTAGCCCATTCACGCAGATGTTCCAGCGTGTAATCCAATTCACCCAATACAATGCGAATCTCCGAGCCATATCCTTCAGCCTCTGATTTATTGAGATCAGCACGAAGCGCATCCAGAATACGTTGCTGGTACTTCTCGATCCCTTCTTTCAAGTTTTGCAAAGCCTGAATCCGATACTCCACTTGTTTAGTCTGTCCTGTATTAAAAAACGTACGTTGTGTAGTCACAAGTTGTTTCGCTTGGTGTTCCAAAAATATCATCTCCAATTAATTTATAAAAATTATATTGTCCAAAATCAAATTAATTATATCTTTTATATATGAAACTATCAACATAGTTTTGAAACAAGACAGATGTCAAAAGACAAAATAAGTGGAAAGCATGACGCATACTTCTTTATTTTTTCAGCGATTGCTTGTATGTTCTTGACTCTTTTATGAATTTTTCAGACATAGAATTTATCATATTTCTGACTCTCCATGTTCTTATTTGAGTTTAGTTTTCATTTAGAGATTTCACAATAATATAACTATTTACTTTGCACAAATATAAATTTTTGGACTTTCTTATTTTATCTTCATATATGTTTGGATGTGATCTGAGGATAAATATAGTAAACAATGTGACAAATTATATTATTTTACATTTAATAATATGGTAGTTTTAAAGAGTAAAGTTTTACCAATTCATTACAAATATTAGGAGGTATTTGTATGAAAAAGAAAATGTATTCACTTGGAGCTTTAACTGTTATTGTGGCAATCGTCGCTGTTCCAACATCATTTGCTGCCGCTTTCACCTTCTTCTCAAGATTCATTAACTTCACAAAGTATTACGATTCAGGCAACACAGAAATATGTAAGATACTCAAAAGTAGGCCAACCTGGTCAGTGGTATAGTGGCTATACTTATGATGTAATCTATAGTGATGGCGCTTGTGATATTGGCCCTGATTTTTTGGTGACTCCTATTCGACCTGGGCTCACAGTTGTAAGTGCAAACCATGGTAGTTATATCATCCTTTTTAAGTTTCATGTAAGCTATTAACGAACAAAACAAACAAAATGGGGTTATTTTAATGCCCCTGTGTCGAGTTTATTAAAATAGAGTAGCTACTGCTAGAAAGCCCTCAATAGAGTAAATTAAATGCAAGAATAGCGCTCCCATGAGGAGCGCTATTCTTGCATTTTTCCTGCATCTTATTGGATGCGGGCATTTTGTGGGCACTCACCTTTTAGTTCATCCAGAAATTATTTATCCCCAAAAAGAAAAACCCCTCACGCCAGGTGGCGCAAGGGATTCGGGGATTAGTACAACGTGATATATTGATCGCGTTCCCATTGGTGGACTTGTGTTCTGTACATATCCCACTCAATTTCTTTCAGCTCGTAGAAGTGAGCCAGGGCGTGGTCGCCGAGAGCATCACAGATGACTTCGCTGCGGATCAATTCGTTCAATGCTTCTTTCAGGTCAGCTGGCAAGCTAGGAATGCCTTCTTCCACACGCTCTTCTTCTGACATGATGTAGATGTTACGGTCGATCGGAGCTGGTAAGGAAAGCTCACGTTTGATTCCGTCCAGACCTGCTTTCAATAAAACAGCCAAAGCGAGGTAAGGGTTAGCAGCTGGGTCCGGGTTACGAACCTCAACACGAGTACTCAGACCACGTGAAGCTGGAATACGGATCATTGGGCTACGGTTACTTGCAGACCATGCTACGTAACATGGTGCTTCGTAACCTGGCACAAGACGTTTGTATGAGTTCACAGTCGGGTTCGTGATTGCTGCAAACGCACGTGCATGCTTCAGCGTTCCAGCCATGAAGTGACGTGCAGTTTTGCTCAGGCCCAGTTCGTCCGACTCGTCAACAAATGCGTTCTCATTGCCACGGAACAAGGATTGGTTACAGTGCATACCGGAACCGTTCATACCGAACAATGGTTTTGGCATAAACGTAGCATGTAATCCATGCTGACGTGCAATCGTTTTAACAACGAGTTTGAAGGTTTGGATCTGGTCTGCCGCTTTCAATGCATCCGCATATTTGAAGTCGATCTCATGCTGACCAGGAGCTACCTCGTGGTGAGAAGCTTCGATTTCAAAGCCCATTTCTTCAAGTGTAATAACGATATCACGACGACAGTTTTCACCAAGATCTGTTGGTGCAAGGTCGAAATATCCACCTTGGTCATTCAGTTCGTTTGTTGGATTTCCTTTTTCATCCGTTTTGAACAAGAAGAATTCTGGTTCAGGACCAACGTTAAAGGAAGTGAATCCCATTTCTTCGGCTTCCTTCAGGTTTCGCTTCAAGATGCCACGTGGATCACCTGGGAATGGGTTGCCGTCTGGCAGATATACGTCACAGATCAAACGCGCGACGCGATTATCGGATACCCATGGGAAAATAAGCCAAGAGTCAAGATCCGGATAGAGGTACATGTCGGATTCTTCGATACGAACATAACCTTCAATGGAAGAACCATCAAACATCATTTTGTTATCCAAAGCCTTCGTTAACTGGCTTACAGGAATCTCAACGTTTTTAATCGCTCCCAGCAAGTCGGTGAATTGCAATCGAACGAATCGTACGTTTTCTTCTTTGGAGATGCGGAGAATGTCTTCTTTTGTATAACTCATGATTCCTCTCCCTTTCTTATCTGCGTATTTGGCTTGCATGTTATATTTGTACATTAGAATGTTCCACGGGTCAAGGAGTCTGACATCAGAAGTTTGAAATTTACCTTACCCGCCTCGTTAGGTGAACCGATTATTTTTTATTAAAAAAACGAGAAAGTTCACCTTGGATGAGAGATACTTGGCCTGGTCTTTTGCCTGACACCAGCTGTTGCTTCAGCAAGCGGTGCAGTTGCGTATCGGACAGCTCTCTACGTTTAACTTCCGTATCTGGCGTAATCACCGTTGCCTCTTCAGACTCTTTTGAGACAGGATTCATCACTTGCTTGATGCCAGCAATGTTAACTCCTTTTTCAATCAGAGCTTTAATCTCTAGCAATCTCTCAACATCGTTAAAGGAAAACAAACGCTGATTCCCTGAAGTTCTTGCAGGAACAATGAGACTATGCTGCTCATAATAACGAATCTGTCTCGCGGACAGGTCGGTAAGTTTCATTACGATACCGATCGGGAATAAGGCCATATTTCTGCGAATCTCGTCGCCCATGTTCATCAACCTTCCAGTCATCTATTCTTGACCCTATTGTACATTTAGTTGTTACAAAGTGTCAATGACATGTTAGATAAACTCACAATAATTTACGATCTTTCATCGCTTGTAATGCCATCAAAACGCCATATTTAACATGAGAGTAAGTCAACCCACCTTGCATATAACCGATAAAAGGCTCTCGAATCGGTGCGTCGGCGGATAACTCCAAGCTTCCTCCTTGGATAAACGTACCTGCCGCCATAATGACAGGATGCTCATATCCAGGCATATCCCAAGGCTCAGGCACAACATGGCTATCAACAGCTGCTGCCTGCTGAATGCCTTGCACAAAAGCAATTAGATGCTCCGCAGAGCTGAATTGCACCGCCTGAATCAGGTCGGTACGCGGCTCATCCCACGCAGGCTTCGTTACAAATCCGGATGCAGCAAACATCGCCGCAGCAAAAATACTTCCTTTAATCGCTTGACCAACAATGGTCGGAGCCATGTAAAGTCCTTGGTAGATGCCTCGTGTTGTCCCCAGCATAGCACCCACCTCACCCCCAATACCAGGTGCAGTCAAGCGATACGCTGCCAGTTGTACATACTTCTCTTTACCACATATGTATCCTCCGGTTTCTGCTAACCCACCACCAGGATTTTTAATCAACGAACCTGCCATCAAGTCCACACCTACTTCCGTAGGTTCGCGTTCTTCAGTAAATTCGCCGTAACAATTATCCACAAACACGATAACGTCTGGTTTCAACGATTTAACACGTGCCACCATATCTGCAATCTCCTCAATTGTAAACGAAGAACGCCAGTCGTAACCGCGTGAGCGCTGAATGCCTATAACCTTCGTTGCTGGCGTAATAGACTTTTCCACCGCTCCCCAATCCACTTGCCCTGCGTTTGTGAGTTCAGTTTCAGCATAGCCAACCCCAAAATCACGGAGAGACCCTGTTCCATCCCCAGGCTTGCCGATCACTTTATGTAATGTGTCATAGGGCTTACCTGTGATGTACAACAGATTGTCTCCTGGCCGCAATACGCCGAACAGGGCCGTACTTATCGTGTGTGTTCCTGAGGCAAAATGAGGACGCACCAGTGCAGTTTCTGCACCAAACACATCCGCATACACCTCATCAAGCACCTCACGTCCACGGTCGTTATAGGCATACCCCGTTGAGCCCGCAAAATGATAATCACTTACTTTTCTGCGCTGAAAGGCATCGATAACTTTCCATTGATTGTGATCTACAATACGATCAACCTGATGAAGTTGTCCCTCGATCTGACGTTCCACCTGATGTTGAAGTTCTAGAATAGTTGAATCAAACCTTGCCATCTTGCTTCATTCCCCTTTTATAGCACGAAACTGACGCATTCGAATCAATTCTCGTGTCAACTTATCACATTAATATGTCATGAATATTACAGTTCAATGAAATCTTCGAGTAAATATGCAAACTTCTCATATTCACCTTTTTGCAGCTCGACTTGATAGATAACATCGTTCTCATCATATTCCGTTCCTACAACGTCTCCGATTTTATAGAGTACAGATGTCAGATCCCCACGTTCCGCCGGAATACGGAATCGCTTCGTATCGCCTGTCAGTTCCGCTTGAATCAGTTCACGAACCTTGATCAAATCTGATTCATCAAGTGCACTTATTTTAATATGCTTTTTATCCAAAGGAAGCATCTGTAGTTGTTCCGGCGTGCAGGCATCTTTTTTGTTATACAGAACAAGCTGAGGCTTGTCCCCTGCACCAAGTTGCTGCAAAATGGTATGAACTGTGCTCATCTGATCGTCACGCATTTCGGATGAAGCGTCTACAACATGTAAAATCAGATCAGCCTCATTCACTTCTTCCAATGTCGCGCGGAAAGCCGCAACCAAATCGTGAGGTAAATTTTGAATAAAACCAACGGTATCCGTCAGTACAATTTCTTTACCACTCGGTAGCTCCATTGTACGTGATGTTGGATCGAGCGTAGCAAAAAGTTGATCCTGAATATATACATCCGCTGCGGTTAACTGCTTCAACAATGTTGATTTACCTGCATTTGTGTAACCTACTAAAGCAACTTGAATAATCCCAGTTTTTTTACGACGCTCTCTGTGCAGTTTACGATGACGTGTGACTTCCTCGAGGTGACGCTTTAGATCATCGATCCGTCCCCGGATGTGACGACGGTCTGTCTCCAGCTTGCTCTCACCTGGGCCTCTTGTCCCGATGCCGCCCCCAAGTCGTGACAAGTTTTTACCATGCCCCGATAAACGCGGCAACAAGTAGCTATGTTGCGCCAGTTCTACCTGAATGATCCCTTCCCGTGTACTGGCACGTTGCGCAAAGATATCCAAAATAAGCTGTGTACGGTCAATAATTTTCAGATCCAAAGCCTCTTCCAGATTTCGAACCTGAGCGCCAGACAACTCCTGATCAAAAATAGCTGTCGTTGCTCCCAGCTCGTCTGCAACCAAACGCAGTTCTTCCACTTTACCTTTACCAATGAACCATTTCGTGTCCCTTGTTTCCCGGTTCTGGGTTAATACACTGAGAACTTCAACGCCTGCGGTTTCAGCCAGCTTCACAAGTTCCTGTAATGAATACTCATGATTAATGCCTGAACGCTTCACTTCATCGGTAACCAGACTGACCAATATTGCGCGGTCTTTTTTGGTTGTATCTGTATCGTGCGTGCCCATTGTCATATATATACCAACTCCCCTGCTCCGTATAAATACATTAAACCACGAAATGCCCGTGGCATGGTTAAAGCCGAACCGGTTAGCCCGGCCGGCTCTGTTAAAAGGTTATTATCGCTTACTTTCGTTCAAACTTCAAATCTTCTGTACGAATAGTCATGAGCTCCAGCTTACCCGGACTTCCATCCGAGTACTGCTCCAGCAAACGAACAGCCTGATGCCGGATTGATCTCTCGATTGCATTCCTTACATACCTGGCGTTACTGAACGCGTGCAACGAATCATTCTTCTCCTGAAGAAGATGTTGCTTTAACTTGAGTATGGTCTGAGGCATCAAAATATAATCACGCTCTTTGGCCATAATCTCAGAGATTTGGATCAACTGGTCAATCGTATAGTCTGGAAATTCAACCTGAATCGGAAAGCGAGAAGGTAAACCTGGATTCGTTTGTAGAAAAAAATCAATTTCTTCCGAGTATCCCGCCAAGATCAGAATAAACTGGTTTTTATGGTCCTCCATTGATTTTACAAGTGTATCGATCGCTTCCTTGCCAAAATCTTTCTCCCCGCCGCGAGCCAGACTGTACGCCTCATCGATAAACAAAATGCCTCCAAGGGCTTTCTTAACCAAATCTCTGGTCTTCTGAGCCGTATGACCAATATATTCCCCCACAAGGTCAGCACGTTCCACTTCAATAAGATGTCCTTTGTTCAGCACGCCCATCTTCTGAAACATTTTGGCTACGATTCTGGCTACCGTGGTTTTGCCCGTTCCGGGGTTGCCTTTAAAGATCATATGATACACGTGTGCACCACTTAGCAGACCTGCCTCGGAGCGCATCTGCGCAATCTGAAGAAATGCATAAATTTCGAACACCAAATCTTTGATATTTTCGAGTCCCACCAGTTGCTCAAGTTCACCCTGAATCTCCTGAAAATGCGCATGTTTTGTTAAACTTTTAGCCGCTTGTACCGAGAGTGCTTCATCTTTAGCGAGTATTTGAGGTTCCTGGTTACGTAGTACCACATTAATTTGCCTGGATGGTCTGCCTCCCGGTTGCCCTCCTGCAGCCATGACCCGTCCGTTCATTCGCCATCACCTCTATTTTATCGGGCTGATCTCTCCTGATTATTAATGTATTCTATCAGGTGTCCAGATATTAGAAGGATGTACAAGAAAAGTTCTGGTCAGAAAAATTCGTTTTAGACCTGGATGTTTTTGCGAAACTCCCCATTCTCAAATAACGTTTGTCTGTGCTTCAGTGATAACTGAAAGTATGGGAACACATGAGCATCAATGGCATGGAGCAGCTCCTTCGCCGTTTTGTTCGCGAGATCATAATCTCCGGTTGTAATATGTTTCCGTGACAAGGCATCCTCAAGCTCATCCTCATCCAGCAAAAAGATCTCTCCGTCCTTCAGCACAACAACGTCCAAGTAGAGGTCATCAAACCAAGGAACACCCTGATCGGTAATTCCCTGGCTACGGCAAGTATCGATGTACCACTCTACAATTTGCTGCTGATCATCAAACATGGCTGTAACAACAAAGTGTTCTCCCTTCGGATAGTACTGTAGCCAGGAGTATCCCTTGTCAGCAATACAGAAGGTTGTACCTCCATACGTCTTCCACAAGGGTTCTTTTAAATCCTGTATGGTGTACAGCGTAATGTAACCTGTGAAAATTTTGGACTGAACGAACCGGCATGTAAATTGTCGGTTCGTAATCCGGCGCCAGTTTGCGCGATCCCCGAATTTCCGTTTCATACGAACCCCTCTTTGCCGACTGCAGATCTATGATCTGCATTTTGGATTGGTGAACATTTATACGTCTACTAGAGAACAAGTGCTATGAATCTGCTCTATACAACGTATTACGAATAGCTACAGCTTACCATATTTAAAGGATACACTCAAAACTAAGCTTGTTATGTTGCTATTCATGGTTCACATGATCTTGGATATCGAATTGTAACCTTCCTTTTGTTCATACAAAACAAAAACTGCTTCACCGGCGAACCGGGAAGCAGTTTTGTGAACACATTTAGACTATTGTTAAATAGGAATCTTATCCTCCTGAACCTGATTGAGGGGTAGAAGGAACTTCTGTTCCTCCATCGTCTCCACTGGTTCCACTGTCTGGTGGTGTAACGACTTGACCCGGTGTACTCACTCCACCATCACTTGAGCCGTCACTTCCAGGATCAGTCGTTCCTTGTCCTGGCGGAGTACCACCACCTTCCGGTTGACCATTGCCAGGACCCGATCCACCATTGTTACCATTGTTGCCATTACCATTTCCGTTGTTTCCGTTATTCCCATTACCATTGTTGCCATTCTCGCTTCCATTACCATTGTTACCATTCGGGTTACCATTATCGCCCGCACCATTGTCCGGATTATCCGTACCTGGCACTTCAGGATCTGTACCTGTTTCAGGATCTGTACCTGGATCAGGTTGTTGCGGATTAATCTCCTGAGCTTCGATCATAAGCGAAATGGTATTGGATGGGCTAGTTTCCTGTGCGGAAGCCGTATCATAAGCCGTTACATAATACTCATAGGTTAGCCCAGGTAATGCACTTAAATCCTGCGCACTTGTTGAGCCAACAGCATCAATCAGATGAGTAAACTGAGCTTCCGATGTCTCCTTCCGGTAGACACGATACTGCGTATTCGCATCACCAGTTCCAGTCCAGCTAAGTGAAACGGTCTGAGTAGATGGATCATAGGATCCATTCAAACCGCTCACTGATAATGTCGGTTGCTGTGGTTGCTCCACGGGAGGAGGTGCCTGACCGCCAGCTGGCGTTTTGAACTCTTTCACAGGGACACCTTTTAATGCATCTCCCATGACTTTGGCGAAGAACGCTGCAGACAGCTTACTGCTGTTCTTAAGCATATGTTTTGCATCCGGATTGTCATAACCCATCCAGACAGCACCAGTCCACTCAGGAGTGTACCCGACAAACCATACGTCACGGTTCGAACTGTTGCCAGCAATACCACTTTGCACAGTTCCCGTTTTACCGGCTACTGGCCGATCCAGACGAGCGGAGCGTCCGGTACCGTCATTTACTACGTTTTGCAACATCTGCGTAAGTTGATATGCGTTCTGTTCACTCATCACACGTTTGGTTTCTGATTTATCATGTTTGTAAATGGTTTTCTCGCTACTATCCACAATACTTTTTATGGAGTAGGCTTGCTGATACTCACCAAGGTTAGCAAAGGAGCTGTAAGCTTGAGCCATCTCCAGTGTATTCGTACCTTTGCTAAGACCACCCAGAGCGATTGCCAGGTTTTTGTCTTGGTCCGTCAGCTGAATGCCTACACTTTTCGCAAAATTAACTCCCGTATTTACCCCGATCTTATCCAGTAACCATACAGCAGGTATATTTTCCGATTTTGTTATGGCATCGGTCATGCTGATCGTAGAAGAGTAGCCATGCAGGTTGCCCGGACAATAATTGCCGAAACACTGCTTCTCATTGCTCAGCGGCGAGTTCGCACTGTATTTTCCTGTCTCCAGAGCAGGAGCGTAAGATACAATTGGTTTAAACGCTGACCCTGGCTGTCTCCGACTTTGCGTTACACGACTATATCCTTTGGTCTGATAATCACGTCCGCCTAACAAGGCAACAAGACTGCCATTTTCATGATTCATAATCACCATCGAACCTTGAACCTGTTGATCATCCTTGCTTGCCTCAAACAAACTGTCATCCGAGAAAGCATTCTCCACTGCTGTTTGAGCCTGCGCATCCATCGTTGTATAGATTTTGAAACCGCCAATATTGAGATCGTCTTCCGTCATGCCCGTTACACGCTCTGCTTCACGGAGCACATAGTCAATAAAGGCTTGATACTTTCTGTCTTTCTCAGGCGGCGTATATTTATAAACCACGGCCTTCGCTTCGTTCATCTCCGCCTCGGTGATGTAACCTTGCTCATACATTAATTGCAATACTACGCCCCGACGCGTTTTCGAATCATTTGGATTACTCAGCGGATTGTATGCAGATGGCCCTTTAGGCATAGCAGCCAGTGTAGCGATCTGCCACAGCTTAAGGTCGTTCAGGTTACTCTTTCCAAAATAAAACTCCGATGCAGCCTTGATTCCATAACGCTGATGGCCAAAGAAAATCCGGTTCAGGTACATCGTCAAAATCTCATCTTTGGAAAATTTACGTTCGAGCGCCATCGCGATCGATACTTCGGTTGCTTTTCGGAAAAACGTCTTATCACGCGACAGGAACATATTTTTGGCCAATTGCTGGGTCAGCGTACTACCGCCCTCTACCATGGAACGTGCCATGATATCTTTGACGGCTGCACGACCAATGGACCAGATATCTACACCTTGGTGCTCATAGAATCGTTTATCCTCTGTAGCAACAAAGGCTTCTTTGACCAATTTCGGAATATCATCGGATTCCACAGGCTCCAGCTTTTTGATGGACAGCTCGCCCATAATATTATTGTTGCGATCATAAACCTTTGACGTTTCATTGATTGTTGTTTTATCCATGTTGGCTGTAAGCAGGCGTTCACCACTAATCAAAATAAACAAATATCCGCCTAGCGCACAGAATATGGCGACTGCCATGGTGAAAAACAAAGTCCATCCAACGCGTTTCCCCGTAATTTTTTTCTTTTTAGAGGTCTTAGGTTTCGCTTTTTGGTTTGACTTGTTATTGGTGTTGCGATTATTAGACCTCGATAACGGATCGTTTGGCATGTTACCTCCTGACTCCCTTTCAGTTGCATGTTTTCTATTTCTCTGGCGAGCACAAGCTTATATTAAACCTATTTTGCCCGGAATGAAAAGAACAACCCTTATTAGGTTGCTCTGTTTCAATACCTATACTTGTAGACGAAATGGTTTGTGAAAAGGTTTCGGATTTTTTAAGCTTCGCCGCCGTTGTCTTGCTGCATCAGCGATACGCTGCGTTGCGGCGTGAACGTGGAGATGGCATGCTTGTAGACCATTTGCTGGCGTCCGTCGCTGTCAATGACGATCGTAAAATTGTCAAATGCCTTGATCGTCCCGCGGATTTGGAAGCCATTGGTCAGATAGACCGTAGCCGGAATGTTTTCTTTCCGCAGTTGGTTCAAGAACGTATCTTGGATGTTGATGGACTTGTTCATTAGCCGTACCCCCATTGGTTCATTTGAATTCGTAGTGTAAGTATTATTCAATATCGCTGAGTAGCTTTCGTGCTATTATATCATGAACAGTTTCATATAATCCACAAAAACCCCTTGTCCCTTTTTCACATCTCCCAGAGGAGAGGCTATAAAATTAGTAGACTTATCCATTATACACTGCCTTACAGATTTGCAAAAGAGGAACAAATTTCACGTAATAACCGTATAACAAGGCTTCACTAAACAAGTTTTAATGCGTTATACCGTGTTAAGTAATATCACACTACTAGTAAATGGTTCCACACAGGAACGACCATTTGCTCTATGAGAACGTTACGTAGCAGACTGAATAGCAGATCAGTTCCCCCTACCTTCGATCTCAAAACCTCAGATTTCCGAAGAATGATCACTTTAATCTTATCCTGAAATCAACGATTTGAATCATATTGATAGAACCCTTTTTCATATATGGGTAGCATACCTAATCAAAAATAAAAAAACCTCCAGCTTTTCATCGAAAAGTAGAGGTCTTGCCTGACTAAGTTTATTTCCATGTATGTGTAATCAAATCATTTATTTGCTTAAACTGGCCTTCAAAATTCCCGGTGTCCGTCATGTCCACCCAGTGAATATCTTTCATATGACGGAACCAGGACAACTGACGTTTCGCAAAGCGGCGTGTATCCCTTTTAAGCCACTCTACCGCAGCATCCCAGCTAACTTCACCTTGCAAATATGCAGCAATCTCCTTGTATCCCAAGCCCTGCATAGAAATATGACCTCGCGCGACTCCGCGTTCCAGCAACGCTTTTACCTCATCGACCAGCCCTTGCTCGATCATCAGATCGATTCGCTCTTCGACTCGTGCATATAACTTCTGGCGATCCATCGTCAAACCGATGATGAGTAGATCGTACGGAGACTCTTTTTTCTGAACAGCCAGCTGCTCTGACCATTTCTCTCCTGTAAGATGGAAAATTTCGAGCGCACGCACAATTCGCCGTTGGTCATTCGCATGAAGACGATCCGCACTGGCTGGATCAACTTCCCTGAGCCGATCATGAAGTGCCTGTGCCCCATGCTGCTGAGCATAACTGAACTGCTCTTCCCTGAAAGCTTCATCTGAGCCACTGTCCGAAAATTGAAAGCCATAACAAACCGATTCCACGTACAAACCCGTGCCACCCACGATAAAGGGCAGTTTACCCCGTGCATGAATTTCAGGAATCAAACGTGTGCAGCTTTCCTGAAACTCCGCTACGGAATACGGATACTCCGGCTCATGAATGTCAATCAGATGATGGGGAATGCCCTTCATTTCTTCCGTCGTTATTTTCGCCGTTCCGATATCCATCTCACGATAAACCTGCATGGAATCTCCCGATATGATTTCACAGTTAAAAGCCTGTGCCAGCTCAATGCTCAATCTTGTTTTGCCTACAGCTGTCGGTCCAACCAGCACCAGTAGCTTTGGTTTTTTTTCAACTTCTGGTTTCAACATTAATCACTCCGTACAAGGTTTTTGCATTCGCCCGATCCAGCACCTGGAATCCAAGCCTTTCAAACTCTGCGCTGCCGCGTTTTTCTTTCATGACCACTCGCTTGCGTGCGACTCTCTTCGCCTCTTTAATACTCTCTTCGGCTAATGCACGGGCATTGGCATAGTCCCGTAAAGGCTTGATTGCACTCGAATCCATCATCGGTTCACGAAACATCGGATCAAAATAAACCGTATCACAGCTATGGTCAGGCAATGAACGAAGCAGTTCCAGATGATCCTGATTTCGCAGTTCAATGCGCCGGAACGCCTCGTCTATGGATGGTTCGTTGCTCTCATAATGGGACATGCCATCAAGTAAAAGTGTATAGAGTGGCGCGGAGCTTTCACAGGCAATCACATGCCCTCGAACACCTGTCGCCACCGCAAAAACGAGTGAATCCGAGCCAAGCCCTGCGGTACAATCCACAACCGTATCTCCTTCGCGAACAGCACCTGCTTCCAGCATCGGATCAGATTCTCCCCGTAACACACGTTTGGCACGTACAAATCCCATACTCGGGTGAAATTCAAGCTCGGATGCATCTTTCCGGAACAATCGCGCTCTCCCTTTCAGCACCACCAGAATCTCCTGAACCTTATACTGCTCAAGCAATTTGGGCAGAGATGTTCTGTTGCGTGCTACATAGGTGCCTCCAGTCTTAGCGGCCAATGCGCGCGCACGTTCTACCAGAGAAGCCGCCTCCTTGTCACCCGTCGTTATATACATAATATCCCCCTATAAAACTACATCACTCGTTTAAATAATTTTTCCAGATCATATGTTGAAAACGAAATCACAATCGGTCGCCCATGCGGACACGTATATGGCTGCCGGCATGAACCCAGACGCTGAATCAACACTTCAGCTTCCCGGTCGGTAAGCTTTTGATTCGCTTTGATGGAAGCTTTGCAGGAGCACATAATCGATGCGGCTTCACGCATTTTAGCCACATCAATACTTCGTTCACTGAGCACCCATTCCGACATTTCCTCGATAATGTCTTTTTCGTCCCCTTTAGGGAACCAGTAAGGATGAGAACGCACACGGAAGGTTTGGCCGCCGAAATGCTCCAGATATACCCCCGCTTGTTCAAACCAGGCGAGTCTTGCTTTTAGCTTTTCTGTCTCGGAAGGTGTGAATTCAAGGGTAATCGGCAGTAGCAGCTCCTGTGAGGCCTGAGCCGGATTGCCAAACTGTTCGTAATAGTACTCGTAATTTACCCGTTCATGCGCCGCATGCTGGTCGATCAAATATAACCCTTCATCGTTTTGTGCGATCAAGTACGTTCCGTGATGCTGACCAATCAGACTAAGTTCAGGGAACGCAGGCATAGAAGGATCTGCGTGCATTGCAGCCGACAGTTTGACCGGATCAGGTATCGATGCTTTTTTCCAGCTACGCTCTCCTTTTTGACCTGCCGATGTGTATGGCGTACGGCTTTCCCTTACTGGAGCGCCGTAAGATGGCGCACGATACGCTTCGGTTTGGATCCCGGTAGCCGCTGGGGTTTCAGATGTGCTCGTAGCAGCTACTTTGTCGGCACGCACATCTGCACTTTCACCCACATTGTTCCGAGAATGTTGGCCTGGATTCTCACGTTGATATTCAGTTATATGGGCATCTGAAGGTACAGGAGAGTCTACACCTTGAAACTCCCCCTTACTCTCCTGCTCAGAATCATTCCTTTGATCAAACTGGGCTCCGTTCAAGAGATCGAGCGAACCGTACGCTGGAGTAGATTCCGGTGGTGCTTCGGGCAAAGGAGCCGATTGCGAGAAATCGGAAGAACTTTGCTGTAATGCTGGTTCTGAGCCATTTCCTGCGCCGACTCCTGTTACTGTAGCTATTCCTGCTCCTGATTCAATTTCCGCTGGCGCATCCAGGTCGGAATGATCATCTTCTAAAACCGGTTTACCAAGCGGTCCTTGTTGGCCATATCCTTCACTTACTTCCTGCTCTTTCACGGGTCCACGAGGGAACAAAAATTGTTCTTGGATAAATGAACTGTCATCTCCACGTCTAATTTGCTGTTTCCTTACTTGCGGAATCAATACCTCTTGTCTTAAAATCCCACGCAACGTGGTTTCCACAAACTCGTATAGTTCCGCCTCTTTGCTAAAGCGAACCTCCAGCTTCGCCGGGTGAACGTTCACGTCCACGAGTGAAGGATGCATTTCCAACTGCAGTACCACGAGCGGAAAACGATTAATAGGGAGCAACGTGTGATAGGCTTTCAGAATCGCCTGATTTAATCCATAGTTGCGAATATATCGTCCGTTCACAATCGTTGACATCCCCGCACGATTCGCACGTGTCCATTCCGGCAGACTGATCAGACCGCTGATCTTGTAATCCAGATTTTCGCCCTCAATAGGCAGCATCGCTTTAGCCGCACTCGTACCATAGATCGCCGCAACCACTTGTAACAGATCACCATTACCCAGCGTTTGCAGTAACGTATTCTCATTGTGCCGAAGAGTGAACGAAATATACGGATGCGACATCGCCATCCGATATAACACATCCGAGATGTGTCCCAGCTCGGTCTGAATGGTTTTCATATACTTTAGTCTTGCAGGCGTATTGTAAAATAACTCCTTAACCACAAACTCCGTTCCTTGTGGTGATGCAGCATCCTCGTGAGTGCAGAGCTTGCCGCCTTCAATCACGATTCGTCGTCCCCGCCCGTCGTCTCCACTAGCGGTCAGCACTTCCACCTTGGAGACGGCTGCAATACTTGGCAGCGCCTCTCCGCGGAACCCGAGACTTGTGATCTGAAACAGGTCACGTCCGTGGGTTATTTTACTGGTCGCATGGCGGTAGAAAGCTGTCTCCAGATCATCCGGCTCTATGCCTGAGCCGTTATCCTTTACCCGGATGCGAAGCAGACCGCCTTCCTCCACTGCCACTTCAATCTTGGTGGCCCCTGCATCCACTGCATTCTCCAGCAGTTCCTTTACGACAGATGCAGGCCGTTCAACCACCTCACCCGCCGCAATCTGGTTGGCAATATGTTCATCAAGCACATGAATTTTAGCCACAGATTCTCCTCCTCCCGGTTAATCAGGATAATTGCTGTGCCTTTAATTTAAGTTCATTCAAGATTTGCATCGCCTGCAAAGGCGTCATGTTCATCACATCAATTTCTTTCATATGACGGATCAGTTCGCGTGCAGGTTTATCTTCAACTATAACTGTTTTTGTAGGTTGCACAGTTGCTGACTGCTCGTCGTCGAAGATCGACAGCTGTACAACCTCCTGCTGTCCCTGTTTGGATAGATTCTTCGGGCTTTCCTCCCGAATGAACGGCTCCTCCGCAACGTTCGATGACTCCAAACGAGTCGCCGCTTGCACCTTTGCCAACTGTTCGGATGACGCTCTGTTCTCACTCACAAACTCACTGCCAACCGCTACCTGTGAGGCTGCTTGTTCGAAACCATGCAGTAGTCCATTAGCACGCTCAATAATGCTATCAGGGAGACCCGCAAGCCTTGCACAATAAATGCCGTAACTGCTACTTGCCGCACCCGCAATCAACTTGCGCAGGAAGTTTACTTTGTCACCGCTCTCCTGAACTGCCATCGAATAATTTGCCAGCTTGTCCAGACTTTCCTCCAGATGAGCCAGCTCATGAAAGTGGGTGGATACAAGAGCTTTACAGCCGATCACGTCATGTACATATTCAATGACCGATTGTGCTATCGCCATGCCTTCACTGGTGGAAGTCCCTCGGCCCAACTCATCGATGATGATGAGACTGCGCGGCGTTGCTTTTTCGGTCATGACCTGAATATCAGCCATCTCCACCATAAACGTACTCTGACCACCGATCAGATCATCGGCAGCACCGATCCGTGTGAAGATACGATCCATGATCGGAACTTCAGCTTGACCAGCAGGGACAAAACAACCAATCTGCGCCAGAATCGAGATGAGTGCAACTTGTCTCATGTACGTACTTTTACCAGCCATATTCGGTCCGGTAATCAGCAGAATACGTGCCTCCTCCTCAGTCATCGCAGTATGGTTTGCAATAAACGCCCCATCACGCATGACGGCCTCCACGACCGGATGCCGTCCTTGCTCGACGACCAGATTATATCCATCCGTCAATACGGGACGCACAAAGTTACGCTCTGCACTAATCACTGCAAACGATTGATATACGTCAATTTCAGCCACTTGCTCAGCAAGCTTCTGTAGACGTGCAATCTCTTGATTAAGACGTTCACGTAGCTCTGCAAACAGACCGTACTCGATATCGACCATTTTGTCCTGAGCTTCAAGAATGAGTGTCTCCTTCTCTTTCAGTTCAGGTGTAATATATCGTTCAGCGTTCGCAAGTGTTTGTTTACGCTCATACCGTCCTTCAGGAAGTGAAGCAAGATTCGATTTAGTGATTTCAATATAATAACCGAACACCTTGTTGTACCCGATTTTCAGCGAGCGGATGCCCGTTGCTTCACGTTCTCTTGCTTCCAGCTCGGCAATCCACTGTTTACCATTCACCGAAGCTTCCCGAAGCTCATCCAGACGGGCGTGGTATCCTTCGCGGATCAAGCCCCCATCTTTAACCGACACGGGCGGTTCATCCACGATAGCCTGTCCAATCGCATCACGCAAATCAGCGCAATCATCCATCATTTCAGCGATATGCTGGAGCGTTACAGACGAAGATGCCGCGCAGTGGTGGCGCAGACTCGGAATTTTGTCCAGTGACGATTTGAGCGCGTTCAGGTCACGACCATTCGCATTCCCAAAAGCAATTCGTCCCACCAGACGTTCCAAGTCATAGATGTCTTTCAGCTCAGCTCGCAGATCCTCACGAAGAATAAACTGGTTATACAAGGTATCTACTGCTTCCAGTCTTTCATTGATCTTTCCTTTTTGCAAAAGAGGTTTATCCACCCAGCGCCGCATCATGCGGGCGCCCATGGACGTCTCCGTGCGATCCAGCAACCACAGCAGAGAGCCTTTCTTCGAACGTTCTCGCACCGTTTCTACAAGCTCCAGATTACGGCGTGTAAACGGATCAAGAATCATATAATGATCCGGCTCATACGTAGAGATTTGTGTCAATTGTCCGAGCGAGCGCTTCTGCGTTTCACTTAGATACGAGAAAAGACGTGCTACACATGCTTGACGCTCCGGCTCCAGCCTTGCCCATACCGACTCGCCAAACTGCTGACGCACGAGGTTTTCCTTGCTTTTAGTCCATGCGGTATAGACTACCGGACGGCCGATTGGAGATGATTCGGATTCTACGAGCTCCAGCAGGGCTTCATCTCCAACAAGTTCAGACGGCTCATAGATGCCAATTTCGTCCTTAAGCCACTCCTTGGAGTATGGAACTGATGTGACGTACAGTTCTCCTGTAGAGAGGTCACAGGCAGCAAGAGCGAGCGTGTTTTGGTTACCGGTTAGACATACCATGTAGTTGTTAGACTTGTCCCCCAGCGTCTTTCCTTCCATCACCGTTCCGGGTGTAACGACACGAACAATCTCGCGGCGTACCATGCCTTTGGTTACTGTCGGATCTTCCATCTGCTCGCAGATAGCTACTTTATACCCTTTCTCAATCAGACGCTGTATGTAATTTTCCGCCGAATGATAGGGCACGCCACACATCGGAATTTTGTCGTCTGTGCCTCCGTTGCGTGCTGTTAACGTGATCTCCAGTTCTCTTGCAGCATTGATTGCGTCATCGAAGAACATTTCGTAGAAATCACCTAATCTGAAAAAAAGAAATGCATCCTGTGCTTCGGATTTCACTTGCAAATATTGTTGAATCATTGGCGTGTACTGAGCCATGATATCGATCCACCATCCGTTCCTATGATTTCAGGAAGAAAGTTCCCTGGAAGGCAATAAGGCGGTCAGGCACCAAGATCGCGCACCTCCGCCTTATGTTCGGCTATCCGCCTGTTCCTTCATGGGCTTACTGCTTCATATCTTCCGTATCTTAACGTATTAAAAGTCCTATATTTCATTATAACAAAAAAATGACGCTTCTTCATGAGCCTGCCCGAATATTCCAAAGTTTACGAATATCCCGGCTCTCATCCCAGGTATGCCCCCGTTTGAATTGCCTCATGAGAGGCGCAGCATATCGTTCATACCTAGCGTATCCGGGTAACTGTTTCAGATCGTCCATCAGTGACGGGATACAGGTCATCATGACATGACGCTGTCCTTCGTAAAACGCGGAATGAACCTTCTCCTCTGCTAAAGGACGCTGTTTTAACAGATCGTAGTGGCATGCAATCAGACCTGCAAGAGCAACAACCCCTTTAGCAACAACCGGCGAAACAAGAAAACTCGGCAGTGTCCGATATTCGAATCCACCATAGGCTTTCAGACGAAAGTCACCTAACGTTCCGTACCTTGGTCTTCTTCCTGATCCGCGTGGATCTTGCAACACTGCCAGTGGTAGTGCCAAATAATTATCCAGAGCACGGAGTAATCCCCCCGTTAGATGCAAGCGACTAAAATGAATGTGGCCACCTAGCGGCAATCCTCGTTGCGGCATTCCACCTGCCTGCCAGATCAAAGAGGAGTCACTTATGCTGCGTGAGGCAACCGCAAAGGCTCGCAATAAATGCGACAACAACTCACGCGGTTCTGCACTCGGAGCTGGACGAAGCTCGGCAACGGGGTACACCCGTCTGCCACCAATCGTTACTGAATCACAGCCTGCGATACCCGTGCGTTCGAGAAAACGAGAAGCAGGTACAATTTTGGACTCAGGCATCTGCACCAGTAGAAACTCAGGGTCCATGCCGAGCACAGGAACCAGGTTCTCCTGCCGCTCCTGGTTCAATAACGTCTGATGTTGCTGCCAGCTTTCCCTATAAAGCAGAGCAAGGTCTGTTACACCTTTCCACGGGTCGGGATTAACCGAAATGACTGCACACCCGCCATTACCCGAAGCTTCCAAACGGACAGCCCCATGATCTAGACCTAATGTATACAACGTCTTGATCGCAAGGCGCTCTACCCGTTTATAAACAGATGATGACGCTTCACGGTCCAGTTCGCTTTCCTGTCTCGCTCCCATTCCGCTCGTGTCTCTGCGTATAATCCGAATGGCCTGAAGGCAGCTGATATGCACATCATACCGCACACGGAGTCCAGCTTCCCGCTTACGTTGCTCACTCATGGACAGCACTTCGATCCCTGCCTGTTTTAAACGCGTTATCCGTTCGCCAGCGCCCAGACGTGTATAAGCTTGAACACCCTTTTCGGCTTCTTCCATGAAGTCCATTCCGTCCCTCCCTTCGCCATGTTCTTGCTTATCAAAAAAAGACCCCGCAGCTGCGGAGCCTTCCCGTTAAACTCTTCAGGCACATAATCAGGCTCGTCACAACCCATTTTTTGTACTTTATGAAAGAAAGAGGGCTTACGCCCTCTTCGCCGCACCTTATGGTGCATATGATACCTTAGGTTATGAACATTCACTTTCCCTTTTCGAATGAGCGATTTACAACTCATCATCCAGCAGGTCTGGATCGAGATCATCATAGTCTCCATCCGCGCTGCCATAGTCATAATCCTTGTCTTCGTAATCACCGCAGCCATCCGTGCATACCTTGACACAGACTTTCGTTTCAGCCACAAGCTCTACAGCGAATTCCCGCTCAACCCGGATAATTACGCTGCCGCCCCCCGAGGACACTGTGGCTTCCACACAGCTAGGCTCCTGCGTTGCATCCGCAGATACCTCTACAGTGGAAGTCCGGTGTTTCGGGTCTAGATAGGACAAAGGTACATGTTCTACATACGATACCGTTTCTTTAGCTACATCTGTCTGTGAATTTTTGTCGTAGGAATACCAAATGTTGATATCGTAAGTACCAATAACTTCAATCCCGTCCCCCGCTGATACGGCTTCATACTGGTGGTTGATAATCCAAGCCCCCAAAATGCTGGTCGGACCATTGGGCGGAGTCACGGTATGTGTTACGGTAGAGAACTTACGACCTTTGCCGCAGATCGCCTTCGTGATAATCTCTCTACATTGATGTTTATGACTCAATGACATCTTTAAACCTCCTCCATACAATCATTCACTACAAGTGTATGCAGGACATCCGTCTAGGGTGACAACTATTTTCTATGATTCGTTTACAGATTGCGAGCGGTCTGAGATTGGAGAAGGCGCTTTGTCCTTCTTGGCGATTTTCAGATACATGGAGAGCTCCCGGCACAGCTGGAGAATAGCGGAACGCATCTCGAATTCTTCCCTTGTATCCGGCAACTCCATTTGTCTGAATTCTTCCTGCACATCAGCAAGCAACTTTTCCGTTCGTCCCGTGTACGATTCGGTCAACACGTCCTGACTGAGCTGATCGAACAGCTCCGCTACCATCTCGGCATGAGGCATTTTCTGATAGACCTGGGATACAAGATGCATCATGTGCTGTATGGAATCCAGCTGGGTTTTACGCATATAAAAGTATACGCTCCAGCCTTCATTTGGATGAATGACCTGATTCTCCAGTGAACGTTTGGCCGCTTCAATTCCGCCGAGTACGGCTTTATCCGCTTCAATTAATTCTTTGCCCGCCCATACTTCATTGGGGTTACGCAAAGTTGTGGCGAACTCCCGGAAAATTTTCGAGAACAATTCGTCGATCCGTTTGCGTATCCGGAACATCTGTGGATCAGCCGCAGGCATATACGCCAGATTCACGACCATCGCTGAACCAAGGCCAATCAAGAGCAGCGCAATCTGTACAAGAATGACATGCACATCCATCTCTCCACCACTAAATACCCGAAACACCACGACTGAACCTGTCACAATACCTTCCTTAAAGCCCACCCGAACAATCACCGGAAAAGCCGTGAGTATGTATACGCCGAGCACCCAATAATGGAAGCCGAGAAAGTGAAAAAGTACACTTGCAAACAAAAGACCAACCACGGATGCAAAAAAACGTGCCGATATCGTTCGAATACTCCTTTTTCGTGTAACATCCACACCCAGAATCGCAAGCAAGCCTGCTGATGTTGGTCCTGGCAGGCGGCACCAGTCCGCTATCAGTACAGCCATCAGCGCTGCGATTGCCGTTTTAATGACTCTAAACCCCATTTAACATTCCATCTCCTCTAAGCTGTACAAAAGTTCGCGGCCCATATGTCCCCTGTTTAGTATGACTCAACCGGTTACAAACTAGACGACATCAACCGGCATGCACAACACATGCCGGTCACAGAAACATGCCACGAAGAAGAAACACTGCCCTTTCAATTGCGATAACCGAAAGAGTCTAAACCTGTAACCGACCTATACTCATCCCATGTGTTTCTGCCCGGCATGAAGGTTTTCCTTCCATCAAATATCCTACTTGATTTTACAATTGGGGGCAACGTGACACCTCTTGTGAAATTGTATACATATGATGAATACTTGTAAAATGGCTCTGTCAGTCACTTTTCATTTTTGAGCTATGATCTGCGACCAGACGATAGTAACTTGCGTTCTGCATATACAACCAGTTGATACATCGCGGTAGCTACGACTGCAATAATGAGCAGGCTTGATAACACAAGTGTGAAGTTGAACACCTGGAATCCGTAGATGATTAAATATCCCAGACCCTGTTTGGCGACCAGAAACTCACCGACGATGACCCCAACCCAGGCCATACCCACATTGACTTTTAACGTAGATACAATTGTGGGGAATGAAGCAGGAAACACAACTTTGGCAAAAATTTCAGATCGTTCACCGCCAAACGTGCGAATAACCTTCACATAATTGGGATCCACTTCATTAAAGCTGTTGTACACAACGAGCGTTGTAATGATGACCGTAATAGAGAGGGTTGTCATCACAATGGCTGTAAATCCTGCCCCGAACATAACGATAAAAATCGGACCGAGCGCGACCTTAGGCATGCTGTTGAACACAACCATATAAGGATCGAGCACTTTGGACAAAAAAGGAGACCACCAGATCAGAACAGCAAGCAACGTTCCGACAAGTGTCCCCAGTAAAAATCCAACGACCGTTTCACCTACGGTTACCCCGACATGTGCCCATATTTCGCCGCTGACGACATCCTTGCCAATCTGAGCAAAGATTTTACTCGGATAACTGAAGAGCAATACATCAATCCACCGTAATCTGCCCGCCAGCTCCCAGAGTAAAAACATAGCGACTAACATGGACAGCTGAACCGCAAAAATATGTTGCCGCCATCTAACCATCCTACGATGATGGTCACGATGGAGTTCTTCCAGCCAAATTTCACGTACTTCCTGCTTTCCTTGATCTGGAATTTTCTGACTCACGTATCTTTCTCACCTCCTCCAGACTGAACAAGTTCATCCCAGAGTGACTGGAACAACTCATTAAAGCCTGCCAGCTCCCTTGCATGGAAAGGCTGTGCCAGCCGAATCTGTTCAGGAATATCGAATTCACGCCGAATGCGTCCGGGGTTGCGGTCAAGTACGATGACCCGGTCGCTGACTGCAATAGCTTCAGACAAATCGTGTGTGACCAGCACGGAAGTTTTGCCATACTGTTTTAACGTATCCGATACAAGATCTTCCAGTTGTAGTTTGGTTTGATAATCCAAGGCCGAGAACGGCTCATCAAGCAAGAGTATCGCAGGGTCTGTGGCCAATGTTCGAACGAGGGCTACCCGTTGCCTCATGCCACCCGACAATTCAGAGGGGTACTGCTCTTCTGTCCCGCCAAGTCCCATACTAACGAGAAGTTCACGGGTACGCTCTCTGCTCTGTGCGTCCAGATTTCCTGTCAACTCAAGCCCGATCAGTGCATTATCCAGAATCGTCCGCCAGGGGAACAGATAGTCCTGTTGCAACATATAACCCATATTGGCAGAGGGACCTTGAACATGCTTGCCTTCGACTTCAACCTTTCCCCGGGTCGGTTTTAGCAGTCCGGCGATGATCGACAATAACGTTGTTTTTCCGCAACCACTCGGTCCCACCAGACTGACGAACTCTCCTTGTTTGATCTCCAGATTCAAATCCTCGATGACGAGTGATGCTTCGCGTTCACTGACATACACTTGAGAAATATTGTCCAGTCGAATCACGTTCCCGGAATTAGGCATTGCTCCTCACTTCCTTCCCTGGAGCGCCTGTTCTGCAAAAGACGGATCAACAATGGTGTTCAATTCAACCCGCTCTTTTAATTCTCCGGCAGCGCTCATGACATTCAGCAGATTGTTCCACTCATCGCCATCAATGATCGGATCTGTGGCATACGTGCCTTGTTCCTTATACCGGCTTACGCTGCTGGTCAGAATGGCAGGATCAATGTCTTTGAAAAACGGGGTGATTACTTGTGCAATCTCCTCCGCTGTATGAGAATCTACCCAAAGTTGAGCCTTGTGCAATGCATTCGTGAATTTTTGTACAAGTTCTTTGTTTTTGTTCAAATAACTTTGTTTGGTCATAAAAACCGTATAAGGCAGATGCCCGCTTTCCGTTCCGAACGATGCCACCACTTTACCTCGACCCTCCTGTTCAAAGATCGATGCCTGCGGTTCAAATAGCTGTACATAATCCCCTGTGCCTGAAGCAAAGGCAGAAGCAATATTCGCGAAATCCACATTCTGAATCAATTCCAGATCACTTGACGGGTTAATGCCATGTTTGTTTAAAACAAACTCCCCGGCCATTTGCGGCATGCCACCCTTGCGCTGTCCGAGAAATACACTTTGCCTCAATTGTTCCCAATCAAAGCTGTCCTGTGCATTTCGTGCGAATAAAAACGTTCCGTCGGTCTGCGTGAGCTGAGCAAAGTTAATGACCGGGTCTTCTGCCCCCTGTTGATAGACATAGATGGACGTTTCTGCACCCACCAGTGCAATATCTACCGAACCTGCGAGCAATGCCGCCATCGTTTTATCTCCACCAGCCGTTGTTTGGATATCCACTTCAAGCCCTTCTTCTGCAAAAAAACCTTGAGCCGCGGCTACATATTCCGGTGCGTAAAATACAGAACGAGTCACTTCACCAATCGTAATCTTGGCTTCATTCTCTTCCTTATTGCAGCTCGTCAGCGCTACAATGAGAATCAACAAAATTACAATCCCCCGGACAAACCATGGCGTATATTTCATTCGATTTCCCTCCTTTTCTGAGTTCAGCAGTTTCTCTTTACTATGAATATGCCGAGGCCCAGTAAAAGGTTAAGAACTTGCACACAAAAAAAGGTCAACCAGAATTTTCTGGCTGACCTTCATTCAGACGCTTTATAATTTATAAATCTCAGCATACTTGGCTTCCAAATAGTCTGCCAAATAATCCGGATTCAGTTCTTCACCTGTCACTGCAACTATGAGTTCGGAAGGGGTGCGGCTCTTACCGTAGCGATAAATCTTGTCTGTAAGCCACTCTTTGATTGGAATCAGATTCCCTTCTTCAATCAGACGATCCAGCTCCGGCATCTCCCGACGTAACGTATGCATAATCTGTGCAGCATACATATTGCCTAAAGAATAAGAAGCAAAATAACCGAAATCTCCACCGGACCAGTGTACATCCTGAAGCACACCCTCACCATCGTTCGTTGGCAGAATTCCGAGGTATTCCTTGTATTTTTTATTCCATGTTTCTGGCAGATCCTTCACTTCCAACCCTTCATTATAAAGCATTTTCTCAATCTCATATCGAATAATGATATGCAGATTGTAAGTCAACTCGTCTGCTTCAATCCGGATTAGAGAACTCTCCACCCGGTTTATTGCACGGTAGAAATCTTCCAGCTTCACTTCGCTCAGTTGCGGGAAATGTTGCTGTAGATCTTTATAATAACGTGTCCAGAAAGGCAGACTGCGTCCGATCATATTTTCCCAAAGACGAGACTGAGACTCGTGAATACCCATCGATGTGCCTTCGGCAAGAAGCGTACCGGCAAGACTCTCATCAATATTTTGCTCATATAGTGCGTGCCCGCCTTCGTGCAGAGAACTAAAGATCGCACTGGTTACATCATCCTGTAAATAGTTAGTCGTTATTCGAACGTCACCGGGATTCAAACCTGTAGCAAATGGATGCACACTTTCGTCAAGACGGCCTGCTTCAAAGTCATATCCCATCTGTTCCAGAATAAACAGACTGAACTTCTCCTGCTGTTTGGTGTCAAAAATTTGATTCAGAAAATCAGTATTAGGCTTATTCTCAGCCGCATTGATTTTCTCTTGTAGTGGAACGAGACGCGCTTTGAGGCGGGCGAATACAGCATCTACCTTTTCCACAGTCAATCCGGGTTCGTACATGTCCAGTAGTGTATCATACCTTGTATCCTTGACACCCCAATAGTCAATAAACTCCTGTTTAAGTTTCACGATGTCGGTGAGATATGGTGAGAATCCGGCATAGTCACTGTTATGTTTGGCATCTTCCCAAGCCGTCTCCGATTTGGCAGTAAGTACGGTGTAGGCTTGAACTTTCTCAGGTGGAACCGACTGACTGCGATCATATTCCTTCTTGCACTCCTCCACTTGGCGGCGGTCGGTGTCTTCGAGTTGCTCCAGCACATCCGGCTCAGTCAACGTATCTAGATAAGCTTTCATCTCAGCGGAGGTTTGCAGTTTGAATGCCTCAGTAGAGAGCAAGCCCAACGTCTCCGAGCGAGTTGGAACGCCTTTTTTCGGTGCTCCTGTGCGTAAATCCCAGTGAAGCAAACCAATGGCTTCGTGATAACTTTTTATTTTACGGGCCAGAATAAGGAAAGATTGCAAATGTTGCTGTGTTTGTTTGTCCATGGTTACCGTTCACCTCTTCAAAAAAAATTTGTACACCCTATTGATGATACTTTTTGCATTGCGTATAATCAACTTTTGACAGAAGTATAATGCATTATGCTTCTAAAATAGGGATAGCGCGGTCTACTGACTGCGGTGCTCTAATTAATCAAAGGCGTGTAGGACAAGCTGCATCTCATGCAAATGGCCGTGCTCGTCGTATTGGATAACAGGAGGCAATGGACATGAACAACATTCAAGAGATTTTGGCTTACAACAAATCATTTGTCGAGACTAAAGAATACGAGAAGTATACGGCTAGCAAGTTTCCAACCAAAAAGATGGTCATCATCACTTGTATGGATACCCGTCTTGTAGAGATGTTGCCGAAAGCGATGAACCTGAAAAATGGCGATGTAAAAATCATCAAAAATGCAGGTGCAATTATCTCCCAACCTTTTGGTAGTGTTATGCGTTCTGTATTGGTTGCTATCTATGAATTGGGCGCCGATGAGGTGCTCGTGGTAGGTCATACAGAATGTGGTATGGCTTCCCTGCATGCCGAAACAATGATTGGTCACATGACAGAACGTGGAATTTCCGAAGAGGTCATGTCTACGCTTGAAAATTCCGGCATTCGTCTGCAAAAATGGCTGCGCGGGTTTGATAGTGTTGAAGAAGGGGTAAAAGGAACTGTGGACGTGATTAAAAAGCATCCATTACTTCCTCCCAATGTACCTGTTCACGGTATGGTGATTGACTCTGCCACAGGCGAGCTTGATCTTGTCGCTGACGGGTATGGACAACAGGCATCTCTCTAAATGGTTTGGAGTGCGGACCTTCTTGGTTCGTACTTTTTTTTGTCTAAATTAAGGCAGTTATCCTGTCAGGTTGTCAAACCATACAGTTTCAGTGTACACTTTTATGAAAGCGGTCAACGAAACAAAACAAGGGTTGTTTCGTTGGCCCAGCCCTAATATTAAGGAGACATGTGCATGAACATACTTTCCTACGGATTACTCGGGCTGCTTACCCGCGAGGAGTCTTCCGGTTATGATCTGATGCTGAAGATTCAGCCGCATTGGCAGGCCAAACACAGCCAGATCTACCCGCTCCTGTCCAAGATGGAAAACGATGAGTTACTCGCCTCCCGCTGGGTACAACAGTCTGACAAACCGGACAAAAAAATGTATGCAGTTACGGAAAAAGGCATTCAGAAGTTACTGGAGTGGATGATTACTCCGGTTACGGCGCCCGTTACGCGCGATGAATTTAATCTTCGCATTCTTTGTGTAGGTATTGCCGAAGATGGAAGCATGAGACGTATCCTGAATGAGCGGAAAAGCTGGTTCATGGAACGTATACGGTATTTCGAAGAATTGAAATCACGGATACCGCAGGATAATCTTCGGGTAGGCAACCGGGATTTTGGAAGTTACATTTTGGTGCAAAAAGGGTTAATGCATGCCCAGACGGGGTTGGAATGGTGTCATTGGGTCACCCAGCTTCTCGATGGTCAAGCGGCTATTCAAGACCCGAGTCCAAGTATTTCAGAAATTTAAATTAATTTTGAAACGTTCCAGCAGGTTGACCCGTATTACTAGAGTAAGGCCCATTTTGGGGAGTTAAACAAATTTATTCAGGGGGTTACGATCTATACAATGAAGAAAAAATTCGGAATTAAACATCTAATGATGGTTTTCATGGCATTCACACTACTGTTCGCAACGGTTGGTGTTACGAATCCGGACAGTGCTGATGCAAGACGAGGCGGCGGTGGGTTCAAATCCGGTACGAAGAGTTACACGAATACCCCTAAGAAATCAGACAATAACGTAAGTCAGTCCAATTCCCGTAACAATTCCAATACTGGCGCAGCGGCAAATAACCGTGGTGGATTCTTTGGCGGTGGCGGCGGCTTCATGAAAGGTATGATGCTGGGTGGTTTGGCCGGTATGTTGTTCGGCGGACTGTTTGGCGGTATGGGAGCACTGGGTAACATTCTTGGATTGCTCGTGAACGTAGCAGCAATTATGTTGATTGTTATGCTGGCTATGGCATTGTTCAGAGCCATTACAAATCGCCGTAAGCCTGCTGCGGATGGTCGTTATGACCGCCGTGACGATCGTGATGATGATCGTAACAGAAACGGACGGTACTAAGCTCTATGGTTCTAAGTATGGATGAGATTGTGAATGCAATTTGCATTCACATGGCAGAGCGTAAAGGTGTGCGTCCTACGGACGTAAATGTGGAGTTAAGCTGGGAAGAAGATACAGGTTATTCCGCAGAAGTCTGGATTCAAGGCCGCAGTCAGTTCCTGGTAGAATCCAACATGATCGAAGCAATTCTTCGCTACTTGCACAGCGAGTATAACATTCGTGCGTATCGTGAAGATGTTACCTTGGATCTGGATGAAGAGATCACTGCGATTGTCAATCAACATTAAAATATGGCTAGCTTCTAGCTTGTTATACAAAAGACCGTCTACCCTCTGTCATCTGACAGCATGGGAGACGGTCTTTTTGGTTGCTTGATTTGCAAATAACTATGCTTGAAGCTTAACCAGGCTGTAGTTCTTTTTACCTTTACGGATGATGATAAATTTACCGCCAATCGCGTGCTCTGCAGATACCGTAAATTCAAGCTCGGTTATTTTTTCGCCGTTTATAGAGATGGCTCCCTTGGTCACATCCTCACGAGCTTGGCGTTTGGAAGGCTCCAAACCAAGATCAACAAGCCAGTCTACAATATTTTTAGCTTCACCGTCTGTTTCGTATGTTGGCATTTCCTTGAAACCCTGCTCGATCTCATCTGCTGTCAGGGAACGAATATCTCCGCTGAACAAAGCTGCTGTAATACGTTTTGCCTGCTCCAGCATCTCTTCGCCGTGAACGAACTTGGTCATTTCCTCTGCTAAGGCTTTCTGTGCTTCACGTTTATGCGGCTCTGTTTCAACTTTCTCAGCCAAGGCTTCGATTTCTTCTTTGCTCAGGAATGTGAAGTATTTCAAGTATTTAATCACATCCCGGTCATCTGTATTCGCCCAGAATTGGTAGAATTCAAACGGTGTCGTTTTATTCGGATCAAGCCAGATCGCACCACCAGCTGTTTTACCAAACTTTGTACCGTCCGACTTCAGCATCAGTGGGATGGTCAAGCCGTAAGCTTTCGATTCTGAGCCTTCTTTTTTACGAATCAGATCCAGACCGCTCGTAATATTACCCCATTGGTCAGATCCACCAATCTGTAGTTGTACATCCTCCGTCTGGAACAGGTGAAGGTAATCTAGTGATTGCAGAATCTGGTAAGAGAATTCCGTGAATGAAATTCCGCCTTCAAGACGGCTTGCTACGACATCTTTTGCCAGCATGGTGTTCAGGTTAAAGTTTTTCCCGTAGTCACGCAGGAACTCGATAACGTTAATCTTATGTGTCCAGTCATAGTTGTTAACCATGCGAACCTGATTGTCGCCTTCGGTAACAAACAACTTTTTCATCTGTGCCGTTAACGCGTCCACATTCTCTTGCACTTGCTCCAACGTCTGCAAAG
Source organism: Paenibacillus cucumis (ex Kampfer et al. 2016) (assembly GCF_019748695.1). Classification (NCBI taxonomy): domain Bacteria; kingdom Bacillati; phylum Bacillota; class Bacilli; order Caryophanales; family Paenibacillaceae; genus Paenibacillus; species Paenibacillus cucumis (ex Kampfer et al. 2016). Next base: position 23,282 of record NZ_JACLIC010000025.1, on the reverse strand, counting down.
AACGTTCGGACTGACGACCACTCGGGTCACCAATCGTACCCGTTGCGCCGCCTATAAGAATTACCGGACGGTGCCCTGCCAATTGGAAACGTTTCAGCATCATAAACGGAATCAAGTGTCCGATATGCATACTGTCACCTGTCGGGTCTACACCGCAGTACAGGGAGATCGCTTTGGTCTCCGTCAGTTCACGTAGCCCTTCCGCATCCGTTTGTTGATTAATGGCGTCGCGCCACTGTAGTTCGTCAATAATGTTCATTGTAATAACCCCTTTTCATCATCAAAATTCAGGCATGACTTACGTTTTGCTACGAATTCACACAGCTACGGGCATTTTTGGACACAAAAAAATCGCCGCCTTGTCTTCACAGACACAGGGACGATTAGAATAACCGTGGTACCACCCAAATTGCATGGACAACCTCTCCGAACATTCATATGTTCAAGAAATAGCGATCCATACCACTTTCAGCAAGTTATCGTTTGCCCATCCGCTTGGCATTACCCAAGTACTCCAGAGTGTAATTCGCAGCCCTTGTATGTATCAGGTTCCATCAACCCCTGACTTTCTGTAACAGGGACAAAGCCGCTACTGCGCTCTATCAACGTAATTCATGTATTTAATTATAGCCAGTATAGCGAAACGTTCTGCACATTGCAAGCGCAAGTATTCAAACCATCAACAAAACTATAACCTGATCCGTAGCTCGTCATGGTAATAAGCGTAAGCCTTCTCCGCAACCTGATCTTCGTTATTCCAGAGTTGCTGGTCCAGCTCATCCAAACGTTCTTCTTGCTCCGTCTCCAGATATTTTGGGATGTCCCACAACCCCGTTAGTCTAGAATCGTTTTCCAAATGCTCAAAACAAGCATACTGCTGCTTCACATTACTCAGAACCTGGTTCGCACTAATCGTTTCAAGTGCCTTGCATGCGATCTTATAAGCCTCTTCTCCCCAGTTGCAGAAGAATTGTATAAAACCACCATTATAGACATCTGCCTCAAACAGCCACAACGCTGCAATCTCTTGTTCCGTCTGGGAAAGCGCAGTCCATCCTTGAGCAGACTGGTTCTTTTTTTCCACAAAAGTCAGTGCGTAATCATACCACACATCCTGAATGTCCCGTTCGCTCATATCGAAGATTTCCCCTTCCTGGGTTGAACCGTTTCCAGTTCCCGGCGTTTACCCTCTTGATGCCAAGTTAAATATGGTTCACCGATCCTTCGAAAAGCTGCCCGTACGTTGTCTTCGATCTCTTGCCACACTTCACTTGTATAATCGAGATGGGTGTTAACGTTATCGACACCATACTTCTTAAGCAGGCTTACATGGGCGGCTGTAAAAATCATATCTTCCAGCAACCAGTAGAGGACCTCCTCCACGTGCTTCAGCTTTTTAATCAGGGACGGTATACCGCGTTCATAGATTGTAACAATATAATGTCCATCGCCTATTTCGACATAGGGTGCACCTTCCCATTTGAACGACTCGCCCAATCGGTTCACATAACTTTCCATCTGTTCCATCGGGTAAGAAGTGCGTGATAACAATTCAAGGAGTTGCTGGGCTAGCTCCTCCATGCTTAACAGATTTGACACAAGATTCACCTTCCTTCTCTCTAACATCTAGAGTGTGAGATCAACCTCATATAATCGATTATAACGGCTAACAATGAAAAAGCTGCCTCTCGGCAGCCCACACCTTTTCCTCTCAGGTTCACAGAGAGGTTAAGTCCCGCAAAATGTCTTATACGAAGGGTCACAGGACACTGGCATCGCACCAAATGCTTCCTGTTCAGGAGTATACGCATAAGGACGCTGGAGAATATCCAGCAAAGGCTGGATCAAGCTGTAGTCTCCGTCCTGCTCTGCTCGCTCCAGTACTTCTTCTACCTTCTCGTTCCGCGGAATCACTACGGGATTGTTTCGTTTCATCTGTTCCATCACTTCATCGCTGGATTCCGGCTGTCTAACTAATCTGTCTTGCCAGCGTGTATGCCACTCCTTGAAGTCGGACTTGTCACTAAGTGTGGAGGTTTCCAGTTTATTCAGAGTCAATGTCACAAACGTATTCGTGAAGTCTGCAGCATGCTTTTCCATCAGATCGAGCAGGTCCTTAATCAAGGTCTCATCTTCCGCTTCTTCCGTAAACAAACCGAGTTTGGCTCGCATACCCGTTAACCAGTGATGATGATAGTGCTCCGAAAATTGTGCAATGGCATCCTGAGCGATTTGAACAGCCTGCTCTTCATCTTCATGTAGTAACGGCAGTAATGTCTCAGCAAAACGAGCCAAATTCCAGCCCGCAATGTATGGTTGATTGCCATAAGCATATCGGCCTTGTCTGTCAATTGAGCTGAACACCGTCGCTGGGTTATACGTATCCATAAAGGCACAGGGACCATAATCAATCGTTTCCCCGCTAATTGCCATATTGTCCGTATTCATGACCCCGTGAATAAAGCCTACGTTTTGCCACTTTGCAACAAGGTGCGCCTGAAGTTTGATCACTTCCTGTAGGAAGCTTAGATAACGCTGTTCGTTACCTTCTACTTGCGAGAAATGACGATGTATCGTGTAGTCTGCGAGCGCACGTAAATCCTCTACCGAACCAAATTGGGCTGCATACTGAAAAGTTGCGACTCGAATGTGACTGGCCGCGACTCGAGTGAGAATAGCCCCTGGGCGCTCTGTTTCACGATAAATGTTCTCTCCTGTGGAGACAACAGCCAAGCTTCGTGTCGTAGGAATTCCCAGGCCAGCCATTGCTTCACTGATAATGTACTCCCGAAGCATCGGGCCAACGGCAGCACGTCCATCCCCTCCGCGGGAATACGGCGTCCGTCCTGAACCTTTTAACTGAATATCCACTCGGTCCCCTTGCGGAGTAATCTGTTCACCCAGGAGCAAAGCACGTCCATCCCCAAGCATATTAAAGTTACCAAATTGATGACCTGCATACGCTTGTGCAAGGGGCTCGGCTCCGTCTGGTATGTTATTACCCGCGAAAATAGCTGTGCCTTCGGGGCTTTGCAGTACATCTGCATTCAACCCCAGGCTGACCGCCAGTGTTTGATTAAAAATGATCCAGTCTGGAGACTGGACAGCCACAGCTTGTTGTCTTGTATAAAACGTTTCAGGCAGTTCTGCATAACTGTGTTCCAGATTCCAGCCTGCGTTTAAATCGTTTTTTTCCATGGGTCACACTCCTTCTCCTAACAAAGAAATTCCTTTGTTTATCTTCATGTAGCATTTGTGAACCCATACTCATTTATGTCGTCGCATGGAAATTCCAAAGTATAAACAGTTTTTTCTTGACGCAATCATCCGAAATGAAGCCAAGTGTTCGTTGCTCCTTTTACTTCGCAGGGATCGGATAATCTGTTACAATCACGTTCTCAATCCAGCCATCCAGAGAGGCTACGAATGCCTGATGTGCAGGGTGCGGACCGTATGCTCGCAAGGCTTCCTGATCTTCAAATGTCACTCTTAATCCCAGGGTGAATCCTTGAATGCGATCGGTTTCCTCCGTTACATTCACGCCAGCCGTCAGATCAACAATTCCAGGAATCTGATCCTGTAACGCAAGCAACTGAGCTACAAACTCCTGTTGCTTCGCAGGTGTGATTTTATCGTTAAATTTAAAAATAACCAAGTGTTCAAACATATTATCCCATCTCCTTATCCTTTGAAGGAAAATCATTTATTTCATTGACGGAAAATTTTTCATCTCTACCATTCTTATTTTAAATTAAACCTAAACTGAACTCAAATAGATGTTCTCGATTCACCGCTTCGGTATAATAAGCAATATTGTTCAAGAATTCAGCCTCAGATGCACGTTATAATCACCTAAACATACCAGAAAGAAGGTGCATCATGAGTCGCGAAGTGCGAACCGTCGTGTATGATCCAGATTTGCAACTGGAAGCTTATCAATTTGAAGGCATCATGCAGAAATTTCCCAATCATTTTCATGACTATTATGTGATTGGATTTATTGAAGAAGGGAAACGCCATCTGATCTGCAACAACGAGGAATACCTATTAAACAGCGGTGACATCATTATTTTCAACCCCCAAGATCCTCATGCCTGTGAGCAGGTAGATGGAAGAAAATTGGATTACCGTTGCATCAATATTCAGCCAGAAGTTATGCTGGAGTACGTGCGTGAAATTACTGGACAAGCCTATTTGCCAAGGTTCTCCACCCATGTTCTATATCAGAGTGAGCTGGTCTCCTCGCTCCATGAGCTACACCAGTTCATACTTGAGGAACAACCCGACTTCCGCAAAGAAGAGATGCTTCTCTTGCTACTAGATCAACTGCTGAAGGACTACGCTGATGCAGAGATGGCTGAAACCGAACAGAAGATAACGTTAGAGATTCGGCAACTGTGTGATTATATGGAAGTCCATTACTCGGAAAACATCAGCTTGAATGAATTATCCGAGATTTCGGGCATAAGCAAATACCATTTACTGCGACAATTTACTCGTCAAAAAGGCATATCTCCCTACCGCTATCTTGAAACGATACGGATCAATCATGCCAAACGCCTTTTGGAACAGGGACTATTGCCTATAGATGTCGCTGCTCAGACGGGCTTTAGCGATCAAAGCCATTTCACCAACTTTTTCAAAAAACTGATTGGTCTAACACCCAAACAATATCGTCGTATTTTTAATCACGGAGCCGAGACTAAACGATTGCAGGAAAACAAGCGATGACTTTAATGCGTAATCACAATCATGTTGCCGGACACCTGCTTGCCTTATTTACCATTCTCATCTGGGGAACCACCTTTGTTTCAACAAAAGTGTTACTGAAGGACTTTACACCTGTTGAAATCTTATTGTTCCGTTTTCTGATTGGTTATCTCGTTCTTTGGATGATCTATCCACGTGCTCAGAAAGTTGTTTCTTTGCGGGAAGAAGCATTATTTATCGGTGCAGGTTTATGCGGAGTGACCTTATATTTTCTCATTGAAAATATGGCCTTGGTATATACGACAGCTTCCAATGCAGGCATCATTGTATCCGTTGCTCCTTTCTTCACCGCTGTACTTGCCCACTTTTTTCTGGATGGGGAACGGTTAACCACCCGCTTTGTAAGCGGATTTGGCATTGCGATCTGTGGCATTATCCTGATTACCCTGAATGGAAGCTATATGTTGCAACTTAATCCCTTGGGTGATCTACTCGCATTTATCGCTCCTGTGGTGTGGGCAGTGTACTCGGTTATGATGCGTAAAATCGGATTACGAAACTACAACGTTATAGGCGCAACACGTAAAGTGTTTTTCTATGGCCTGCTATTCATGCTACCAGCGTTGGGTTTAGTAGAATCTGACCTGAATGTCGCTAGATTCACACACTTCACCAATTTATCAAACCTTCTCTTTCTCGGTGTGGGCGCTTCAGCCCTTTGTTTTGTGACATGGAATCAAGCCGTTAAGCTACTAGGAGCGATTCCAACAAGTGTATACATCTATCTCGTACCTCTGATTACAGTTGGTTCATCTGCACTTATTCTTCATGAGCAACTGACATGGGCGAGCATACTAGGTGCATCCCTTACGTTGTATGGCTCTTACATTTCGGAGAGCACGGCGAGAGGCAAAAAGCGCAACGTATTTTCGGCAAAATTACGTCGCAACACTTAACTCACTTCTCGTTAGAAGTTACGTAATCACGTTCACAATGTAAAAAACACGATCCCTAGCAAACGGGGTCGTGTCTTCTGCGTCTTTTTCGAAAAAAATTAGCTTATATCACAGAGATTGGGCAAGTCCGTCACTACTCATCCCCTGCTTTGTCTTGATCTAACTGAGACATAAGTAACTCCAACTCCTGTTTCTCCAGATGTCTCCACTCTCCCCTTTTCAACCGTTCATCCAGTGTAATGTTCATAATCCGAATTCTCTCCAGCTTTAAAACCCTGTACCCCAGCGCTTTGCACATTCGGCGGATTTGTAAATTAAGCCCCTGTGTCAAAATAATTCGAAAAACGTTCTCGTCTTGCCTATACACCTCACATGGTTTGGTAACCACATTCAGAATCTCCACACCTTGTGACATGGATTGAAGAAATGCATCAGTGACCGGCTTGTCCACGGTGACGACATATTCTTTCTCATGATGATGCTCCGAACGCATCATTTTGTTCACGATATCTCCGTTATTGGTGAGTAAAATCAACCCCTCTGACGCTTTATCCAACCGGCCGACTGCAAAAATGCGTGAAGGATAATTCACAAACTGAATGATATTGCCCTCAACATGTTCAGCTGCCGTGCATGTAATGCCAACGGGTTTGTTCAGAACGATATACACGGCCTCAGGATTCCGCTCTGGAATGCGCTCCCCATCCATCAGCACGATGTCTCCTGGTGCAACCGTATCTCCTTTTACACATACCCTGCCGTTGATTGTAATTCTTCCGGCTGCAATGCGCCGAGTCGTTTCCCTGCGGGAAAAATGCCCCGTCTCACTTATGTATTTGTTGATTAACATATTTCACCGCTTCTCATTATTTAATCTGTACTCCTACGTTCTTTCAATCCTTTGATCAGTCATTCCGTTTACCTTATAAAGCGCTGAACCTCATCTTCTCATGAAATGAAAAGTGACGCAACAGAGTCATCTTCGACATAGATCTTGTGATCGGACAGGATGAACCAAAAAAAAAGAATGACCCCGCCAAACTTTAACATAATTTTACAATAAAAAGCTTGTACAATTTCAAAATTATGGTATAAGTTAAATATAAAATAAACATTTATTTCAATTTATAAAAATGTTATCCATTTCAAGGAGGTAGACATTTGAAAAGAATATTCGTTTTAAGTTGCGGCTTCTATCTGCTGATTGGCATAACCAGCGTAGTACTTGGTGCGCTTCTACCCGTTTTATTACCTCATTATGAACGCGGTTACAGTGACGGGGGATTTCTACTATTTTTGCAGTTTCTCGGGTTTCTTGTCGGTGTACTTGTGTCACCGTCCATAACGGCTAAAATTGGTCGAAAATGGATGCTCACCCTTGCGTTGATCTGCATTATTGCAGCTTATTTGGTGCTCGGATGGTTGCCTTCGTGGAACGTCCTGCTTTTGTTAACCATTCTTGTCGGGTTTGGCTCAGGCATCATCGAACCTTCCGTTGGAGCCTTCACTATTGAATTTACAGAAAATCAGAAAGCGGTCGCCATGTCCAAACTGGATGTTTATTTCGCCCTTGGCGCACTTCTCATCCCCGCGGCGGCAGCTCTGTTCATCTGGTTGGGCCAGTGGCACTTGACGTTCTTCACGGTTGCTGCCTGCGCACTCATCCTCATGGTTCCATGGGTCACCATGCCTCGGCCTGCTGCACAATACCTCGAACAGGCTGGAGAAAACACGACACAACAGGGGGCAAACAAAGTCCGTTATTCCAAAAAACATCTGGGGCTGCTCTCCCTCTTCGTTGTCTTTTTCTTTGTTTACATGGGACTGGAGCTTGGATTGATGAATTTCCTGCCCTCCATTCTGGTAGAACGTTTGGAACTGAAAGAATCTATCGCCTCCCTAAGTGTATCCATTCTGTGGATTGCAATGATTGTAGGACGCCTTTTCTCTGGCAAAATCGCTGAAGCCGTCAATTATATGCCCTTCTTGATCTGGAGCACGATAGGTACATTGCTGTTTACGGTATCTATGGTATTCGTGTCCGGTCAATGGGTAACATATGGGCTAATCTTTGGAACAGGATTATTTATGTCGGGTTTATTCTGCATCGCACTCGTCTATGCGAATGTGCTGATTCCTGGCATGACGGAAAGGACAACGAGTATATTGATTGCCTCCGGCGGTATTGGCGGTGCAACGTTACAGTATCTCACGGGATGGAGTATGAGCGCATGGCCGATCGTCGGCACCATCATGATTTTAGCGGGATTTTGTATGCTTTTATTGCTGACATTGATCCTCTCCCACCTGTGGAACACTCGAAATGAATCGTTGAGCTCTGCATTCCCGCATCAAACCAAAGAAATATAACTTGTAAGGCTTACATACTTCCACACTTGAAAGGGGGGATGCCCAAACCATCCGGAATGTCATATTGTTCACCTAGCTAGTACACTAAACTATTGGAGGAATCCGAATGCAAACTTTAACCAACAACCGCTTTACAGTCGGAAAAGGGATTAAGTTGATTGACGATGCAGGTGTGGAATATCTAGATGGCGTCTCGGGTACGTTTAATCTGTCCTTGGGATATAATCATCCACATGTAGTCAATAAAATTCAGGAACAAGTCGGCAATCTTACGCATATGTCTTCCTCCTTCACGGAACCTTACGTCAATGAAGTATTGGAACACTTGATTGAGTATGCTCCGAACAATATCGATGCCGGATGGATGCGGGATATTACCGGGTCTACGGCCAATGAGTGCGCAACTAAAATTGCCCAGAAGTATACAGGATCAACGGACATCATCAGCTTATACCTTTCTCATCATGGACAGACTCAGTTCGCAACGGGCATCTCAGGTAATGCCTTTAGACGCAAGCGTTTTCCTAATTCGTCAGCCCCTAATGCGGTTCATGTACCTGCACCATATTGTTATCGTTGCCCGTTCAAAAGTGAAAGTAGCGAGTGCGGATATCAATGTGTTGAAGCGATATCTGATGCTATAGAGTACGCCAGCTCAGGCTCGGTTGCTTGTATGATTATTGAGCCCATTCTCGGAAATGGCGGCAACATCGTTCCACCGTTAGGATATTTCAAGCGCCTTCGCCAATTATGTGATGAGAACAACATGCTTCTCATTGCTGATGAAGTCCAAACGGGTGTCGGACGAACGGGTACGATGTTTGCTAGCGAATTATTTGATATCCAGCCCGACATGATTACACTTGCCAAAGGCCTTGGCGGTATTGGTGTACCTGTAGCTGCAGTTCTGATGCAATCTCGATTGAATGTACTGGAAAAACATGAGCATTCTTTTACATCAGGCAGTAATCTCATCTCGGTCACCGCTGCCAAATCCACACTGGAAGTGGTCTCAGAACTGGGATTTCTGGATGCGGTCAAACGAAAAGGAATTTTGCTTGGCGGACTGCTACACGAGCTCGCTCTGAAATATCCTAGCATCGGAGAAGCCCGCGGTGTGGGACTCATGTGGGGACTTGAAATCGTGGGTGATCAAAATGAGCCAGATACTCCAAAAACCAATGCGATCATCGACCGTGCCTTTGAAGATCAACATTTGATTCTACGCAGTTCACGGTACGGCTTTGGCAACGTCGTTAAAGTACGCCCTTCTCTGACAACGACCGAAGACGAACTGGTTGAGATTGTGGATCGATTGGATTCTGTCCTCGCCAGCGTTCATTAAATATCGGAAGTTATTTTAGCGTCGAAATGTAGTTTGAAAAAATGTAGTTCCTACAAAAAAAGGAGGTTCCATCATGCTTGCATTAGTATATAAATCTGCATGGGATGTCGCACTCGAGGAACGACCCGTTCCCGAAATTACCAGAGATAATCAGGTGCTTGTGCGTATACGGGCAACCGGGGTCTGTGGAACAGACTTAGGCATTGTTAGCGGAAAATATCATGCGATTCCTTCCGTCATTCTTGGACATGAATCCGCAGGTGAAGTAATTGCTGTCGGCTCCGCCGTCACCACACTGCAACCAGGAGATCGTGTCGTCATCGACCCTACATATTACTGTGGTCAATGCGAGATGTGCAGAACAGGAAGGCAGAACCACTGTACTCACAAGTCCGTTACGGAAACGGGAGTAAGTGCAGATGGCACGTTCACGGATTATTACGTGACAGAAGATCGCTTTTTATATCAATTAAAAGATCATGTTAGCTATGAAGAAGCTACTCTAACCGAGCCGCTAAGCTGTATGTTGACAGGCATTAATCAGATTCATTTGTTGCCGAATTTCAGAACGATTATCCTTGGGGCTGGACCCATTGGCATCCTGTACAGCTATGCACTTGCTTCCAAAGGTGTCACCGGAAGTCTGGTCGACATCTCCGAGGAACGCTTAGCCATTGCAGGTTCCATCGCACCCGATCGCTGGCAAGTTCATTCTTCCTTTGAACAGGCGATTGCAGACATCGCTCCTGCAACCGGACAAGTGGATATGATTGTAGATACTACTGGAGTTGTAGGCACTCAAGTATTGTCACAGCTTGCCAGTGGCGGCTATTTGATGCTGGTTGGTTTACGGGATGGAAATACGTCATTTAACCCGAAGGAAGTAGTGGATCGCAGCCTGAAAATTATCGGCTCTATTGATTCGCTTGGAACGTTTGCCACCGCACATTATATGATTGAACAACAGATTATTCCTGCCAAAAAAATTATAACCCATTCTTTTCCGCTGGAAGATTACGAAGAAGCATTCCGCACACTTGGATGCGATATACAGGGACGCACCTTACAAGCCTCCTCTCATGCCATCAAGGTTGTACTGCAATCCAATTAATTCGTTTTTCGTAGCTTGCTGGAATGCTGAATAAAAAGCAGTTACACTAAAACATATGAGACATCATTCAGAGGAGGAATGCAGCATGACAGCAGATCAAGTGGCTGGACGTCTGGACAGGAATCAGATGCAAGATGAACATCGTCATCTTTCTATTCAAGGGGTCATTTTTGATATGGATGGCGTTCTGATCGACAGTGAACCGATTTATTTCGAGATAGAGCGAAGTTCATTTGATCATTTTGGGGCAGCCGTGACGTTGGAAGAACATCATTCTTTTGTTGGTGTCACGTTAGAATCCATGTGGCAACATGTTATCGACAAGTATCAGGTCAAGGTGCCGCTGGAAGAGATTCTTGCGTATCATCAGCAGCATGTCATGGAAAAGATGTTAGCTCATGCCAAGCTTGTGGCTATGCCTGGGGTAGAACGGTGGATACGCTGGCTACATGAGCAACACATCCCGATTGCCGTTGCTTCCTCATCCCCTCGGGCACTCATTGATCTAATCATGGAGAAAACGGGATTGGGTGCGTTCTTTGATGTTCGCCTGACTGGTGAAGAGGTTGAACACGGCAAACCGGCTCCGGATATTTTCCTGGCCGCAGCCGAGCGAATCGGTGTATCTCCGGCGAATTGTCTGGTTATAGAGGATTCACGCAACGGTGTTCAAGCCGCCAAAAGTGCAGGCATGCGTTGTATCGGATATCATAATCCGGGGTCAGGCAATCAGAATCTGTCCAAAGCAGATGTACAAATTTCCAGCTATGATGAGCTATGGACATTGAAAGATAAGCTGCCTTTTGAGAACGTAGCACCGGACTTACCAAGATCAGTTTAATATCATAATATCTATACTGAAAACCTGCATATTAACAAACACGAAATAATTTAATAACGCAAAACAAACGCGAAGCAGCTCAATTCCAATGAATTGAAGTTGCTTCGCGTTTTGCTTGCTGCATGTTTTGTAAAGCATAACAAACTTAAAATGCCGTCGGAACACGCTTAACCCGAAATATCCAGACTTCTGCCCAGATTGGGGTGGGGAGCCGGCGTTGACTTTAACAACTCGGTCATCTGCTGACCCTGCTGCTCTGCCATATCTTTGGTCATCGACATGACTTTTAGACTTGCTGCCTGTGCCATGGAAGCTTGACTCATTGCCATTGACATTGCTGCAATATCCATGTGATCTCTCCTTCCTTATCTTCGCATGTAATCGTACTCATTATATATCGGTCAGAAGGGAAGCTATTGTTAAGAACCCGGTCAACATATCAACAGAAAGAACAACCCAAACAGCTGTTAATCACTGAAAACAGTTGTTTGGGTTGTTACGTACATTAATAACTTTCCGATGTAATCAAGTCAAGATGGTTGATATGAACCTCAGGGTTCGTCACCGCTTGTTGAATGATAGAAACAAAGTGTTTTTGGATCTGTTCAACCGTAGCGATGTCATATAGCTTAGCATTGTACATTAATATGATTTTCATTTGCTCATGGGGTTTAATAATTAAAGTAAAATCGAAACTATTGTGTTCCGTTCCCCCAACATTCGTGATTTCAAGCGGCACTTCACCTATTTTGCCCAAATCCTCCAGCCGATCCTGTATCGGAAAATTTTGATACACGACCACATGGTTAATCAAGGCTTGTTTTTGTTGAGTCAAATTTTGAATATCGTATAACGAGTACGTATCATAAGCATGTGAATCCACAGCTTGTACTTGGGTCCTTTTCATCAGTGTGATAAAGGATTCTTCACCCTCAGCCCGAATACGAACAGGAATAGCATTGATAAATAGTCCAATCATGCTTTCAATCCCAGGAATAACTGCTGGTCTGCCCGATACAACACTGCCAAATACGACATCTTTACTTTCATTATATTGCTGCAGTAATACGCCCCACGCGGTTTGCATAAATGTATGCACCGTCACCTGTTGTTGCTCCGCAATGTGTTTCATTCTCTGAACCAGTGCCTCATCCAAATGACAGTTTAGCGTTCTGGAATCCTGTCTTTCATGCTGCGGTTTAGTTTTCCCTCCGGGTAATCTGGTTTGTCCCTCATAACCTTCTAGGTAACGACTCCAGTAGGTTATCGCTCCTTCATTATTCTGCTGCTCCAACCATTCAATGAATTCACTATAGGGTGTTAACAGGCTCATTTCAGGTTTTCGATTTTCCCGAATCGCAAAATAATTCTCGAAAATCTCTTTACTGATCAGAGACATACACCAACCATCCATCAAAATATGATGAAAACTCCAAATGACATGATAGCTTTCTGGGGCTGTTCTTATAACAGACATCCGGATTAACGAATCTTTTTGCAAATCAAATCCTCTAGCCTGATCCTGCTCGATGTGTTGATCGATATACGTTTTACGCTGTGATTCGCTTATGCCTGTTATATCCTCAACTTTAAATTCGAATTTCTTCTCCTGATACACAATTTGAAGGGGAATGTCCAGCATTCCAGTGTAAAAATTAGTTCTTAATATCGCATGTCTTTGCATGATTTGATCCAAACTTTGTGCAAAAGAGGTCACATCCAAATTCCCGGCCATATCAAACAAGATTTGTACAAAGTACGCACCCGAAACAGGATTCCGCTCGCTCTCGTACAGCATTTCCTTTTGCAAAGGGGTAAGTGGATACACATTCTCAATTTGACCGATACTTCGGGTATATTCGACTATCTGATCCCATTGATTTATCGTCAATCCCTTAAGTGAAAAATCACTTGGGGTGAGCTCCCTTTGTTCTTTAATGGTGCAATGCTCGATTATTTTACGAAGGTTATCCTTATAAGAATAGGCCAGTTGCTCCATCGTTTCTCGTTGATATTGCTTTTGACTATAATTGATAGTCAGTGCCAATTTCCCCTCTACAACGATGCTGTTGATATTAAGCACAAACGGTCTCTTGTTATTTTCACTGACGGAAGGTCCACTGGAATACGTTGAAAACTGAATACCAGCCTGGTCCGAATTCTGGTTTATTTGACCCATATAATTAAAACTGATTTCGGGATTTCGCTCTAATTTGTCTCCTTCAGTCCATGCTGACAAATACCTTAAGATCCCGTAACCGATCCCTTTACTCGGGACCTGGCGCAGTCCTTCCTTGACAGACTTGATTCTTTTAGATATGTCAGCTCCCGCTTCCATCCTAATCATGACTGGATACATGCTCGTAAACCATCCCACGGTACGCGTAATATCCAGCTCTGGAAGAATATCCTCCCTGCCGTGCCCTTCCAGGTTCACGACCACTTTATCCATGCCTGTCCAATCATGAACTGCCATTCCCAATGCCGTTAGCAAAATGTCGTTAATCTCCGTATTGTACGCACGATGGGTCTGCTTTAATAACAGCTCCGTTTCCTCTGCCGTCCAATGCAAGGTAATCGTTTCGCTGTCTTTTCCAATGCTTTCTTTACAATCCATATCTTTAGGCAACGGAGTTCGCTCGACTTGATCCACAGAACACCAGTATGCATATTCCTGCTTCATCACAGGCTGAACAGCAAAGGCAGATAACTTTTCTGCCCATTGTTTATACGAAGTCGTTTTTTGAGGCAGGCAGATTTCTTCCCCTCTGAGGAACTGATCAAGCCCTGTTTGAATATCTTCATACAAAATACGCCATGACACTCCATCAATCACCAGATGATGAATGGCAATGAGCAAATGATCCCCTTCAGCGCATTGAAACAAGCCAAGTTTAATCAATGGGCCGTGAGCCAGGTCCAAGCTGCTCTGGATTTCTTTTGCTTTTATTTCAACCAAAGGTGCCGGATCCGTTACATTCGTCAGATTGAAGATATCCAAACTGTATAATCCGTCTTCTTCAGCTCCGCGGTTCCACGCTTCATATCCACCTTCTGGTACCTGACGATAAACGATGCGAAGTGCATCATGCTGCTTGACCATTTTCTTCAACATGCTGTGAATGAAGCCGATATCGAAACCATCTTTACGGAAGAACATCATTTCCTGGTTGTAATGATGTGCATCCACCATGTTTTGATCAAAGAACCAACGCTGAACAGGTGTCAGTAAGACTTCCCCTGTCACTTCCCCTTGATCATAATGAGTGTTCACAGAGGTGACGTGTTCACTTAATTCGGATACGACCGGATAGGTGAAAAAATGCTTCATTTCCACTTTATAGCCTGACTGAAGCAATCGTGATGCCACTTGAATACATTTGATCGAATCTCCCCCAAGCTCAAAGAAATGATCTGATCTGCCGATTCTCTGAACACCAAGCACGGCTTCCCAGGCAGAGATAATCGCTTGTTCCACTGGGCTCTGCGGTGCCTCATATTCGGCTATCTGATCTACATTTTTTTGTGGTAAAGGTAATGCCTTCCGGTCAACCTTACCATTGGAAGTTAACGGAATATGATCTACATGAACAAAATAAGACGGAATCATGTAATCCGGGATTTCATGAGCTAATGCTGATCTAATCTCCTTGGCTGAAAATGCACTGTTGCCTTTCCAATAAGCACATAATTGCTTGGATCCGTCCTCCTGTTCATGGGCGATTACAACCGCTTCTTGGACCGTTTCTATTTTTAAAATAGCGGTCTCCACTTCTCCCAGTTCAATTCGATAACCTCGAATTTTCACCTGCTGATCGATTCGTCCCAAATATTCAATATTTCCATCTGCCAGCCATCTGGCAGCATCTCCAGTTCGGTACATCTTTCCTTCAGTAATCCAGGCATGTTCTACGAATTTCTCTGCTGTCAACTCAGGTCGATTCAGATATCCCCTGGCCAGTCCCTCTCCGGCAACATATAACTCTCCCGGAACCCCAATCGGCTGCAGCTGTTGATGCGTGTTCAATATATAGGTCTGCAGTGTCGGGATCGGTTTACCGATGTTGCTTTTTCCCGCCTGTATCTCAATTTCAGTAATTTCCTTATAGGTTACATGAACGGTGGTTTCCGTTATGCCATACATATTGATTAACTGAATAGATGGATATTTCTCTCTCCAGTTTTTTAATAAAGCCGGATTAAGAGCTTCCCCTCCAAAAATCACTTTTCTAACATTCAGCCTTTCTTCTTGACTTGTTAACTCCTCCTGAAGGAGATGGTAGAAATACGTTGGCGTTTGATTCAAAATGGTTACTCGCTCATCTCTTAACAATTGTAAAAATTGCTGCGGACTTCTGGCTGTCATTTGGGGGACGATAACCAGTTTGCCTCCATAGAGCAAGGCACCGTACATTTCCCATACGGAGAAATCAAAGCAAAAGGAGTGGAACAGCGTCCATGTATCTGATGATTGAAAATCAAATCTATTTTGACTGTTAAACAACAATCGAACCACATTTTTATGTTCAATGCATGTGCCTTTGGGTCTTCCTGTTGTTCCCGAAGTATAGATTACGTAGGCCAGCCCTGTCGGGCACACCGTGACTCCCAAATTAGAATCATCTTCATGACAAACGCCTAACTCGTCGAGATAGATGCTTTCTCCTGTATAAGAGATACGTTCCTGTAGATGCCGCTGCAGCAGCAATACATGTACACCCGAATCTTCAAGCATGTAATTCACACGTTCCTCTGGATATTCGGGATCAATCGGTACATACGCACCGCCAGCTTTCAAAATCGCAAGCATTCCCACGACCATATCTAACGATCGTTCAGCGATAATTCCAATTAACTGATCTTGTTGAATCCCTTTAGCATGCAATGTTCTTGCCAATTGATTGGCTTTACTGTTCAGTTCCTGATAGGTGAGCTGTTGACCTTCGAACACCACCGCGACGTTTCCAGGGTTTTGTTCCACCTGTTCTTCAAACAATCCATGAATCGTTTTGTCCATAGGGTATGCGGCCTTTGTGTCATTAAAAGATTTCAATATCTGCATTTTCTCCTGTGCTGTCATCAGGTCTATATCATCGATGGAGATATATGGATTCAGGCATACCCGCTCTAACAGTTGAATCAAGTGCCCTTGGATCCGTTCTATGCTTGCCCGATCATAGACGTTGGCATTGTAATAGAACATGCATTTCATTTCTTGGCCCGGTTTGATAATCAGGTTAAAATCATAATTGGTTTGTTCATCTGCTTCTACATTCGTAATGCGAAGAGCTGTCTGCTCTTGATCCCCAAACTGTTCCGTGATGCCCTGTACCGGATAATTCTCAAACACGAGAATGTGATCGATCAAATTTTGCTTTTGCTTGGTTTCCGCTTGAATCTCGTATAATGGATACGTTTCATGCGGATGCGAAGCGACAGCTTGCTCCTGGATCCGTCTCATCATCGCCGCGAATGTTTCGTTTCCTTGCGTTTGAATTCGCACAGGGATCGTATTAATGAATAGCCCGATTATACGCTCAACACCAGCAATCTCTGCTGGTCTGCCGGATACCACACTCCCAAATACGACATCCTCACTGTTGTTGTATTTCTGCAGCAACATTCCCCAAGCTGTCTGCATTAGCGTGTTCAGCGTTACCTGATTCTGACTTGCGACCTGTGTGATGCGTTCAGTTAATTCCTGACTCAGTGGGCAAATTAGATTTTCGGAATGATATTCGCTGCTTTTTCGAATGCTATGCTCTTTTGGCAAAGCGGTCTGCTCCTCATAACCTTCCAAATAGTCGCTCCAGTATTTCAGCGATGCTTTATGATCCTGTTTATCTAGCCATTCAATATAGTGTTTGTAAGGCGCAGCTGTTTGTTGTTCACTTTTCCGTCGTTCCAGGATTGCAAAATAACCATCGAACAGCTCCTGGATCACAAGAGAAAGACACCAGCCATCCATTAAAATATGATGATAATTCCAAATGAAACGATAGGTTTGATCATCCGTCTGCAAAATCGATATCCGCATCAACACATCCTTGGACAAATCAAAACCTTTATTTTTATCTTTTCGAATATAAGCTGCCACATATGCGTCACGATCTTCTTCTTTCATTTCTCGCAAATCTTCATATAGAATCGCGTTTGGTTTATGACGGTAAACCACTTGCAGGGGACCGTGTTTCCATTGGCTATGAAAATTCGTTCTGAGAATCGAATTCCGCTCGATCAGTTGATCCAAACTTTTCGCAAATGCTTTCACGTCTAACAATCCATGAAGATCCAGTGTCGTTTGAAGCACATAAGCTTCCGAATTCGAATGAAGTAAACCGTGAAATAACATTCCATTTTGCATCGGAGACAGCGCATATATGTCTTCGACTTCACCAATGAGTTCAACTTCGCGAACCAGACCTTCTAGCTCTTCAATGGTCATACCTTTCAAGGATAGATCACTTGGTGTTAATTCCGGTTTCTCTTTGCTCAAGCAGTGCTTGGTTAATTCTCGCACATGGTTCTTGAAATAGGCCTCCACTCGCCCCATCGTTTCTTTATGATATTGTGTACGACTGAACTTCAAGGACAAGGACAACTTCCCATCCATAATCAAAGCATTAACATCGATAAGGACATTTCTTCTATGATTCTCGCTTGCTGCGGCTCCACCGGAATAAGGAGACATTTGCATCCCGCTATGTTGGAGGTCCTGATCGAATTGTCCCAAATAGTTGAAGCTAATTTCAGGATTCAAGGTAAATGGAGTCTCTTTCAGATGTGTGCTTAAATATCTTAAAATCCCGTATCCAATCCCTTTTTTAGGGATATTGCGAAGGACCTCTTTGTTTGTTCTAATGAGCAGAGATAGATTGGAATGTTCTTTCATGTTAAGCACAACTGGGTATTGGCTTGTAAACCATCCGACCGTTCGTGTAATATCAAGATCCGGAATAATCGGTTCTCTGCCATGTCCCTCTAGATTCACAAGAATTTGATCACTGCCCGTCCATTGATAAATAGACATAGCTAATGCAGTAAGCAGAAGATCGGTAATCTCCGTATTATACGCACGATTTGCATGTTTCAATAGCTGCTCTGTTTCGGCTACCGTCCATTCTAGCGTTAGTTCTTCGCTGTCTTTTTCCAGGGCATCGTTCGTTCTGAAATCGGTCGGTAATGGCGTAAAGGAGGCTTGTTCCATTTCTCTCCAGTAGTCCAATTCCTGTTTCATAACTTCGCTGTCCGCATACAACTGAAGCTGCTCCGCCCATAATTGAAACGATGCCGTTTTCTGTGGTAGCTGCATCGGTTTTTCAAGCATGAATTGTTCATAGCTCTTTGATATATCTTCAATCAGAATTCGCCATGAAACCCCGTCGATCACCAAATGATGGATCACAATCAATAGATGATCACCGTCCGCGCATTGAAATAAACACAACCTCATCAAAGGGCCGCACTCCAAGCTGAGCAACCGTTGCAGTTCATTGGCTTTCTTCTCGATTGGATCAGATGGATCTGCTAACGACGTAAAATCCATCGTTTCAAACGTATAGAATGATTTTGGTGAGTCCAGCCTTTGATTCCACGGTTCATAACCTTGTTCGTTGTAATGATACTCCATGCGTAGTGCATCATGATGCTCAATCATTTTATCGAACACCTGGCGTAGGACGGCCTCGTGAAAACCTTCTTGCCGATATAGCATAATGGACTGATTATAGTGATGGGGATCCACCTTGTACTGCTCAAAAAACCAATGTTGGATAGGCGTCAGTAACACTTTGCCCGAAACGGTTCCCTGTTCTGATTTAGTGCTTACGGGCTGAACATGCGGAATCAAGCTTGCAATGGTTGGGTTCTTAAATAGCTGTTCCATCTGTACCTGATAACCGTCCTGATATAACCTCGACGATACCTGAATGGATTTAATCGAATCCCCGCCCAGCTCGAAAAAATTATCCCGCAGTCCGATATTTTGTACTCCCAGCACACTTTCCCAGATAGATACCAGCTGTTGTTCCATGATGGTGCGCGGCGCTTCGTATTGCATTCCCTTCAACATATGTTCTTTGGGAGAAGGCAATGCTTTGCGATCCACCTTTCCATTGGACGTAAGCGGCATCTGATCCAGCTGTACAAAATAGGATGGAATCATGTAGCTTGGCAAATGCCAAGCTAACTCTTCCCGTAGCTCCGCAATGGTCATTGCTTCAGCTCCTACGAAATAGGCACATAATTGCTTTGTTCCCGCTTCATCTTCAATAGCGATCACGATAGCCTCTTGAATCCGGGTTATATTTAAAAGGGCACCCTCCACTTCACCAAGTTCAATCCGGTATCCACGAATTTTCTCTTGATGGTCCATTCTTCCGATATATTCAATATTTCCATCAGGCAGCCATCTTGCAAAGTCACCCGTTTTGTACATCTTCGCTCTAGGTACAAACGGATCATCGACAAACTTCTCTGCCGTCAGGTCAAGGCGATTCAAGTAACCTCTGGCGATCCCCGCTCCCGCTACACATAATTCTCCCTGCACTCCGATAGGCTGCAATTCACGGTGTTCACTTAAAATGTAGACTCTATTGTTCGCAATTGGCTTTCCAATCGAGATATATTGCTCTGTCGAATTAATCGGAAGAACGGTAGATACCACACTATTTTCCGTCGGGCCATACTCGTTACATACTTCGATCCGTGGATTGATATGTTTCAATCGCTGGATCAAAGAAGGTACAATTTTCTCTCCCGCTGCGACTACATTTTTCATCGAAGCCCAATCTGCAGCTTCCGCTTGTTCCAAAAGAGTCATCAAGAAACTCGGCGGGCTTTGAATATGCGTAATTGCCTTTGTTTTGATCATCGAATTGATGGCCACCGCATCTTTACACTGTTGCCCGTTCAATACGTGCACGGTTGATCCAGAGATGATCGGGCCAAAAAAGTGAGTAATGAACGAATCAAACACAAAGGGATTCAGCATTAACACCCGGTCGTTTTTGCTAAAATGATAAAAGTCCGATTTCCATTGCAGGGAATTCACAATGCTGGCATGTTCAATCATGACACCTTTGGGGTTGCCCGTTGTTCCTGACGTGTAGATCATATATGCTAGGTCACTATCACTGGTCGAATGCTCCAGATTCAAATGACTGTTGCTGCGATGGGCATCATCTTCGAGAAAAACAGACGTACCCTCATATGATTCAGGTATTTGCATGTAACTGTGATGCAGCAACCAAGCCGCATTGAAGTCCTCAAGGATAAACCGGATACGATCTGCCGGATATTCCGGATCAATGGGAACATACGCCCCACCAGCTTTCAGAATACCCAATAATCCCACAATCATTTCCAGCGATCGTTCTGCCATGATTCCAACGAATTGCCCTGTCTGCAATCCCTTTGCTTGAAGTGTGCGAGCCAATTGATTGGACTGTTGATTTAAATCTTTGTAGGTTAATGCACTGTTCTCAAATACGACTGCAGGATGATCCGGCGTCCTCTCCACCTGTTCTTCAAATAATTGATGCATTAACTTATGCTGTGGATAAACCACTTTTGTATCGTTAAAATCGAACAACAGTTTGTTCCGCTCGGAAACTGACAACAGGTCGACGCGACTTAACCCCAGATCGGGTTGGTTCAATAGGATAGCGAACAATTGATCGAGATGCTCTGCAGCCTGAAACATATAATCTCGATCATAACGCTCTGCGTCATAGGTTAATTTCAAGTGAATCCTCTCGTTCTCCAGATTAAAGTGAAATAACGTGGCTGCTCTTACGTTATTGTCATCAGAAACAGTTTGAGCTTTCCCCAATGAAACCAATGTATGAATCATGGGTATGTGATTCGAATCGTACTCTATGCTTAAACGTTCAACCATTTTTCTGAAAGAGATTCGTTGATGTTGAACAGCCTCACTGAAACTGACCTTCATTTGATTAAATATGGACTTAAAAGACATCGTGTGATCGATATTATTTTTTAAGAGGAGAACCTTATTTGAGAGCGTCGGGTCACTGTTCTTCTCTTCCATCGCTCTCATGCCGATAATTATTTGGGTTTCATTGGTGTATTTATATAAAAGACACTGAACTCCGGATAATAATATCGTGTACATGGCCATAGGGATGTTTCTTGAAATAGATTTGATTCTAGTAGATACTTCGTCTGACAATGGTTTATTAATGTAATTTTGTTGGTTTATATCGTATGTGTGTTTGGAATTGATCTTGCAATAAGGCAAATGAACAAGAACATCATCTTCTTGGAATCGGCTCTCCCAATACAATTCTTGTTTCTTAAATATAGACATACGACACCCCAATCAGAATTTATATTTTATATTCACTTAGAAAAAATCCATCTCGATCAGATCGGTCAGTGTACCTTCATTCATGTCCTCTTCAGGGAATTTAATCTGATTGATTTTAATATGAGGCTCACAGCATATCGTTGTCAGAATGAGAAGCAAGTGTTGTGACATGGCTGCAATCGTGGTTTTTTCAAATAGAATCGTGCTATATTCAAAAGCGGCATCAATCTGCTGATCCGACTCGGTAACATACAGCGTTAAATCAAACTTGGATACGCGATTATTTGGAGCAACTGGTTTACAGGTGAGTCCATCCATATGCATCTCTGACGGACCTGAATTTTGCAATACAAACATCGTGTCAAACAGCGGGTTCCGCCGTACATCCTTGTTTAAATCAACTTTTTTAATCAATTCCTCAAACGGATAATCCTGATTCTCATAAGCGTTCAGCATATGTTCTTTGACTTCCAGTAGATATGCTGCAAATGTTTTATCTGCTGCAGGCTGATGTCGAACAGCAAGTGTATTCACGAACATGCCCATCACCGGCTCCAGTTCCGCATGTGTTCTTCCCGCAATCGGCATACCCACGATAATATCCTCTTGTCCACTATATTTAGACAACAAAATGGTATAAGCCGCGAGCAGGATCATGTATAACGTTGCTCCTGTCTGAGCTTCCAATTTTCTCAAGCTTATGACCAGCTCTTCGTTCACAGCAATTTCCAATAAATCTCCCTCATAACGCGGCGATTCACGTCTTTCATAATCTATTGGCAATTCTAATAGTGGAATCTTTTCACTGAAGACCTCGAGCCAATACTGCTCCTGCTTTTTCATCCAATCACTGTGAAGTTGGAATTGCTGCCACTCCGCATAATCCTTGTACTGAATTCGAAGAGGGGGTAACTTTTCCTCGCGATATAACTGACCGAGTTCGGTCATTAAAATCTGCACAGATAGCCCATCTGCAATGATATGGTGCAGATCTACTAACAGTACATGGCAATCCTGTCGAAGTTCAATCAGCCCTGCTCTCATAAGCGGTGCTTGTCCCAGATCAAAGGCACGAACAAATTGCTCTACCTGGTCTTCCACCTCTTCTTCCACCGCCTGAATGGATTCAATGACAAACTTCACTTCAGGATATATGATTTGTTTGGGTTCTCCGTGGATGGCTTTGAAAGCAGTCCGGAGCGATTCATGACGATCTACTAACTGCTGAAAAGCTGCGTCCAATCGTGTCTGATCAAGCGCTCCTTCCAGCATAAACAGGCCTGACATGTTGTAGGTGAGCTCTTCACCGGCTTTCATGCTCATAATGTACATTCTCATTTGTGCTGAAGAAATAGGATAATATTCTTTTTCCGTCGCTTTTACAATAGACTGGTTAACCTGCTGCTCCATCTGATTAATGTACTGGGCCATCTGTTCTATTGTCTGCCATTCAAAGACGTTTCTAACGGAGATACGAACACTCAGGTGTTGATTGATTTTGTACACCAGCTTTGTCGCGCGTAAAGAGTTACCTCCTACATCAAAGAAACTGTATCTATACCAAGTACGCCCTCCCAAATGGATAGTAACGTTTTTTCCAAGGATGTCCGGGGTGCGAT